>CAYTVF010000302.1:0-3850 GCA_964441345.1 uncultured Desulfopila sp. | reverse complement strand
CGTATGACGGTAAGATCACTGAAATGGGCATCGATCATCTGCTTTGTCGTGGCCATGGCCATTCTGCTGGGCGGTGGTATCGCTATGAAAAAGGATCTGGCTCCCTATCCCGGCAAGGTGGCGGGGCCCGACGGTGCACTCCTGTTCGGCCGGGACGATATCATGAACGGCCAGAACGTCTATCAGCGCTACGGCCTGATGGATCAGGGTGCGGTATGGGGGTACGGCACCCAGCGGGGGCCTGAATTTTCCGCGCTTTCCCTGCATATTCTCGCCGAGGCGGTGGGCGATTATCATGCCAGTCGGGATTATGGTAAACCGTACGCCGCTCTGGATGAGCTGCAGATAAAGCTCGTCGATGCCAAAACCGCCCACGAGATCAAGCTGAATCGCTACGACAGCGCCACCGATACCCTGAAGCTGACAGCGGCCCAGGTAGAGGGGGTGAACCGGATCACCGCCTACTGGAACGGCATGTTCAGTCAAGGCTTCCAGCGATTCGGCCTCTTGCCGGATACCATCGCCGACAGCCGAGAGCGGCTCGATATCTCCCGTTTCTTTTTCTGGACGGCCTGGGCCGCGGGTACGCTTCGGCCGGGGAAGGACTATTCCTACACCAACAACTGGCCGCCGGATAGAAGAGTCGGCAACGTGCCCAGCACCGGAACCTATTTCTATTCCATTGCCGGAGTGTTCGCCCTGCTCCTGGTGCTCGGCCTTTTCGTCTTTTGGATTCACCGGCATCATATCTGGTACGGGGAATCCAAGGGCGTGGCCCTGGCCGACAAGTTGATCGATATGCCGCTCACCACCAGCCAGTATTATGCCGCCAAGTTCTTTATCGTCGTGATCATGCTCTTTCTGGTGCAGACCACCTTCGGCGGGCTCCTGGCCCACTATACCATTCATCCCGGCAGCTTCTATTTCGCCTTTGTCGGCAAGTTCATCTCCTATAACTGGGCGAAGTCCTGGCACCTGCAGCTGATGGTATTCTGGATCGCCACCACCTGGATGGCCTCGGCCATCAGGGCTGGGAGTTTCTGGAGCTGGGGCGTCTCTGGCAGATCCTGCTGTTCGGCGGCCTGATCTTCTGGCTGCTGATCGTCTACCGGGCGGTCGTCAATCACCTGGGGGCGCACAAGGACGATTTCAGCGCCCTGATCTGGTTCTATGTGTTCAGCGCCGTCCTGGTGGTGCTTTTCTTCGGCTTCGGGCTCTTCTACGGCAAGGGTTCCCACTTGACCATGGCCGACTACTGGCGCTGGTTCGTGGTCCATCTCTGGGTCGAATCGATTTTTGAGTTCTTCGGCATCGCCGTCATCGCCCTGATGATGGTGGCCATGGGGCTGGCCTCCGCCCAGGCGGCCCTGCGGGTGGCCTATTTTACCGCGGCCATCACTTTTTTAAGCGGCATAGTCGGCACCGCCCACCATTATTACTGGTTCGGCGGGGCGGCCTTCTGGGTCGGACTGGGTTCGGTCTTTTCCTCGATGGAGCCGGTACCGCTCCTGACCCTGGTGGTGCGCGGCCTGATGGAGTACCGGGACATCAAAAAGCAGGGCAAGGATTTCAGCTATCGATGGCCGCTCTATTTTCTGGTTGCCGCCTCGTTCTGGAACTTCCTCGGCGCAGGCATCTTCGGCTTTTTAATCAATCTGCCGATCGTCAATTTCTACGAGCATGGCACCTACCTGACCATGCACCATGGCCATACCGCCATGTTCGGCACCTACGGCATGTTGTCCATCGCCCTGTTGCTGTTCTCCTGGCGGGGCATGGTCGATAAGGCCCATTGGAACGACCCGATCCTCAAAGTCTCCTTCTGGGGCTTGAACGGCGGGCTCTTTCTCATGGCCTTCGTCACCCTGCTGCCGGTCGGTCTGATCCAGACCTGGATCGCTTTTAAAGACGGGATCTGGATGGCAAGGAGCGCGGAATTCTTCGAATTGGACGGCATCATCGCCCTTGGCAATATCAGGATAATCCCCGATACGGTGATCATCGTCTTCGGGGTGTTGCCGCTTGCCTATTTTCTGATCAAGACCTATCCGCACCTGAAACGGCCGGAGATTGGCGACAACGAATCGGTCTGGGAAAAATTGGGTGTCGACCTGTAATCCCGGCGGAAGTGGCGGGAACCGTTCCCGCCACTTTCGGCATGGCTTCTCGAATGGCTTCTCGAATGGCTTCTCTTTTAGGGACTCGGAAAACCTCCTGCGTGATCGCACATTCACTTCATGGTAAGAATGATTATCATAGTGATGATAGTTTCGATTCTGCAAGTCGGATGCTGCGATAACCGTCCCATGTTTACCAACCGCATTCCACCCATTTGAGAGAGAGAAACCATGAAGATTTCGAGCGAAACCAAAATACATGACCTGCTGTCGGCCTATCCGTTTCTGGAGGATTTCCTGGCGGGTCGAAATTCCCGCTATAAAAACCTCAAAAATCCGTTGATGCGTCAGACCATAGGCCGGGTCGCATCGCTCAGTCAGGTCGCCGGTATCGGTGGCGAGGATGTCGACGAACTGGTCGACGACCTCCGGGAGGAGATCGAAATTCACGGCAGGGCAGGGTTTCCGGCCTTTGCCGGCAAAAAATACATCGATCCCGTCAAGCAGAACCGGCTGAAGGAGATCGTTCAGGCCATCCATCGCGGTGAGGATCTCGGCAAACTCAAGGAGCAGTTTGCCGCCGTGGTCCGGGGCGTTACCGCCACCGAAATCGCCGATCTGGAGCAGAGCCTGATGGATGAAGGCATGCCGGAGAAAGAGGTGCGCCGGCTCTGCGATCTCCATGTCGCAATGTTCGAGGATTCCCTGGGGGCGACGCCGGTTCCCGATATGATGCCGGGACATCCGGTGTATACCTTTATGCTGGAAAATCGCGAGACCGAAAAGATCATCGCTCGGCTCACCGCGCTGCTTGGGGAATGCGTCGAGCCGCAGCAGCTCCTCAAACTCGAGGCGAAAGCCGATCATTTCCAGCGGCAGTTGACCGATCTTGAAAAGGTGGCCATTCACTATACCAGAAAGGAAAACCAGCTCTTCCCCTTGCTGGAAAAACATGGGGTAACCGCGCCTTCCAAGGTGATGTGGTCCATCCATGACGATATTCGCGGGCTTGTCAAACAGGCGAAGCAACAGCTTGTCGACCAAAAGCTGCTGGATATGACTGCGACCGTCAAGGATGTGCTGTCGCAGATCGGTTTGATGATCTACAAAGAGGAACATATCCTTTTCCCGATGTCCCTCGATGTCCTGGACGATGAAGACTGGCATGCAGTTCGGCAGGGCGAGGCAGCGATCGGCTATGCGTGGATCGAGCCGCCGCCGGAGATGACGGCCGTCCGTCCGCGGGCGATGGCGCAGGTCGCCGAAGGTCTGTTTGAGATGGAGACCGGCAGATTGAGCCTGGAGATGATCAACCTGATGCTCACCCACCTGCCGGTGGATATCTCCCTGGTGGACGAGAACGACAATGTCGTCTACTACTCGGACTGCCCCGACCGGATCTTCCCGCGCAGTCCCGCGGTAATCGGCCGCTCGGTACAGAACTGCCATCCGCCGGACTCGGTGGAAAACGTCAACCTGATTCTCGATGGTTTCCGGGCCGGCAAGAGACGCACGGCGGAATTCTGGATCAATTTCGCCGGCAAATTCATCCATATCCGCTACTTCGCCGTGTTCGACCGGCAGAACCGTTACCGGGGATGTTTGGAGGTGACCCAGGATGTGACCGGGATCCGCGCGCTGGAAGGGGAGAGACGTCTTCTCGACTGGCAGTAGAACAGATTCTTCCGTTCGCCATCAAATCCGTGTTGCATTTCATTGGAATCTTATGCACA
>CAYTVF010000301.1:0-3856 GCA_964441345.1 uncultured Desulfopila sp. | reverse complement strand
TTTTGCATATCTTCAATTTACAGATTTCTGTCAATAGGATAAGTATAGGCACCGTATATGCGCCGTGTATGTACCGATTATCCAACTCTTTCGTTTAAGATTTCTTCGATGGGCCTTCCGCCAACCATCAGGGGAAAACAAACATCCGATATTTCTGGTTTGAACTGTTATGTCCGATCATTTTGGCAACATTCCTATAGAATTACCCAAGCCTTCCACGCCGCCGGGCAGGGATAAAAAACCTGGAGTCGATCCGGTCGCTGTAAAAGACCCTGAAAGCCCTGAAGGAAGAAGGCCTGATCGTTTTAAACCAAGCCGGATCTGGCTCTGGCTGATTGCCGTTGCCCTTTTGATCGGGCTCTACAATGCCATCGGTTTTCTCGGAATACCTTACTATATCACCAGGACCTTGCCGGTAAGTTTCCAGGAAACAACCGGAATGATACTCGACCCCGGCAAAATTTCTTTCAATCCGCTTACCTTTCACTTTGCAACGAAGGATGTCAAAATTCTCACCGAGGCAGGTCCCACTCTCCTGTCGCTGAAGACAATAACAGCCGACCTGGCCCCTTTGTCACTGCTCAGGCGGGATCTGGTCTGCAATACGATCCTCGTCGAGGAACTGGACGTAAGCATCACCCGGGAATTGGACGGCACATATAACCTCGATCGACTCCTCCGCCGAAAACCGGACAGCAAGGGTTCGGAAATCATGGATTTCTCCGACCTGCCATTTTTCTTTTCGTTAAATAATATCGCCATCAAAAACAGCAAGGTCCTCTTCAACGACCTGCCGGCCGGCAAAACCCATACCATCAATAATATCCAACTCGACCTGCCCGCCCTGTCCAACATCCCTTTTCGGGCGGACCAGTATATTCATCCCCGATTTTCAGCCGTCATCAATGGCAGTCCGGTCGAGCTGACCGGCCAGGCACACGTCGGCGAACCCGGAGGACCCAATCTGGCAACCAACCTCTCCTGCGACCTGCACGGTCTCGATCTGCCGATCTATTCCGAATACCTGCCGGTCGATCTGCCGTTTATCTTCAGAAAAGGCAAGGCTGACGGAAAACTCGATTTCCACTTCAATCCGGAGGCGGAAGACGATGACAAACTCTCCGTCGGTTTTGATCTGCAGGTATCCGACACCGAACTGCAGACCCCGGATGAGTCGATCAGTGTCACCGCCCCTTCGGCTCAACTGAGCGGCAAACTGCAACCTGTCGCCAAAATGCTTCTCTTTACCAACATCGCCTTCAGGGAGCCGGCAATCAGTTCGTTTGGAGATTCTTTTCTAAGCAATATCAACAAACTGATCAAAAGAGAAAAAGCGACCCCGCCAACCGGGGCGGCTGCTGCCTCGCCATTTTCCCTGGCGACGGACCTGCTGATTCTCGATAACGGATTATTTCGTCATTACCGGACCCGGCAGGATCAGAAACCGGTGATGACCTGGAAAACCCTGCAGTTGAACGTCAAAGATTACTCAACTGTCTCTACGGGAGAAAAAAACAAGGATTTCGGATCGTTCCGCCTGAGCGGCGAGAAAGAAGGCACCGCTTCTCTTTTCTCCTGGCAGGGAACCTTTTCCTCGCCGGAGAACCTCAATGGCTCTCTCAATCTCGTAAAAATGGACTTCCAGGAGCTTCTGGAAGCGTTGGGAACGGAGAAACAATTTTCCGTGCAGGGGACAGCCGACCTCAAGGGAGAACTCGCCTTTCCTTTCTCCACCGATTCGGCCGCGGCGATCGGCTACAAACTGACCGACGGGGAGCTTACCGTACAGAATTTCAAGCTTCTTGAAAATAAACAGGCTGTTCTGTCAACTCCCTTGCTGCAGGCAACCAACCTGAGCACCGCCGGCAACGCCATTAACTGGGGAACCATTGCCCTGCAAAATGGTGTCGCACTCTTTACGGCCGGCAAGAAACCGAAAATTTTCAGCCAGTTCAACACCGACAAAAACCGGTTGCAGGGACTCGACCTCGAGGGCCAGGCAATCCTGATACCAGCTAAAAAAGACAAACAGAAAATTCAGTTCAACAATCTTTCCCTCAAAGCCGGCAATCTTGAATCTCCGGAAAAATCAAGAGACAATTTCACCCTCACCGCCCAAACACCAGCGGGAGGCTCCCTTTCATGCCAGGGAGATATTCGGCTTGCCCCCTTTGCCCTGTCGATCAAGACCGATTTCACCGGGCTTGCCGCTGAAGACGTTTTTGCCAATTTTACCGATTCGGAACTTCTCAATTCCCTCAGCGGTGCCCTGGCCGGCAGCGGATCTTTAACCCTGCCGCGGCAGAGCTTTTCCGGTGAACTCCGTCTGGCCAAGGCCAATGTCCAGAAGGCCGCGAAGACCATTTATGCCTGGGAAGATTCGGTGTTCCAGGGGATCGACTACACCGCCGAGCCTTTTCATCTGGGGATCGCTCTCGCGGCAATCGAACAACCGGAATATACCTGGCATATCGGCCGGAAGGACGACGACCCGATGCAGCAGCTGGCCTCCTTTTTCCAGCAGCATCTGCCGGCAGCTGAAAAACAAGCCGGCGATAAATCCAAGACCGCCGGTTCGCCAGTCGAGATCCAGGAGATTCGAATCAGCAACGGCAAACTTCGCGTCCAGGACAACAGGATGAAACCTAACTGGCAAGGACAGGTAACTGAATTCACAGGAAATATTAAAGGCATTCGCAGGTCTGCCGCGGCCGCTGCGAGTGATTTCTCATTTATCGGCAAACTCGATGAAGCGGTGATGTCGATCCAGGGGACCATGGATGTCTTTGCCGTGGAGCAGTCCGGAAAATTTCGCGCAACCCTTGAAGGCTACCCTCTGGCCTCCTTCCATAAACAGCTTGCCGCGCAAACCGATGTCGACACCAGTGAAGGTACCTTTAATTTGACCCTCGATGCCATGTGGCAGGATGGGCAGTATCGCAATACCGGGTCGATGGTGTTTAACGGGGTGGGACCGGTATCGGAGAAAGCCGAATCGGCTCTTACCTTCGCGCTCCTTACCGGTCCGGAGGATTCATTCCAGCTGGACTTTGATCTTGTGCGGAGTGTTCCGGTTGCCAGAACCGTTCTCGCTGAGGAAATCCTCACCGCCCTGGAGACAAAAATAGTCAAGGCATCCGTTTCACCCCTGCTCCTGGCATCGGGGGATTTCAGCGACCTCATCGGCAATGAATCGGCAGAATTTTTACCGGGAGAGAGCGTGCTTACGGATAAGGGGAGGGAAACACTCATCCGCTATTCAGCCCTCCTCGTGTCTCATCCATATTTAGGATTGACCCTTTCCGGGGGAGTAGATAAGCAGAACGACAGTGAAGCCATCGCCGGACGGCTTGAAGCAGCCGAACGGCAGAGGGTCGATGAGCTCAACCAGAAGCGCCTTGAAGACTGGCAGAAACGTAAAGCCATTTATGAGAAGAAACTGCAGGAACTACCCAAAAAACCCGGACCGGATGGCAAATTTATCGAGGTGACCATGCCCCCCGATATCCTGGCCGGATTTACCCCCGTGCAGCCTGAGCCGGTTGTCGTCAAGGACTCGATGCTGCTCGACTTAGCGCACAAGCGACTGAATGCAGTGCAGGAATACTTCACCGGGCAGCTGGCTCTGGAAGCCAATCGAATCACCCTTTCTCCACCGAAACGGCTGGCGGATATACAGGCGGATAACTCGGCGGAAAACTCGGCGGACAGCGTGAAAATCGGCCTGCGGGCAATAATCAGACAATGAATCGTCCGGCGCGTCCTGGAACGTTCATCGGGTTCTATGGAAAACCGGGTGGTATCTATTCAGCTCTATTGACAAAGCTCCCCGCCCCTTGCGGGAGGGGGTAGGGGG
>CAYTVF010000300.1:0-3858 GCA_964441345.1 uncultured Desulfopila sp. | reverse complement strand
GCGAATTGAGCATTTCGTCAATTTTGCTGAAAAGAAACAACGGCAGGACGACCGGACGGCGGCTGCAATACCCCGAAGCTGAGGATGCCCGTTACAATAAGAAAGAAATTATTCTTGAAAAGGAGAACTGGTACTCGGGTTGTTGGCTGAAGCTCTCAACCTGGTATGGATAATGGCATGTATTCTAACAAAAAAAAATTGAGTTGGCAGTGGCATGTTTTTTGATAATAACAAGTTTAGTAAGAGAGCGACAAAGATTGGGAAAATGGGGGAGTGGGCAGCAATTTTTAACACTTTTTCGGGATGAATTCGGTGATGACAACAACTCTGTATGATGAACCGCTTTTTCGCATAGCCGGGGATCAAGGAATAATGATGGAGTTTGGCGAAGGGATCTCGCCGCGGATCCATGATCGGATACGGGCGATGATTCTGACCCTGGACCGGGAACGGCCGGCAGGGGTGGTGGAATATTCGCCGGCCTACCGGTCGATTACCCTCCTCTACGATCCTCTCGTTACCTCATTTCGGCAATTGCAGGAAAAACTTGTCGAACTAGACCGGGGCAGTGGCGACATAGCTCTGCCAACCCCGGAAGTGGTTGAACTGCCGGTTTGTTATGGAGGCAAATTCGGACCTGACCTGGGTTTTGTGGCGACTAGCAACAATCTCTCCGAAGAGGAAGTGATCCGCCTCCATTGCCAGCCCGACTATTTCGTCTATATGCTCGGTTTCTCACCGGGATTCCCCTTTCTCGGCGGCTTGCCGGAGGCTTTGCATACTCCCCGGCTGGAGTCGCCGAGAAAGAAGGTTCCCGCCGGGTCCGTCGGTATCGCGAATGGTCAGACCGGGGTCTATCCCATTACCAGCCCCGGCGGCTGGCAGTTGATCGGCAGAACGCCGCTGAATTTGTTCGATTATAGGCGGGACAAGCCCTTTCTGCTCAGTGCCGGCAATATCCTCAAATTCAAGCCGGTGAGCGAAGAGGAGTTTGATGCTCTGGCGGGTGACGAAAATGAAGGGACCAATTGCCCGCCCGGAAAATAGCGGAAAAATATGAAGCTGACGGCTCACCGTAAGCACAATAAACAACGGATGAAACCATGGAGAACGAAAAAAAAACCATCGATCTGAACTGCGACCTGGGCGAGAGCTTCGGTGTCTATAAACTGGGCATGGACGAAGCAGTCATGCCCTATATCACCTCCGCCAATATCGCCTGCGGCTGGCATGCCGGCGATCCGCTGGTGATGAACAGGACTGTCAGGCTGGCCGCCCAGAACGGCATCAATTGCGGCGCCCATCCGGGATATCCCGATCTGCTGGGGTTTGGCAGACGGCCCATGAAGGTCGGCATCGAGGAACTGAAGTGTTACCTTATCTACCAGATCGGGGCGCTGGATGCCTTCTGCCGTGCCAATGGTACCGTGCTCACCCATGTCAAACCCCACGGCAGTCTTTATCTCACCGCGGTCGAAAACGAGGAAACCGCCATGGCTGTAGCCGAGGCGATCGCAAGCGTCAACCGCAATTTAATCTTTGTCACGTTGGCCGGGCAAAAGGGCTGGGTAATGGCTCGGGCCGGAAAAGAATTCGGACTTGCCATAGCCTTTGAGGCCTTTCCCGACCGGGCGTATACCCCGGAAGGGACGCTCGCGCCGCGGCAGAATCCGGGGGCGGTGATTACCGATCCCCATGAGGTGGTAAGGCGAGCGGTGAGAATCGCCACAAAGGAGTGCATCGAGGCGGTGAATGGCGAGAGCATCGAGCTTGCCGCCCAGACTCTGTGTGTGCATGGCGACAATCCCCATGCGGTGGAGATGGTGCGGACTATCCGCAAGTCCCTCGAAGAGCGAAATATCGACGTTCGCCCGATGCGCAGGTGAAAACAAAGAATCAAACTCAAGACAAAGCCGCAATAATGACAACCTCATATCAGCTTTTCAAAGTGATTTCTCCCGGACTGTTCACCACCGTGCAGGACCGTGGCCGGTATGGCTATCAGCGTTACGGAGTGCCGGTCAATGGCGTTATGGACTGTTTCGCCGCAACCATGGCCAATCTGCTGGTCGGCAACGGCGACGACGCGGCCGTCCTGGAATGTACGGTGGCCGGGCCGACCTTGTTCGCCCTCGATCACGGCAATGTTTCGGTGACCGGGGCGCGCATGCCGATTACCCTCAATGGCGAAGCCGTTGCCGGCTGGTCGTCGTTTCGGGTCAAAACGGGCGATATCCTGGAAATCGGCCAGGTGCAGTCCGGATGCCGGGGCTATATCGCGGTGACCGGCGGGTTCGAGGTGCCCCTGGTCATGGGCAGCCGCTCCTGTAATGTGAGCGCCGGCATCGGCGGCTTAAACGGCCGCCCTCTGCAGAAAGACGACCGGCTGTGCCGCGGGATCGGGTCCCTGCCGGAACCACGGCGGATCCCGATGGAACTGGTGCCGAAATACCAGGAGAGGATCATACTCAGGGCTATTCCCGGCCCCCAGGACGATTATTTTGAGGAGGGGCTGGACACTTTTTTCAGTTCGGAATTCGTTGTAAGCCATGAGGCCAACAGAATGGGCTATCGCCTCACTGGTCCGGCAATAAAACAAAAGGCCGGCAAGCCTTCGAGCATTATATCGGAATCGAGCCTGCCGGGCGGCGTGCAGATTCCTCCCAACGGCCAGCCTATCATCCTCCTCGCCGAACAGACGGTGGGCGGCTATACTAAAATAGCGACGGTCATTTCCAGCGACCTCGGTCTCATTGGCCAGGCGATACCCGGCAACACCATCCGTTTTCAACGGGTCGATCTTGAGACCGCCTATGCCTTGAAGAAAAATGCGAAACAGATCGTCGATCATATCAAGACAATTGTAGAACTGACCGATACCGTCCGGGATATGCAAAGATGGTGCGCAGCCGGCAAGGCGGATGCTATTTTTACCGCCTACCGAAATGCCGAAAGGGAGCAGTTTCTGGAGTATTCCGAGGAGGTTCTCATGGCCCAGGAACTATTCTTTTATAAGAAAAAGGGGAGTCCCTTCCAGTTTGACGGCCGCATCGCCTCGATCCACAATGCCCGGATCGGCATAGTCTCGACCATCAGTTACGGCCAGGCCTTCGACAAATACCGGCAGTTCATCCGTCTTGACAAGGCAAACCAATTGACCCACAGTTTTCAGAAACTCGCCAAGGGCAGGATAGATTTGCTGCCGAGCAATTACAACGTTGCCGAATATACGATCAAGAAAATGGGCATAGAACAGCAGGTCGAACGACTGCCGCAGCTGATTGAAAGCGTACCGAGTTATATCGCCTTCTCAAAAAAGCGAGACCTCCATTCTCTCCGCGAGCAATTCGACGAGGAACTGAGGAAAATGAAAATAACTGGAGAATATTCCCAGTTATTGCAAAAACATGGGCTGATCAATTTTTATTAACATTGGCCTGTTTGTCATAAAGAAGGTTGCCAGCATGCCGGTTTCGATAAAAAGTCCCCAGAAAACGCTTTCCAAGGATCTCACCAAGAAGCTCATCGCTATCGTTCTTTCGATCTTCACGGTGACCAGCATCTTCAGCCTCTGGTTCTATTCCTACGAATCGAAGAAGAGCTCCCTTGGCAATCACGCCGAGTATCTCGCCTATCTTACTCCAGATGTTTTTCCGGTCGATGCTGCCCATGCTGTTTGTCGTCTTCGGTCTGATGATTGCCAATTCGCTGCTTTTTAGCCGGCTGGTCGGCAGACCCTTGAACCATCTCATGACCCGGATCGAAGAAATATCCGCCGGCCATTACCGTGAGCAGGACAGTACTTTCAGAAGTCCTTACTTGCAGGAAGTTTCTCTGGCACCTAAACCATTTTTCTAA
>CAYTVF010000299.1:0-4010 GCA_964441345.1 uncultured Desulfopila sp. | reverse complement strand
CGGCCAGGATCTCCACGACGACATCTGTCCGCACCTCATCGGCATCGGCGGCCTGGCCTCGGCGCTGCACGCGACCCTGAAGGAAAACAACAGCGAAGGCGAGGCCCTGGCCGAGCGGATCGTCGGCCTGATCGACGATGCCACCACCAAGGCCCGCGGGCTGTCGCGGGGGCTCTGTCCGGTCCATCTGGTCGCCTACGGCCTGCATTCGGCCCTTACCCGCCTTGCCGAACACACCGAGATGACGGCGGGGATCCGCTGCAGCTTCAGCGGCGACGAATCGCTGAACATCACCGACAACACCCTCGCCACCCATCTCTACTATATCGTCCAGGAGGCGGTGAACAACGCGGTCAAACATGCCGGCGCTTCGTCCATCGATATTTCGCTGGTCGAGCAGGACGACTATCTTCATCTGTTGATTGCCGACGACGGGCATGGTATCGATGAAGAGCGGGTCGGTCAGACCGGGAAGGGCATGGGCATGCAGATCATGAAATACCGGGTGCAGGTCATCGGCGCCTTTCTCGACATCGCCAGCAGCAGGGAAAAGGGCACGACTCTGCATATCTATATGAAGAAGTCGGAAATGACCCACCACGAGCAGTGAAAACAGGGAGAAAATCGATGGCCCCACGGGAAAAATATAAAGTCCTCATTATCGACGATCATCCGATTTTCTGCCTCGGCATGAGCGAGCTGATCAACAAGGAGCCCGATCTGACGGTCTGCGGCTCGATCGAGTCGATGAAAAAAGCGTGTGCGGCCATCGCCGAGCTGCACCCCGACCTGATCATCATCGACATCTCCTTAAAGGACGGCAACGGCCTGGATCTGGTGCAGGAGGTCAAGAAGGAATACGAGGGGCTGCCCATGCTGGTGCTGTCGATGTATGACGAATCGCTCTATGCCGAGCGTGCGCTGCTCGCCGGGGCCTTCGGCTATATCATGAAGCAGGAGGCGATTCCCAAGGTGGTCGAGGCCATCCGCCATGTCCTGCAGGGCAACATCTACGCCAGCGACTCGGTGAAGGAAAAAGTGTTCAAACGGCTGATGAGCCCGCAGAGCGCCGACAGCAAATCTCCCCTCGACATCCTCACCAACCGCGAACTCGAGGTCCTGCGGCTGATCGGCGAAGGCTACTCGACCAAGGAGATCGCCGACCGCCTCCATCTCAGCATCAAGACCATCGGCACCTACCGCGAGAACCTCAAAGAGAAGCTGAAACTCAAGCACTTCACCGGGTTGGTGAAGTTTGCCGTGCATTGGTCGGATAAGATTTTGCTGTGACGTGTCAGTGGTCGTCTGGAAATATCAATGAAGGGGTTGGACCAGGAGAGGTTTGAAATTCAGTAATCCTTCTGTGATATGATATTCAGCTTATCTCCCGCTTGGCTGAGCATGACTCCAGCGATGACGGCGAGAGCTGCCAGGCATTGCCGAGAAGAGAGAGATTCTTCCAGAACAGCCCAACCCAGGATGACCGCAACGACGGGCACCAGGTTGATAAAGGAAGAGGCCTTTGCCGCCCTGATATGACTGATGCCCCAGTTATAGAGGCCAAAGGCCCCGAATGTCACAAAGCCGCCAAGAAAAATCAGGGAAAGAAGCAGTGACAGAGTCCACCCCTCGCCAGGTATCCGGGTAAGCCAATATGCACCAGGAAGGAAAAAAACCGCACCGGCAACAATCTGCAAGGCAGTGAGCCCCCATGGATTATAGCGGTCGCTAAGGGCGATCATCATGCGGCACCACATAACAGCCATTGGTCCTATTGCCGTCACCGCGACCCGCATAGCCACAAATGAGCCTCCCCAGAGAACCACCGCCGTAATGAGGGCGGCCACGGGCCAAAAGGTACTTCCCGCCTGGTAGCCGACCGTAATCAGCCGGAATTTTTCCTGAGCACTCGCGATTATTCTTTCCATTTTTCCTCCTCAATGAGCTGTTTTGAGGAAGATACACGGGACATTACGTCGTGTATTGTAGAAAATTGCTTGAAAACGGACACGGAGGCCCCGTCGCCTCTCCTTTTTCAGCGGCTTTTCAGCTGCCCGAGAGATATTGCCTGGGTGTTGAACCAATATAGTTGCGGAAGGTATTGGTAAAATGGCTTTGATCCGAAAAACCCGTTTCCAGGGCGACCTGGGAGATGGGGATTCCCTGCTTGATGAGTAACTTGGCTACTTCGATTCGTTTTACCGTCCTGTAGGCGTGGGGGGGAACTCCTGTCGCTTTTTTAAAGACCCGTAAAAAGTGATAGCGACTCAGCCCCGCGGTTTCCGCTGCTTTGTCGAGGGAAATGGCGGACTCCATATCGGCTGAAAGCAGCTCGATGGCCTGTCGCACAGCCCAGGATTCGATATTCCCTGCAATTGTTAATTGGGGCCAAAAATCTTGAGAGGGTATATTAATCCACCCATCCCTTTAGTCGTCAAGATATTCCGAATTATACGAGCGTAAATTCCAAATCACACGTCAAGCTATTCCGAATTATACGTTGAAATATTACGAATTATCGATATAATATGCCTTATGAGTTCATTATCAATCTATCCTCGTCGGGCAACAGCACGCATCGCTGAAGCGATGGCAGACACGCCCGTTGTTCTGGTTGTCGGCCCACGTCAGGCCGGCAAGACGACCTTGGTCCGCCAGATGGCCGAGCAGGACCTGCGCTACCTCACCCTCGACGACGAGCTTACCTTGCTCGCAGCCAGGGAGGACCCAGTGGGGATGATCCGTAGTCTTGACCGCGCAATCATCGATGAAATCCAGCGGGCACCGGAGTTGCTTCTGGCCATTAAAAAAAGTGTGGATGAAGATCGACGGCCGGGACGTTTTCTGCTCACCGGGTCGGCGAACTTGCTGGTTTTGCCGACTGTTGCCGATTCACTGGCCGGACGGATGGAAACGTGCACGCTGCTGCCGCTGTCGCAAAGCGAGATCCAAGGAAGCGAAGCAAATTGGATCGATCAGGCCTTCGACGGGAAGCCGCTCAAGATGTCTGTCCCTGTGGTTGGTGATGAACTGGTTGAAGCTGTGCTGATCGGCGGCTATCCTGAAGCGGTCTCTCGTACCACGGCGCGACGGCGTACCGCCTGGACCAGGCAATACATCGATGCCATTATTCAGCGCGATGTCCGCGAGGTGGCAAACATCGACAGACTTGACCAGTTGCCGCGCTTCCTCCGCGGGTTGGCACAGGGCTCGGGCCAGATGTGCAACTACACTCAACTGGGTGGACAGGTTCAGTTGGATAGCAAGACCGCCGCTCGTTACCTCGGTGTTTTCGAGCAGATGTACCTGCTCAAGCGGGTCGAGGTCTGGGCCAAAAACAAGCTTAACCGAGTCGTGAAAACCCCAAAACTTCAGTTTATCGACTCCGGTCTGCTGGCCACTTTGTTGGATCTCGGTGCCGCTCAGGTCCAGCAGGATCGCGGCCGTTACGGCAATGTGCTGAAAACCTTCGTTTATGGGGAATTACTCAAGCATACCACCACAGCCGAAGGCGATTACCGATTGCTCTACTATCGCGACCACGATCAACTTGAAGTCGATGTAGTCATCGAGAATGGTGCCGGTAATCTGATCGGGGTGGAAGTGAAGGCATCCGCCACAGTCAAGGAAAGCGACCTACGCGGCCTCAAACGTCTGGCAGGTGTCGCGGGAGACCAGTTCAAGCTGGGTGTCATCCTGTACGACGGCCTGGAAACCTTGCCGCTCGGCTATAGCTTGTGGGCAGCTCCAATTTCAACTCTCTGGGGGAGATAGCAAGAATGCCGATGGTCATGTCATTACCGATGGTCATGACACTAGCTATAGCCTCTCTCGATCGCTTCACTTGACCGGCAGGCGGACGGTGAACACCGCGCCTTCGCCCGGGACGCCGCCGACTTCGATGCGGCCTTGGTGTTTGTTGACCACGATATCGTAGCAGATGGCGAGCCACTAGGAGGCTGTCCGAGAATAGCAATTTTTTCTCAGATCGAGGCAAACTCGAAAAAATT
>CAYTVF010000298.1:0-4082 GCA_964441345.1 uncultured Desulfopila sp. | reverse complement strand
TCTCTTTTCGGCAACGTACCCGCTCAAGGAGCCTGCCTCGTATCACTATGTTCCTCGGGATCAACAAAAGGTTCATTTTGCATGTCCTGATGCAAAATCTTGCTCACGTTCCGCCAACCGAGCAGCCGCGCCGCCCTACGTTGCTGCGATATCTCGCCTCCATAAACCACCACATTATCCGGACGCAGGGCCAGGCCGGCTGTTTGTATTCTCTCGGCAACCTGATCAAATCCCTTAAAAAAATCAGGAGCTGCCGTGGCCGCGGATTTGACCTCGACGGCATGCAGACAATCACCGCGTTGTACCAGCACATCTATTTCCAACCCACGGCTTTCACGATAATGGTGCAGAACCGGCTGCTCGCCCTGGTTGGCCAATGCTTTATACAACTCCGAGACCACCCAGCTTTCGAAAATAGCCCCTCGCAGAGGATGCAACCGCAGTTGTCCTGGCTCTCTGATCTGCAGAAGATTGCAGACCAGCCCGGTATCCAGGAAATGAAGCTTGGGCGCCTTCACAATCTGCTTGCGGATGTTGACATGCCAGGCTGGTATCCGGTGAATGATATAACTGGCCTCGAGAATAGATAGCCAGGATTTCGCGGTATTATGTGAGACCCCAGCATCATTCCCCAGGGACGAAAGATTGATCTCCTGCGCAGTGCACCCGGCGCAGAGCTTAAGAAAGCTCGAAAAGGCCAGCAAATCCCCGACGTTCAAGACCTGCCGGACATCACGCTGCACATAGGTGGCGATATAGTCGGCCAGCCACTGGTGAGCTGGAATTTTATAGTCATAGATCCTCGGGTAAGCGCCCTGCCAGAGGAGGGTAAAAAGATCATCCGGGACCTCGGAGAAGCCCAGCAATTCCTCAAAATCAGGGGGCAACAGGGTCAGAAGGCCGCAGCGTCCGGCAAGCGACTGGGAAATGATCTGCGATATGCCTAAATGCTGCGAGCCGGTGAGAATAAAACGGCCAGGCTCCGGATGTTCATCAACTTCGGCTTGAAGGTAGCTTACCAGTCCAGGTGCCTGCTGGATCTCATCGAGGATGGCACCCTGCCGGTATTCCGCCAAAAACCCCCGTGGATCGCTCTCGGCAAACTCGCGGAAATCCAGGGACTCCAGCGACACATAGGGCTTATCCGGAAAGGTGGCCCGACACAGCGTGGTCTTTCCTGCCTGTCTGGGACCGGTCACTGCCACAACGGGATAATATGCGGCGAGTTGTAATAGCTTATCAGTGAGTTTTCTGGAAATCATGAAACCCACGATAGCGATGAGTGCATGGATTGTCAATCGTAGTTACAATTTATGCAACAAAAAAAAGGGGGGACGGAGTTTACATATAGACTTACACTTTTTATAATATCTGTCCCAAATTGTGCTGTCGTTGGGTATCGTGCTGTATTGTGCACGCTCTCTACCAGGCTAGCTTCATCAACGGTTCGATCGTGACGGGTCATTCCCCGCAGGTGCGGAAAGCAGAGAGGAAGGCCTGTCAAAATATATAGGAGATACATGAACTTGCCTGGTTCTATAAGCTGTAGTTATGTTGTGTTTTTTCTTCTCTGCTTTCTTGTCACTGTCACCTCACCACCAGATCGCTCCAGTTCTTCTGCCGTGATCAGGCGGTAACTTGTACTTCGTCCCCCTCCCGGATTTTGCATCAGAATGTGGCGGGCGACGAGTTCCCGCATATCCCTGAGGGCGGTGTCGGATGAGCATTTGGCACACTTGGCATATTTCGATGTGGTCATGTGGCCCTTAAAATTGTCGAGCATGCGATGAATAATAAGGCGCTGTCGTTCATTCACCGGATCAGGATTAATCCGGTTCCACAGTTCCGCTTTAAAGAGAACCGAGGACAGTGTATCTTCCGCATTAACTACAGCGCGCGAAAAGCAATTTAGAAACCAGGACAGCCACGATGTAATATCGACACTGCCTTTTTGCTGTCTCTCAAGCTGTGTGTAGTATGCTTTGCGTTCCTGCTCAATTTGTCTGGACATGGAATAGAAGCGACTGGACGTCCCATCTGCCCTTGCCAGAGCCATATCCGCAATTGCACGCGCAATCCGCCCATTGCCGTCTTCAAATGGGTGAATAGTGACAAACCATAAATGGGCAATACCCGCTTTAAGCACAGGGTCAAGCTTCAGGTCAGTTTCAAACCAGGAGAGAAGCTTCGTCATTTCCGCATCAAGACTGGATGCTTCCGGCGCCTGATAATGCACCGTTTCATGCCCTATTGGACCAGACACAACCTGCATCGGGCCTGCTTCTGCCGGTCGCCAAGCACCAACGGTAATGCGGTGCATACCGCTTCGACCTGTCGGAAACAAAGCCGCATGCCAGTCGAACAAGCGTTCCGCGGTCAAAGCCTGATCGAAGTTTTGTGTCGCATCCAGCATCATCTCAACAATGCCTTCAACATCGCGGCCGACAGGCTTGTCGTTTTGTAGAGAAATACCTAATCTTCGAGCAATAGAAGATCGGACTTCATCAGTATCAAGTCTTTCGCCTTCTATGGCCGACGAGGTCACAACATCAGTTGTGAGGATATTCAGGCTGGCCTCCTGCCGGATCGGGAAACCTAACGCCTCCATCTTACCCAGTAAGCGCCCCTGCCGGTGACGAGCCTCGGCGAGCAACGACGCAAGGGCTGTATCGTCCCAGGTGAAATTGGGCCAGTCTATCTTTTCATAAATCCACATGCCTAATCTCCGTATCATATGCGGTGATTATAGCGAGCATTTGCCGCAATGGCTATTAAAAACCGCAATTCATGCGGTGAATAGCAGCCTTAACCGCCGCAAATGCTCTCCATTCCGGAGAACAAGGGGACGGTTTTGACTTTTTGCTGATTTCTTCTCATCGAGCGGGGAAAGCCTTGTCTCGTTTACCGTCCTCTGGCAGCGCTTTAAGGAGCAATGGTGATACCATACCATATCGTGCATCCGGAGGCTGAAGGTTCTTGTTGCCAATATTTTAGGGTAGATCGAGTCGCCAGGTTACGTAGAGTTCCTGAACATCTCGGGTTTTGATGGATAGGGGGTATGTGGACTTTTATAATCGGGGAAAACATCTTGCCGGTCAGAGAAATAACGAAGGAAAACCAGTCTAATTGTGCGACAATGACAGTATGAAAAAAGGTGACCAACCTACTCTTCGTAAATCTGGAGCGAACGAGCAATAACGTCAGCAAAGACCTTCCTCATTGGCTCGTAATTCCGGTCCATTCTATGCTGAACCGCGGTAAATATTCTCTTTGGCGTTTCCTGATATGCAATACACCTGAACGCTTGCTCTTTACAATTCAGCTATTTGCTTTATGCGTGAGAGAATGGTCGGGACCCTGGATTGACTCGCCCCATCCGGCGGAAGATGGCCTGAGAGGGCCTCACGAAATCGATGGCTTTCTAAAAGCTCCCGGAAGCCCTCGACCAAGTGCCGCCGCAGCGTGATTCGAGCCTGACCAATCTCTCCCACCATTTCAGGCCTTCCGTCCAATACCGCCACTATATCCTCCATGTCGTGGCTCATCAGGTAATCACCTTCACCACGGCTTCTGAAGGCTGCCAGCTTGCACGCCAGAAAATAAGGTCCCGTGATCATGTGGATGCGTTTCCCTGATGGCAGAGTCTGGAGCGTTGCCGTCTCGAAGGCTTCTCGATACCATACGCTCCCGAAACCGAGCAACTGTGGATTAGTCGGCATGACGTCCAGAAGAAGGCCGCCCGCTTTCCAGCGGCAAATCGGGGCATCCACACTGGTATCTTCTTGGAAACCACCTGCTCGCAACCGTTCGGCCAACTGATAATATTCTGTCATGGTCGCTACTTCGGTGATGACATCCACATCCCATGTGGCACGGACCGGCGGGGCGGCCATATCTGTGAGCAGTAGGCCGGTGGCGCAACCACCCAGGAAAACCAGCTGGTCGATAAATTCGTCAAGGAGTTCGACTGCTGCTTCCAAGATCTCAAGGTTGGGGTTTGTTATCCGATGCATACTGCTCCAGACGTATTCTCAATTTTTTAGTGGCGATTTCTCTCTCTCTGGCTCGGCCGCTGCGAACCG
>CAYTVF010000297.1:0-4135 GCA_964441345.1 uncultured Desulfopila sp. | reverse complement strand
TTTAAAATATTTTCATTTTTTTTTTACTGCAATTTGCTAACCGGACATTACTGGTCCATATAACAAATAACAAATTACAAACAACAAACAAAACAGACAGGAGCCTATCCTTTTTTATACCCCGAATCAAGGCATTCTTCGCCTGCTATTTTGTATTCATTCAGCTCGATGGATTTCCCCCTCCCCTTGCGGGAGGGGGTCAGGGGGTGGAGGAGGCCGCAAAGAGCACCTTCGTTCCAAACTCACCCACCCCTGTTCCAAACTCATCCACCCCTGTAGCAAACTCACCCACCCCTCAATCCCCTCCCGTCAAGGGAGGGGAGGCTAAAACCAACCGGACAAAGTGCATACTATTGAAATAAATTGAATAGTTACGCTATTTTTTCTGCAGCTGTCTGGCCCCGCCGAGCTCGGCAAAACCGGTTTTTTCCAGATCGGTCCAGAGGGTGCCGTCGCCGGCGTGAACGATGTTCAGTTTCATCGCCGGGTTGAGGGTGTCGGCGAATCGCCACTGGGCATAGGCGACGGGGTCGTTGAAAACGGCGGTTTTCAACTTCAGCCCGTTGGCCTTTTCACCATCCACTTTTTGCAGGGCGGAGGCCTGGGCCTGGCCAAGGACCCGCACTTTATCGGCGGCGATCGCCGCGGTCAGCTTCTTAATCTCCGCCGCCTTCTTCAGGGTTTCGGCCTGGATCTCGGCGACCTGCTTGCCGAGGTCGGCGGCGATCTCGGCTTTCAGTTTCTCGGTCTCCTGCTGCACCTGTTCACCGCGCTGCTGGATCAGCGACAGCTCGGTATTGAGCTCGGCCTGCTTGCGCGCGGTATTCTGCCGTTCCTTGTTGGTCAGATCCTGTTCGACGGCAATGCTCGACTGCTGGATCGGCTCGCGTATTTCGTCGGGCACTTCGACGTGGCGGATGAGCGCGTTGTAGACCTTGATCCCTTTGGCGCCAAGGGTTTGCTCCAGGGAAACAGTGATGTCGTTCTGGAACTTTTCCCGGCCTTCGCCGACGATGAAGTCCTTGGCCCGGTATTCCGAACCCTTATTGCGCGAGATCGAGGTAATCTGCGGCATGATGATCTTATCGACCACCGCCGGCAGATCGCCGTAGCGCCGAAAGATACCGGCAATGGCGTCGGGCGAGAGTTCAAACTCGACCGTCATGTCGAGGCTGATCTGGAAGCCGTCGCGCGACGGAAAGCTGACCAGTTCGGTTAAATTCATCGCCCCTTCTTCGAGGGGCGCCGGGGCCATGGCCGCAAGCGGCTTGCCGGCGTCGAAGTCGACCCGTTTGCCGGTCTTGAATTTCTGCTCCTGCACCGATGACGACCGCTTGCTGAAATAGTCCTGCCGCTTGGCCTCCTGTTTTTCGAGAACCGCCGACTGCAGGACGTTCAGCGCCTCGTTCGTGCCGAGCTGGCGGGCCTTGGTGACCACCTTGCCGCCGCTGCGGCCGAGAAGCGAGACCTGGTTGATGCCGATTTCGAGGACATCGACCTTATACTCCTTCGGATTGACATAGTAGAGGCCCGGCTGGAGCACGTCCTCGCGAACCCCCTTCTGCTTCTCGCCGGCAAACTCCCCGCTTTCGGCCTGAACGCCCGAGAGCGAGGTGATCACCCCGGCATAACCGATCGGAATGCTGATGGCATCGACGATCTCAATATTGTAGCCGTGGAGGTTCATCCGGTATTTGCCGGGACCAAGAACACTGCGCCAGATCCCCTTCTGACCGCGCTCGGCGATAAACTCGCCTTCGCCGAGCTTTTCGCCGATCTTGGAGGTGACGACGGCGACCTTGCCGGGATCGACGATGGTCACGGCGACGATCTCCCATTCGTATAAAACCGGATTGAGGAAGTGGCGGCCTTCGCCGAGGGTCTCCTCGCGGATACCTTTCTGGCCGGGGCGGGCGAGGATCTGGTCGGGTTCCAGCGGATCGCCGATTTTGGCGGTAACGATCGCCATTTCGTTGGGGCCGACATAAAAGCGGCAAAAGCCCCACAGCCAGACAAATTCGGCAAGGGCCAATACGGCAAGGGCGGCCAGTCCGATCTTGATGACGTTTTTCATTTCGCCCCTCCTTTCGCCGGGGTAAAGGAGCCGAATATCCGCCCCAACCCTTCGGCGGAATCGCTGCTCAGCACCGAGAGCACCTGCGGCCCGACCTTTTCATAGAGGGTGTAGCGGGCAAAATTATCGCCGCCGCCGAAGGAGGTGACGCGGTTTTTCAGCACCGCCGCCTCGGCTTCGTTCTTCGCCTTGATCGCGTCCTTTTCCCCATCGGCGGTGAGCAGAATGGCCTCGGCCTGGGAGAGCGCGGCCTCGTATTCCAGCTTGGCCACTTCCAGTTCCTTCTGCGCCGCAATCAACCGGACCGACTGATCCTGCTGGGCGTCGATCACCGCGCGGATGCGCTTGGTGTCGGCCTCGACCTTTTCCTTGCTCTGAATGGCCAGCATCTCCTGCTTGGTCAGCTCCGCCTTGGATTTCGCCTGAACGATCTGCTGCTCGTATTTGGCCGCGTCCTGGACCGCCAGTTCGCGGTTGCGGTTGATGCTGGCAATCTCGTCCGGCACGATGATCTTGCGGACCAGCACCGATTTGATATCGATCCCCCAGCCCTTCGACTTGGCGCGCAGGTGGGTTTCCAGATCGCTCTGGAATTTTTGCCGGGTCTCGCCGACAATAAAGTTGACCGCCG
Organism: uncultured Desulfopila sp.; assembly: GCA_964441345.1. Classification (GTDB taxonomy): domain Bacteria; phylum Desulfobacterota; class Desulfobulbia; order Desulfobulbales; family Desulfocapsaceae; genus Desulforhopalus_A. Next base: position 1,430 of record CAYTVF010000297.1, on the reverse strand, counting down.
GATGCTTGCTGCCTTCGATGCGGCTGAAACCCCTGGCCCGCGGCAAGATCAGCTTTTTAATGATGTCGTCCATATCGCCGACCCGGTGGGTAAGATAGGCGGCCTCGTCCCGGGCGATGCCGAATTCGATGGTGCCTTCCACCGTCACCGCGAACCCGTCCAGGGTCAGGAAGTTGATGACATCCTCGCCGGACATCTCGAAGCGCTGACTCTGGATGTTCACTTCGACAATGTTGTACATATAGGGATTGAGGTAGTGCGTGCCGGGATCGAGCAGCCGGCCGGACACACCTTTCAAGCCTCCCGGCACCATGAAGGTGTTCCGCTCAGCCGGCGCAAGTTCGTGATTGAGAACATCCTTGCCGTTCAGGACCGTCACCACCCCGACATAGCCGGGATTGATGTTGATCGCGTCGAACAGGGCGACATGGAAGGCATAGGGATTGATCCGGTATTTGCCGGGCCGGAGGATTTCCTGCATTATGCCGCGCTGGTTGTCTTCGGCGATGATCCTGCCGGGTGGCAGTTCGTCTCCGTAGAGACGGGTCATCACCCCCAGTTTGCCGGCGGGAACATCGAGAATACGGCGGATCGCCCAACTCCAGGTATAGGGATTCTTAAAGTAGCGGCCTTCGCTCAGTACCTCGAGCTGAATGCCTTTCTGTCCCTCATCCCGCGCGATCACCTGTCCCGCGGGCAGGTCTTCGCCGGTCTTGCAGATGAGTACCGCAATTTCCCCGGCTCCCGGCTCTATCCGGCAAAAAACCAGACAAAGACGAATGTTGCCAGCATCGTTGCAACGGCAAGCGTCGGCAGAAACGGCAGTTTCGGCAGTACCGGCAGCCTGAATCCGAACCGCTTTTTGGTTGGCACCAGCTCTTTTGTTTCGGTCATAACCACCCTCGCTCCATTTGATTGCAGGATATTGAATGCGAATGCAAAACAGAAATTTTGTCGATGAACAATTTAACCATATCATAAGAACCTACCGGCAGAAATGGCAGGTGCAAAAATAGTCCCGGGGCTTCATCAATCACAGTATGTACCCTCGCCATACCACAAAGATTTTCTCGTCATAGAGTCTTAAGGGGCTGGATAAACCGCTTTTGAATGGGATATACTGCTTTGCAGGATAGTCGGCGAAAAGGCAGAAAATGGCTGAGCGAGGCGGATGGCGCCAAGGAATTCCAGGCACCCTCTTTGGTCCCGGCAATAACGATTTGCCGCGACATGAAGAGTAGATTTGATCGGAGAAAGAATGGCAAAAGAGAACAGCACGTCAACGGTCTCAGCCAATATCAAACGAAACAGACTGGATATTACGTTACGTGGCGTCATCTCCAAGAAGGAAGCGGATAGAATATATACCGATATCCGTTTCTGCACCTCCGACCTTGAACCCGGCTTTGCCGTTATCACCGATCTCACCG
>CAYTVF010000296.1:0-4152 GCA_964441345.1 uncultured Desulfopila sp. | reverse complement strand
CCGGCCTGGGCATGTCGGTTGTTCACGGTATTGTTAAAAATCACAAAGGCGTAATACATGTCAGCAGCCGGCCGGGAGAAGGATCGACCTTTAACATATATCTGCCGATCATTAATCAAAAACAGAGACCCGGGGAAACAGAACCTCAAGCGGCAGTTCCAACCGGTACCGAACATATTCTGATTATCGACGATGAACCCGATCTGGTAAAAATGAACAGGCGCATGCTTGAGTCCCTGGGATACAGGGTTGAAGCACGAGTCAGCAGCATTGAAGCACTTGAGCTGTTTAAGGCCGATCCCGCCCGGTTCGACCTTGTTGTCACTGACATGACCATGCCGAATATGACAGGTGAAGAACTCGCGCGGGAGTTCTTGTCGATACGGGCCACCATACCGATTATCATCTGCACCGGGTTCAGCAATGATATGGATGAGAAAAAAGCCAGGGATATGGGATGTCGGGCGTTTCTGCGAAAACCGATATTAAAGGAAAAGCTGGCCGAAACCATCCGAGATGTAATCGATTGCCAGCCAGATAAGGCGGAGTGAAAAAAAGGCATAGACTCCGGCGACGACATCGTCCATCATGATGCCGATGCCGCCGTGGATCCTCCGGTCGAACCAGGATACCGGGAACGGCTTGGCGATATCGAAAACCCGGAAGAGCAGGAAACCGATAATCCAGGCCAGGGGATGGCCGGGGGCAGCGGTGAGGGTGACGAACATCCCCAGAAACTCGTCGATGACAATGCAGCCGGCGTCCGGACTGTCGACGATCTTTTCGGCCGAGCCGGAGACAAAAAAACCGAGGATAAACACCGCGCCGAGGAGGAGCAGATAGGCCGGCAGCGGCAGATCTTTCATGAAAAACCAGGGCACAAAGGCGGCGAGCGATCCCCAGGTCCCCGGCGCCTTGGCGATTTTACCGACATAGAGTCCGGTGGCCAGAGCCATTATCAGCTGGTTCATTCCTCTTCCTTGTTGCAGCGACCCTGGCAACGCACTTCGTGGTAGACTTCCGGCAGAGCTAGCCGATGGCGGAGGGCGATTGTCCGGCATGCTTCATATTCCGGATAGATCACCACCCCGGTCGGGGTCCACACCTTTTTCGCGGCGATTTCCCCCCATTTGGTGGCGATTGTGACGATTTCCCTGGGCAGGGTCCGGCGGTTTTCCCTCCTGAAGCGCAGGCCGATGGCCGTTGTTTCGGCAAGAATGGTATCCTTCAGCGGGTGGGCGAAAGCGGCGGTGCAGATGACCTGCAGGGTGAAGCCGGGCCGCCCCTTTTTCATCAGGACCGAGGAAAGCGTCACATCGAGGGCGCCTCTGGCAAAGAGCAGGTCGCACAGATGGGGGAAAGACTCGGGGCTCCAGTCGTCGAGATTGGTTTCGATGACCTCAACGGCTTGACTTTCGCCGGCCTCAAAGGCTTCGCCGATTATGAACCGCAGGAGATTGGGCTGGCCGCCCGCAAGCGTCCGGCTGCCCGCGCCATAACCGGTTGCCCGGATCCTGATCGGCGGCAGCGGGCCGAAGCCGTCGGCCAGGGTGGCGATCAGCGCGGCCCCGGTGGGGGTGACCAGCTCCTGTTGCAGATCGACGCCGTAGGTGGGAACACCCTTCAGCAGCTCGCAGACTGCCGGAGCCGGCAGCGGCAGCAGGCCGTGGGCGCATTGGACAAAACCATGACCGGCGGGCAGGGGCGAGCATATCAGCCGGCCGATGCCGAGGTGGTGCAGGCCGGCAACGGTGCCGACTACGTCAACGATGGTGTCCAGGGCGCCAACCTCGTGGAAATGTACCTGATCTTCGGCAATCCCGTGGACTTGAGCCTCGGCCCGGGCCAGGGCCCGGAAGACTGCGCCTGCCCCGGCGATAATCGGTTCGTCAAGCGAGCTCCGTTCGAGCAGCGCAAGGATAGTCGGCAAGGTCCGCAGATCCTGGCGGCGGTCGCTGTTTACCTCCACCTTGATGCAGTCGATGGAATGGATGGATTTTTCCTCGACTGCGAAAACCAGGCCGTCCAGACGCAGTTTGGCAAGCTCATCGGTCAGGATCTGGCGATCGAGACCGGCATGGAGCAGGGCGCCGAGCAGCATATCGCCGCTGACCCCGGAGAAGCAGTCGGCATATCCCAGGCGGTTTGGTGTCGGCTGTGTCGTCACGATTCCCGGGGCCCGCAGAGGAGCGTCCCGGCGGTCAGCGGGTGGCCGCAGAGGAAAGCCTCGACCGCCATGCGCTTCCCGCCTTCCGGCTGGATTTCCTTGATTCGCAGGGCATTCCTGCCGCAGACGATCACGAGTCCGTGACCGTCGGCCCGGAGCACCGTGCCGGGTTGCGCCCCATACGCCTGGTTCACCACTTCGGGACGGAACAGCCTCAGCCGGGTCTCGCCCTGAAAACAGTACGCGGACGGCCAGGGGTCGAGGCCGCGGATGAGGCACTCGATCTCCCTGGCATCCTTGGTCCAGTCGATCAGGCCGTCGTCTTTCTTCAGCATCGGGGCCGAAGTTGCCTTGTCGTGATCCTGGGGAACGGGAATGACACTCCCCTCTTTCAGCCCCTTGATGGCCTTCAGCAGGGTAGTCCCGCCGAGGACGGCAAGTTTTGCAAAGAGGCTGCCGGCGGTCTCGTCCGGATCAGCCTGGATCTTTGCTTTCAGCAGGATATCCCCGGTATCCATGCCGGCATCCATCTGGATGATGGTCACGCCGACCTCCGTCTCACCTTTGATCACCGCCCATTGGATCGGTGCGGCCCCCCGGTACCGGGGCAACAGCGAACCGTGGACATTGATGCAGCCAAGTGGGGCGAGTTCCAGGAGCGATTGCGGCAGAATCCGCCCGTAGGCGGCGACGACGATCAGGTCCGGGTGATAGCTGAGCAGACCGTTGCGAAACTCCTCGGTCTTGATCTTCGCCGGCTGGAGCACCGGAATGTCGAACGCTTCGGCAAGCACCTTGACCGGCGGCGGGGTCACTTTCTTGCCCCGTCCTTTGGCCTTATCCGGCTGGGTGACAACCGCTACGACCCGGTCGGGGCCGTCGATGAGCGACCTCAGGATTGACGTGGCAAAATCGGGGGTTCCCATGAAGATGATGCGAAGCGGTCCAGTCGTCATACGTGACTCCTATATCTCGGCCAGCCATTTCTTGACTTTTTTCTTGTACAGACTTCTTTTCAGGGGGCTGAGATGGTCAATAAAGAGAATACCGTTCAGGTGATCGATTTCATGCTGGAGAACCACGGCAAAACGGTTTTCGGTCGACAACTCGTGGGGCCGTCCCTGCAAGTCCTGGAAAAAAACCGTAATTCTTTTGAAACGTTTGACACTGGCGGTGAGGTCGGGGACACTCAGGCAGCCTTCCTCGTCGACCTGCGTGCCCTCGTGGGCGGTTATTTGCGGATTGACCAGCGGCATATACTGGTGCTCTCCCTCTTTATCCCTGGAAGTGTCGACGACGATCAGCTTGATCGATTGACCGATCTGCGGGGCGGCCAGGCCGACTCCCGGGGCATCGTACATGGTTTCCGCCATATCCTCAACCAGCCTGGCGAGACTCTCGTCGAAGGTGGTGATTTCTGCTGTCGCTTTCCGTAAAACCGGTTCCGGGTATTGGTATATCTTCTGAATACTCATTGTAATTTTATCATGATAACAGTAATCGGACGCACGAACACCCATTCGCGCCCACTCGATTTCGGGCAATGTACCATAGCTGCTCTCTTTTGGCTATGGTTACAAAGGTAAGCACAATTACCCGGAAAGGTAACTCATTTCGACAGCAAACTTCCGGGTGGCCAATCGATTTCACGCGATGGCGAAGGCGCAAAGACTCAAAGTTCTGAAAAACCGGAGATGAAACTCTTCGCGGCTTCGCGTGCTTTTACTTAAGTAAGGGCGCACTCTGTGCACTATGTAAACGTCAATTCGCAAACAAGTCCAGTTCCTCTAAAAGGGGGGACTCTTTACAGTATTCTTTGGCAAAACTCGCGATGAAGATGGGAATTTGATCGTCGATATGGTAGCCTTTTCAGGCTCTTCAGGAAAGGCGGGGAAAAAAATAACGCAACAATTCAGTTTATTTCAATAGTATTCACTTTGTCTGCTTGGTTTTAGCCTCCCCTCCCTTGACGGGAGGGGATTGAG
>CAYTVF010000295.1:0-4260 GCA_964441345.1 uncultured Desulfopila sp. | reverse complement strand
TGCAGCGGTTGCTCATGTCATAGGTGGATTCGCGCAGGAAAAAATAGCGGCGAACTTTTTCCCAACGCTCTCTGATCAGCGGATCTGCGATTATATCGGAGAATTTGTAGTGCTGCGGCTGGGGGGACATCTATTCTTTGCTGTCGAGTTTATTGATGATGTACTGGGCGATGATGCGCACGGTGGTCAGTTTGGGATAATCGTCTTCGTCGATCCGTATCCCGTATTCATCTCGCAGAACTAAAGCAACGGTTGCCAGGTCCATGGAGTCGACCCCCACCTCGTCGACTAAGTCAAGGTCGGCATTAAAGGTTTCCGGGGTAACATCTTCAAGCTTGAGCTCGTTGATGATGATTTCAGAGATTCGAATGATGGTCTGGTTGATATCGTTACTCATGAATTCGTAATTTTTCGTTTTTTGTTTATTGTTTTTTGTTGTGGGTGAAAACCATTTTGCCGGAACAGACATCCTCGTCCCCACTGGTTATCTTGAACAAATAGTGATCTTCCGTATTGCTGCATGTAACCTGAATGTCGAGCGGTTCGCCGGGCCTGACGATTTTTCTGAATTTAACCCGACTCAAACCCGTCAAACACATGTCGCCCTCTCCGCGGTTGGTAATACAATCGACAACCATTTTTAACTGGGCAATTCCCGGCAGAATCGGATTGTTTGGAAAGTGGCCGGAAAACCAGAGAGAATCGCTTTCAGCCGTCACAGATGCGGTTATCTTGGTTGCTTCCATCTTTATATTCGATCTCGCCAGGGAGCAAACGTATACCACTCAGGCCGGAAATATACAACAGGTTAGCAGATACAGAAAGTACCTTTTCGTGTCAGAATAGAGATCGGGACCGCAATGCATTGACATAAAAAAGTATTTTTCATCACGAGCCCAACAATTTTAACATCTTCCTGGTAATTTACAAGTATAATTTCCTTGATTTGCACCACCGGTTTTCCGGTAAACAAATAAGAGTGAAACTGTTGCGGAAATCATTATTCTTCGTCATGCAATGACGGAAGATCTGTTGTTCTATTGGTACATAGAAAGTTGACAATATTCTCAAGGTCCTTTAAGACACAGACGTTGCATGCAAGATTCATATGTGCGTGTTCCCCCCTCCCCTCAATCCCCTCCCGCGGGGGGAGGGGAGGCTAAAACCAGTCAGACAAAGTACATATAATTGTAATAAACTGATGAGTTACCAAAATACCATGAAGCGAATTCCAGAACCTGAGCTGATGAATGACCCGGTGCAGGTCGCCACCTATGCCGGACCGTATCTGGATAACGGCTACTGGCTCTTCATCCAGCGCTTTCGTAAGTTTTTCCCCGGCCTGGCACCAAACGGGGCAATTCTCGATCTGGGCTGCGGTCCGGCCACCATCCCTTTGCGCCTGGCCAGACTTTTCCCCCATTGTGAAATACATGGCGTTGACGGTGCCTTCCATATGCTGGCATCCGGCAGGGCAGCGGTTCTTCGCGAAGGTCTGGAGGATCGGGTCCGCCTTTTCCATGGTATCCTGCCGGACATTTTACCCCTGCCGCGCGAACGCTACGAGATCGTTGTTTCCAACAGCTTTTTGCACCACCTCGCCGATCCCATGGTTTTATGGAATGCCGTCCATAAATACAGTCTGCCCCATGCCGCAGTTCTGATCATCGACCTGCTGCGACCCAAAAACGATGAAGCGGCTGAGTTTGTGGTAGATACATATGTACCTGACGCGCCTCCATTGCTGCGTGAGGACATGCTGCTCTCACTCCATGCCGCTTATACCCTGGATGAGATATCTGCTCAATTACAGGAAGCAAATCTGGCGGAAAATCTCACGCTCACCATGGCATCGCCCCTGCAATTCGCGGCCTACGGATATTTGAAATGGACAGATGAAGAATAGGGAAAATCAATGAAACTGAGCGTTGCTGCAAATTGGGATATGGAGTTGCTGGATGGTCTGGCGGAAATTCCGGAGGTAACTTCGATCTATGCCAAGCTGTCTTTCGATATAGTGGGAGGAGGCAGGGCCGGGATGGTCGTACCTTCCGTGGACTGGGATTCCGCGGTAGCCTACATTCGTGCCGCCCATGAGCGGGATCTGTCGTTCTGCTACCTCATCAACGCCCCCTGTCTAGGCAACCTGGAGCAGACCCGGGAAGGCAAGGAGCAGATACTGAGCTTTGTCGGCCAGTTGGTCGATACGGGCGTCGACAGTGTCTCGATCGCCAATCTGGCCGTTGTGTCGCTGGTGCGGCGCAATTTTCCCGACCTGGCGATTCGCGGCAGCGTCCTCAGTTGGCCTACCAATCTGTCCAGGCTCAAGTACCAGGAATCTCTTGGGGTCGATCCGCTGATCATCCCCTACAGCGAGTTCAACCGTGATTTTAAGATGCTCGCCAAAATCCGCGCGGGACTCTCGTGCGACATGCAGCTGTTTGTCAACGTCTCATGCATCTACAACTGTCACTACCTGGCCGAACATGCCTGCAGCGTGGGACACGCCTCGCAGATAACGCAAAATACGCAAAATACGCAAGAAACGCAAAATATTCGGCAGGCCGGTTTCTTTCTCGATTTTTATCTCTGGCAATGTACGCGGCGCCGCCTGCTCCACCCGGAACTGCTGCTGATGAGCCGTTGGATTCGTCCCGAAGATCTGCACACCTACGAGGCCCTAGGGTATGACGAATTTAAGATAATCGATCGCTCCCGATCCACGCCCTGGCTGCTGCGTGCCGCCAGGGCCTACGCCGATCGGCGCTACGACGGAAATCTGCTGGACATCCTGTCGCTGGAGATGCTTGGCGATCCGGCCGGCTTCCACAGCGATATCGATAACCAGGTGCGTGAGCGCATGCGCCACTATGGCAAGGAGGAACGGGATCTTATGCTGCGCATGCTCAAATTGCGCCGGCGGCTCCTGGCCCTGGATCTCTCCATCGATAATGCCGAATTAACGGACTTCCTGGCTGGTTTTCAGAAAATCCGCTGCGTAGAAACATACTGCGGGGATTGCCGCTACTGCCATCGATTTGCCCGGCGTGCCGTTCGCTTCGACCGGGCGGAAGCCGAGATCCTCGCGGGCGATATCGGCGATTTGCTCGAAGATTCCATGAATATCGGGACCTTAAAGTAGAACGCCGAATTTGTATATCTGCCTTGCTGTTGCTGCTCCGCAAAATCCTGAACGGTTCACTGCTGGTTGTCGATAAATGTTTGCCGCACCTGCTGCATAAGTTGGGCGGTGGAGGGGGGATTGTTCTGATAGTCCGGTTCGATATGATCGATGATTTTTACGCTGATGGTGTTTTTTTCTCTGGTATTGAAAAAAAACTTGCCCGGCGTAAAGAGCTTGTCGGTATTGCGGAGCTGCAGGATATAGATGGGTGCTTTGCACATCCGGGCAATTTTCAACGCACCCTCGTTCAGTTTGCCGATCTTGCCATCCCTGCTCCTGGTACCTTCCGGGAAGATGAAAAGATTGCCGCCGGCCTCGAGATACGGCGCCATCGTTTCCATCTGCGCGATCATCAGGCGGGAGAAACGTCCCTGGCCGGCGGCAGGAAGGTAACCCGATTTGGTAATCATCCAGCCAAAGATCGGGGTGCCGAAAAACCGAGTCTTCACGATGGTCCTGTGCCGCGGAAAAAGAGCAATCAGCAGCAACGGATCGAGATAGGAAAGGTGATTGCAGACGATCACCGAAGATCGTATGGCCACTATCCTGTCATCGATCTCGAATTTCTGACTGGGAGCGGTCAGGTTGACTATACGAAAGAATATCCGGTAGAAGTGGCAGTTCATCCGCTGGAAATGAATTTCCGGATTTGTCACGAACAGGCCATAGGCCACATACCGCCAGGAATAGAAAAGGATAAAACCGAAGGTAAACCAGGCCCAGCAGGCAAGGGTGGCACAGCAATCGATCATGCGGTCGACCGCGGGACCTGCGGGGCTGTGTCGGGGAGACTGTCTCTGAACGGACATTATTGCCAAGAAAAAAATGTTAAATTTTGGGGGAGGATATCCTCGATTAAAGCAAAAAAGCAAAAAAGCAAGAAATGAATTTCGTATCCATTCAGCTCGATGGCCAAAGTTCCCCCTCCCCTTGCGGGAGGGGGTCAGGGGGTGGGGGAGGCCGCAAAGTGCACCTTCCTTCCAAAAACACCCAGCCCTGGTTCCAAACTCACCCTCCCCTCAATCCCCTCCCGTCAAGGGAGGGGAGGCTAAAACCAATCGGACAAAGTGCATACT
>CAYTVF010000294.1:0-4268 GCA_964441345.1 uncultured Desulfopila sp. | reverse complement strand
CTAACCCCCTCCCGCAAGGGGAGGGGGAATGACTGCACAAACCCCAATCCCGGCAGGGGAAGGGGGGAATTTTGTCGATAGAGCTGAATGGATACGAGGAAACGAAGGTGACAGGAGAAGATATAGCCGAAATTGTTAAGAACAGGGTTTCGCGGTCCTACTGGGAACACGACAGGAACTGTGCCACGACCGCCTTATCTATTCTGTCCGAACTATTCGGGATAGAGTTGCACAGCCAGACAATCGATTCCGCCCTGGCGATGCATGGCGCCGGCAAATACGGTGCGCAGTGCGGGTTGGTCGAAGGAACCATTATGTTCATGGGTGTCTGGGGCAGGCACAAGAGAATGGAAGATCGCCTCGTCATCGATGCCTGCCGGGACTTTGCCGGGAAATTCGAGGCCCGTTTCGGCAGCCTGCTCTGCAGGGTGCTCAGGCCGGAAGGGTTCGGCAGGGAAAATCCGCCGCATTTGTGTGAGGGGATTACCTGTGACGCAATCGAATTTGCTGCCATGTATATCGAAAATCTGCGGCAGGCTGGATGGGCTCCATCTTAAACAGCCTTTGCGGAATCACGACAGCGTCTTCTTGAACCGCCCCACGGCAAGAGTCAGAAACGTCAGGGTCAACGCCCCCTGCGCCGCGATTGCCGGCCAGAGGGCGGCAATGCCCGCATCCTTCATGACAATCCCCCGGAGGATTTCCAGGTACCAGCGCATCGGGTTGAATACGGTGGCGAGGCGGACCGGGTCCGGCATATTGGTGATCGGAAACATGAAGCCGCTCAGCATGACCGAGGGCATCAGCACGAGAAAGCTGGTGAGCAGCGCCTGCTGCTGAGTCGCCGCGCCGCCGCTGATGATGAGCGCTATGCCGAGGTTTCCGGCGAGATAGATGCCGGTCAGGCCGTAGAGCAGCAGCAGGCTGCCCCGCACGTGGACGCCGAAGACCAGCCAGGCGATAACGAGCATGAACGACATCGAGATATAACCGGTGATCATATAGGGAATGGTCTTGCCGAGAATGAATTCGACGCCGCGGATCGGCGTCACCATCACCTGTTCGATGGTGCCGATCTCCTTTTCCCGGACGATGCCGATGCTGGTCAGCAGCAGGCTGAAGATGAAGAGCATGGTGGCGATGAGCGAGGGCACGTAATAAAAATGGCTCTCCTGGTTGGCGTTGTACCAGGCCCGGCTCTCCGTGGCAATCTGCACCGGCGGGGTGGTGATGCCCTTCTTGTCCAGCCTCTTTTTCAGCAGCCGGTCATTGTAGTCGCTGAGAATGTATCCCGCATAGCCCTGGACGATGGCGGTGCTGTTGCTGTCGGTGCCGTCGGTGACGAGCTGGATTTTGGCCGTCTGTTCGGTCTGCAGATCCTTGCCGAAACCCGCTGGAATCTGCAGCACCGCCCGTGCTCCGGCGCGGTCGAGAAGCGGCGGGATTTCATCCTGGCCGGCAAGAGAGGCGGAGATCTGGAAATATTTGCCGGCGGTAAAGGCGGCGATCAGCTCCCGCGAGGCCGGCGTCTTGTCCATGTCGAGCACCGCCATTTTGATATCGGTGACGTCGGTGGTCAAGGCAAAGGCCATGACGGTCATCTGGATCACCGGCACGCCGAAGATCACCACCCGCATCCGCGGATCGCGCAGCATCTGCAAAAATTCCTTGACGAGCATGCACACAAGTCGCTGCAGCATGGCCTACTCCAGTTTGAAGGAAAATTTGCGGTTGGCCATGACTATCATGATCAGCGCGTAGAGCGTCAGAAAAAGAGCGTTCAGCCAGAGGATCTCAAGGCCGATCCCTTTCAGGTAGATGCCCCGAAGGATGGCGATGAAGTAGCGGGCCGGAACGATATAGGTGAGGAACTGCAGCGGCAGCGGCATATTCTCGATGGCAAAGACGAAGCCGCTGAGCAGGAGAGTCGGCAGAAAACCGGCGATAATCGCCAGCTGATTGGCCAGCACCTGGGATTTCAGCCTGATGCTGAGGGTCAGCCCGAAAAAGAGGGCGCCGGTGAGAAAGAGCGAGGACATCCCAAAGAGCAGGGCGGTGTTGCCGACGATCCGCACATCGAAGATAAAGTGACCCATCAGCACCGCCATGGCCACGTCGATCATGCCGATGCAGAAGTAGGGGACGACCTTGCCGAAGATCAGCTCGGGGCCGCGCAGCGGGGTGCTGATCAGCTGTTCCATGGTGCCGGTCTCCCATTCTCTGGCGATGGTCGTGCTGGTGAGGAGGGCGGCGACGACGATCATGACCAGGGCGATGATGCCGGGAATGAGGACGTTCTGGCTCCTGAGTCCCGGATTGTACCAGGCCCGCTGCGAAAGCTCAACCGGCTGTTTCAACTCGCCCCTGCCTTGCCGCTGCATCTGTTCCGAGCCGACCGACCGGGCGTAGATCGCCCCGATATTTGCCGCATAGTTCATCGCCAGACGAGAGGTGTTGGCGTCGCTGCCGTCGCCGATGATCTGGATTTTCACCGGTTTTGCCGCCTGCACCTTGGCGGCGAAGTCGCCGGGGATGATGAGGGCGGCCATCGCCCGGCCCCGATCGAGATCTTTTTGTAATTCCGGATAATTGTCGCGATAGGCGACCACGGTGAAATAGGGCGAACTGTGGAAAAGGCCGAGCAGCTCCCGGCTTTCCGGGCTGCGCGACTGGTCCCAGACCACGGCCGGGACATTGCGCAGATCGAGGGTCAGGGCGTAGCCGTAGAGCAGGATCAGGAGCAGCGGGATGGCGAGGGCCAGCGTCAGGCTGCGCCAGTCGCGCAGGAGGTGCAGGGTTTCTTTGCGGGCCACGGCGGCGAGACGGCGAAACTTCATGCCTGCACCTCTCCGGCTTTCCCGGTCCGGTCGTTGCCGCTCTGTCGATCGACCTCTTCGATCAGCGAGATAAAGACATCCTCCATGCTCGGCGTGATGGTTTCCATACTGACCGCACTTTGCCCGCGAGCGGCGAGCAACCGGCTGATCGCGGCCATGCCGCTGTCCGCATCCGAGGCGACGAGATGCAGCCCCGAGCCGAACAGCGAAGCATCGCGGATTTCCGGCAATTCCTTCAGGAAGCCGAGCACCTCCTGGGGGTCCGGGCAGCGCAAATCGATGATCTTGTCCCGCATGACCTCGGTTTTCAACTCCATCGGCGAGCCGGCGGCGATCATTTTGCCGCCGTAGATCAGGGCGATCCGGTCGCAGTATTCGGCCTCCTCCATGTAATGGGTGGTGACGAAGACGGTGATGCCCCGATCCGCCATGGCATAGATGAGATCCCAGAACCGTCTCCGGCTCAAGGGGTCGACGCCGCTGGTCGGTTCGTCGAGGAAGATGATCGGCGGCTCGTGGGCCAGCCGCTGTTTCCAGCCGCCGCTGAGAATGGCGGTGGGACTCGTCCGGTGCTCCTGCAGGCCGGCCATCGCCAGGGCCCACTCCCGCCTTTTTTCCAGACGGCTGCCGGCAAGGCCGTAGATGCCGCCGTAAAAGTTGATGTTCTCGGTGACGGTGAGATCCTCATAGAGCGAGAATCTTTGGCTCATATAGCCGATATGGTGTTTAATCCGTTCGGTCTCTTTCATGATATCGAAGCCGCCCACCGTGCCGCGGCCCGCGGTCGGGCTGAGCAGGCCGCAGAGCATGCGGATGGTGGTGCTTTTGCCGGCGCCGTTCGGGCCGAGAAAGCCGAAGATCTCGCCTTTTTTTACCTGAAAGCCAATGTCGTCCACGGCGGTGAAATCGCCGAAACGGCGGGTAAGGTGCTCGACCTGCACCGCCGGTTGATCGTCTCTTTGTACCCCGGCCGGAGGGACAGGCTTTTCCGGCTGAGGCAGGTGAGCGGTCAGGTCTTCCTTGCCGAGCAGGCTGACGAAGATATCCTCGAGCGACGGCTGGATTTCGCGGACCCGATCATACTCGAATTGCGCCTGATCGAGCAGGCGAATGATCAGCGTTTCGGTGTCTTCCGCCCCGGCCGTGACGAGATGCACCGTATCGCCGAAGAGGTTGGCGCTGGTCGTCATGGGCAGGCCGCGCAGCAGCTCGACGATCCGGCGGGCCTTGCCGCTTCTGATGGAAAAGATCCGGCCGTCCATGAGTTTTTTGATCTCGTCCGGCGTTCCGGTGGCCAGCAGTCTGCCCTTGTCGATCAACCCGACCCGGTCGCAGCGCTCGGCCTCGTCGAGATAGGCGGTGGAGACGAGGATGGCCACCTGCTCCGCCCGCAGCCGGTGGAGGATGCGCCAGAAATCGCGGCGGCTGACC
>CAYTVF010000293.1:0-4282 GCA_964441345.1 uncultured Desulfopila sp. | reverse complement strand
CTTTCGCGCCGGTGGCGCCGTACTCGTTGTAGACCTTGAGCAGGTTGTCCTTGGAAACGCCGGTGATCGACGAGACCGTATCCAGGGTGTAGCGCTCGTAGTGTTTTTTCATAATGGCCGATGGACTCCACCCGGTTGACCAGCTGCCCCTTGTCGTTGTGGGTCTGGAAATCCGCGTCGCGGGTATCTTTCACCAGGCGTTCGATCCGCTGCAGGGTCCAGTCCCAATCCTTCTCTTCCCACTTGTCGCTCTTCGGGGCCCGGTAGAGAACCTTGCGCAGCCGGTGCTCGTTGGCCTCGGTAAGCCCGAATAATCCCGCACCCTTGGCGCAGAGAGCACCTTCATTGATCGGGTTGTCCGGGTCGCCTTCGATGTTGAAGATCTTGCCGGTCAACCGGTCGGTGCTGCAGATCAGGCCGCAGCCCACCGAACAGTAGCAGCAGATGGTCGTCGACTGCCTGGCAGCGCGGACCCGGTCCATCTTGCCGAGTCCGGCGGCATGCGCCTGCAAAGCAGTGAGATCCAGGCCAAGCGAGGACAGGGCTACCCCTGATCCAATCGTATCGATATGTGGGGAGATATAGCAGTTTTGATTCCGAGGACAACACTTTTCCTTTGAATGACAGATAACAACTCATTCATACAACTACCTGTTATGCCCGGATTTTTTTGTAAGGGGATGTACTGCTGCTGCCGTAGGTAAAGGGATGAGCGTGCTGTAGGCAAAGGGATTACATCAAGTAGGATATGGAAAGATCGGGATGATCCAATCCCCTGGCGATTCCAACTTAAACCTAGGTCATTACACCAAAGCGAAATGGCTTCGTGCTCCGGCTTCCGTTGTTCTGACCGTTTGACTTTTTCTGATTCGACAGCTTGACCTTTTTTGCGACCAGGCCCTGCTTTTCCTGATGACATTCGAACTCAACGGTTTCGCCAACCTTCAAAAACTGACAATTGACCAGGTCGGCCTTGCATACCATTATGTCCGGGGCGCCTCCGTTATCGAGAAATCCGGAGTCCTTGTCGCGGAACCATTTCTTAACTACTGTTTGCAAAAATTCACCTCTAATTTGATTTTAACCGGTGCCCCAATTGGCTGTTTGCAACAATAAGACAATTGTCCCAATGTGTCTCGAATATTCTGCTCGACTCCGATTCCGCTTATCCCGCCACTGCGGTTTTCAGTGCCTGAAAATTTCATTTCTTGCATTTCGCCCTGCAAAGGGGGGGGACTGAAAAAAGTCCCCCTTGATTCGTAACCTCCTCAATCTCCCACATTAATTGATCGCTTCCCCGGAAAGACATTGCGGAAATATCGTCACCGTTTTGCTTTTTTTAAAACAATAAGAGATTTTATCAAGTTAAGACTTATTATATAAACATCGTGCAAAAACAAGAAACAAATTACCTGGGAGGTAATAATGACATCAATGTTATGCAAAGGTGAAAACGTCAGACATAATAAGAAGGCGGAATGGGGAATCGGAAAAATCATTGCAGTTGACAGTTGCGGGACGATTAAAGTCATTTTTGAAGGAACCAAGGAAGTATCAATCGCCAAAGGTTCGAAATTTCTTAGTAAAGTTGATGCAAACGGAGAAAAATCCGTTCCCAAAAAGCTCGGTCATTAACCTCGAAGCAGTGCTCCTCACCTCTTGACGAAGTTCCCCCCTCCCCTTGCGGGAGGGGGTTAGGGGGAGGGGGAAGCCGCAAAGTGCGACTTCGTTCCAAACGCACCCACCCCTCAATCCCCTCCCGTCAAGGGAAGGGAGGCTAAAACCAATCAGATAAAGGGCATACTGTTCAAATAAACTGAAGAGTTACCCCGCCTCAACCATTCTTTTGGGGCGACGGATTGTCATTCCGGCCGTCACCGGCATTTTGACTTTTTTTCTTACCGAATGTCATTTCTTCACCGGGCTTGCCGTTGTCATTGAGGCGCAGGGAGTGGGAGGAGTCGCTGCATTTCCAGAAGTAAAAATCCTTATTATTCCGGGACTGAACCAGGGTCGCCATATTTTTGCACCCGTTTGCGGGACATGGCGCCTTCGGCGCACCGGGGTCGACAATCGGCTTGCCGGGGCTGCCGTTTTCATCTCTCAGCAACGGACAATCGCCCTTCTTGCCGGTGGAGCAGGCCCAGAAATAGCTGCCCATCCGCCGGTTGCTCTCATAGCGTATGAGATAACCCGTCTGACAATGAGGGCATTTTGGGCCCGTTTCCGGACGGTCCATAAATGCCGCGCCGGGCGAGCCGTTGTAATCGGAGCGTAAAGGGCAATTCTTTTCCTTGCCGGAGGAACAGACCCAGAAAAATCTTCCCCGCTTGTTTTTCGATTCCAGCCGAGAGAGATGGCCGCCGCAGGGACAACGATAGACCTTGCCCATGACCTCCTCGGAAAAGCGGGTTTCAAGCGCATGTTTGACCATGTTGGACATGCGCTTGGTCAACTCCGCAAGAAAGGCTTCCCGGCCCAGTTCGCCTTCGCAGATCCGGTCAAGGGCATCCTCCCAGATCGCCGTCATGCCGGGGTTTTTCAGCGAGGGGTGAATCTTATCGATAAGTTCGCGGCCGCGCGGGGTCGAGATAAGTATTTTGCCGGTCTTGTGCAGGTATTCCCGGTTCTGCAACTCAGTAATAATATTGGTGCGGGTTGCCGAGGTGCCAATGCCGGAGTTCTCTTTCAGCCGCGCCTTGATGACCGGATCCGTCACGAATTTATGGACTTCGGTCATGGCGACCTGCAGCGAGGCCTCGGTAAACCTGCTCGGCGGCTTGGTAAACTTCTGCTCCTTGTCAACCTTGGCGATCTGTACGAGGTCCCCTTTCTTCACCTGGGGCAGAAACTTTTCTTTGGTCTGCTGATCGTTGAGTACCATCCAGCCCTGATCCTTGATGGTGATTCCGGAACCTTTCCAGAGCTCGTCCTTTGCCTCGACAATGATACTGCTCGAAAAGTATTGGTAATCGGGATAGAACTGTTTCAGGAAACGGTTGGCCACCAACAGGTAAATATTCAGTTCGTCCCCGGTCAGATTTTTGGGAATTACCTCAGTGGGGATGATGCCATGATGGGCCTCGGCTCCCTGCTTTTTGGTATTCCAGGCGGGGGACTGGATGGCCGGGTCGGCATCCCCTGCCCCCTTGATATTCTGAGCCCGGAGGCTTTGGATGATACTCGGGGCATCCTCGAACATCTCGTTCGGCAGGTAGCGGCATTCGGTGCGCATATAGGTGAGGACCTTATGCCTTTCATACAAGCCCTGGCCGAGGTCGAGCGTCTGTTTCGGCGAATAGCCAAATTTATCCTCAGCCTTTTTCTGCAGGTCGGAGAGCAAAAACGGCAGCGGCGGGGGTACGGTCTTCAGCACATCCTTTTTGTCGACAACAACACCATCCTGCCCGGCAACCTTCAGGATGAGCTGTTCGGCTATCTGCTCGCTTACCAGACGCCCTTCCGCATCGAGACCGGGGGCGAGTTCGTCCGGATTCCAGGTGGCAACAAACTGGCCTGCCACGTGATCGACGGTTGCCCGTAAAACCCAGTACGGTTTCGGGGTGAACTGCTCGATCTCGCGGTCCCTGCCGACAACCAGAGCAAGCGTCGGCGTCTGCACCCGTCCGGCGGAGAGCACGGTATTGGACTGGCCGGCGGCAAGGGTAAGGCCCCGGGTGACATTGATGCCGACAAGCCAATCGGCGTTGGAGCGGCAGATGGCCGCGTCTTTTATATTTTTATACAGACCATTGTCTTTTAAATTGGCAAAACCTTTTTTGATGGTTCGCACATCGAGCGCGGAGATCCAAAGCCGCTCCGCCGGGCCGGTGTAGCCGAGAAAATCGAGTACTTCGTCGACAATCAGCTGCCCTTCCCGCTCCGGGTCGCCGGCATTAATGACTTTTTGCGCTCTCTTCAGCAGACTTTCTATTATCTGGAGCTGCTCCCTGGTCCGGGGGATCGGTTCCAGTATCCATTTTTCCGGGATGATGGGCAGATCTTCCGCCCTCCACTGTTTATAGCGCGGATCGTAAGAATCCGGATCGGCCTGTTCGAGGATATGGCCAATGCACCAGGTGCATATCACATCCCCCTGGCAGGTATAAAACCCCTTCCCCCTGCCGGCTATACCCAGGAAAGTGGCAAGATCCTTGCCGACACTCGGCTTTTCCGCGATAATCAGCGTGATTCCCATTTAGAACTCTTTTGCTTGTAACTTTTCTTGTATCCATTCAGCTCTATGGACAAAGTTCCCCCTCCCCTTGCGGGAGGGGGTCAG
>CAYTVF010000292.1:0-4324 GCA_964441345.1 uncultured Desulfopila sp. | reverse complement strand
AACTTGACATTGTGAGTGTTTTCAATAAGTTAAAATTTAGCCGGGAATTGCTGTGCATTCTCCATCTCTTTTTGTACCAGATTAGCATCGATTTGGGAAAACCTTCCCGCTAAACTTGAGCATCCATTGAGAATAACATCCATGTATGCACAGTTTTTCAGGTTTTGAACCAGTGGCGTGTCGGCGAGAGCCGCTTTTAATACCTTGCTCAAAGATGCCATTCCACTCTTTTTGCGGCCACGCCGTTTTTCTCCCCGAAAAAATCGCTCCAGGATGTTGTTTGTTCTTTGCGGCTGAATATACAGGACCCCTTCAGGGGTAATAACAGGCAACGGATCCGCGAACAGTTTTACCCAGTATTTATCGAGTTGCTCAAGCATCTTGGTATACATTGACTTTCTCCGTACATCACTGACCAGCCATCTTCTAAATGCTGTCACTTTCTCTTCAATGCTTTTCATATCTGCGTCATCACCGTTATCGTTGATGCCATTCTTGCTTTCCGGGAGGGCGATACGCATGGCCGTGCGCAATTTATCAAATACTTTCGCCTTCCGTTCCAGGCTTGCAGCCAGGTCGTTGAGCCGTTTGTCTTCTACGGCCTCTTTGAATGTCCTGTAGACCTGGAAAAAGGGTTTATTATCTTTGGTAATACCGCGGAGATGAACATCCATAATTTCCTCCAGCAGTCGGTGGACCTTTTGCAGCCGCCGGTAAAAATCAAGATGTGGTCTGTCAAAGGGGAATCCATAACCGTTGGATTGGCGAGGATATTCAAGCACCCAGTGGATTAACGCATATGTCGTGATCAAGGGAATATGCTCAAGAGAGGTGGCCTGCCATGTCCCGGATTCAAGGCTTGCCATGATCTCGTCAAGTTCGTGGGAGGCCGGGTCGATTTTCTGCTCGAGGTACTTTGCTCTCTGTCTCAGTAATGACCGGACGTCAAGCTTCCGCAGCCGTTGCTGAAGAGCAGTGTATTCATCCAGCAGCAAATCCTTTCCTAAGTCGCGTAGAAAGTGAAAGTGGCAAATGAAATCCGCCACCCCTGGAAACACTTCTTCCACCGCTGCTATGATCCCCCTGCCCATATCGTGCACAAGCGCCTTTGGTTCTCCGTACTGCTCTTTAATGCGCTGAAAAAAGGGGATGAGCAGTTCCTTTTTCTCTGAAGGAATTTTGATAGTATCGAGCACCAGTTCAGAAATTCCATCAAGGCCACAAAACAAATTGGGGCTGTCGCCTTCACAGGTACCATCCACATGAAGGATGTAGCCACCTCTTCGTGCCATGAGGTCCCGGAGGCGAGGCTGGCTCTGCCGGTGAGCAAGGGCAAGATAAACGATGAACTTTCGACCCAGATAGCTTACTTCTCGCTCGGACACGAATACATTCTTTGCCGCCAACTCCTTCATGACCTCCTGGTTATTGCGGCAACGAGCAAAAAGCGCCAAGCCCGCCTCCACGATGACATCGAAACCAAAGGTGCCCCGTTCAGGTACGAGGCTGCGTAACTGTTCCGAAGTGAAAACAGTTTGATCATGTGGACAGAACAACACCGTTTCCCTGGCACGAAAGGCTCCGATATCCATGGTGACCACAGTCTTTTCGCGGGTTTTCAGGACATGTGGTTTGGACCCGCAGGCCGGGCACTTATGGGTTTCCGGAGAAAAATGTACGGTCGGCGTTTTCGGGAATAACGCACCCGCGCCGGCGCCGGCAATCAACCTGTCCACAAAGTCCTTGAGCAGTTTCAGGGCAGTGAATCCGGAGTTTTTTTTCCCAGTCCATGGCATTCCAAAAATCCTTGGATCGCCAGCAATTCCATTTTGCTCTTTTTTATTTCAGGCAGCACCAGGATCTCTTCTGCGGTTATGTCATGATGCCTGATGATGGCAACCAGAATCATGATTGCCTCTGGGTCGGAAATGGAAATAACAGCCGGTCGGCAGACAAGAGAGCTCCTTTGCTGCACCTGCCTTTCGTATACTGCGGGGTCATCGGCGAAGTAGACATAAACACCGTCATGCTTTTCTCGGCAGATGCCCGGACAATTGCGGAAATGATGCAGAAATGATTGTGGCGAAAGACCGAGGAGTTCTCCAAGTTGTCTGCCGATCAGGCCGGCAGGTGCTGAACTGACTAAATGGACAATGGTTTTTTTCAGGTTGCCTTGCCTGGAAAAGGCAACATTTTCATGATGCCAGAGGCCATGGTGGTCGAATCTCGGCACCTGTGGCAAAGCATAAAATCGTCCATTCTGGTTATAACTTGTATAGGCTCGCCACTGTTTCAGCTTGAGTCGAGCGTTTGGGATGGAACATTTGAGGATGGAGGTGAGCTCTCCAATAGTGAATACTTTAGCCTTCTCAAAATGTCTCAATGCTGCTTTGATCGTATCCTGATCCAATCGAGTCATAATTCATCACCTATCAAGTATATGTTATGTAGATTTCATAATAGCATATACTTGATAAATAAAGAGCAAAAAAATACCATTTTCCCAAACATATGTCGGTAAAATGGGTGTATGCTTACCGTTTCAAGGTTTCATATACTTACGAAATCACAGTAGCTCAACTTTTAAGGCAATAATGACATAGCGTTGGGTCAATCCAACCGTCATTTGCGCTCATAGATCATATGTCATTAATGTGCAAAACATATGCCGTTGAGTTTCGTTGTTGTTTTATATGCATTATAGTCAATATTTACGGCATCGTATCCAAGTAGTAACTGGCATCTTTAGGGAGGCACAGTCTACGTCCGAATCGCAGTTGATTATTAAAAAATTTTATATACGAGGTTGAAAATGCAGCCTGAACAGCCGGGACCAACTGATTCTTCACGTGTCTATAGTATTGTTGTTGTTGTCGAAGAGATTTGTCCGTGAGCAGGATAAGCTTTTCACTTGACTTTCTAGCCGTTTTTTTTATATATACATCCTCGTAATGAATAACCGTTCAGTATGCTGTGCATAGGTTGCACGGTGTGAAGTTTTATAAATATAAACCTTAAAAAAAAGAGGAACTCTATGTCTAAATTAGTTGCACCTCATGGTGGAAAAGGTCTGGTATGTGCTCTGCTCGAAGGCGCGCAGCGTGATGCAGAACTGAAAAAAGCCGCTGGTCTCAAGCAGATTGAGATCTCTGCCCGCGCTAAAGGCGACCTGATCATGATGGGAATCGGCGGGTTCTCCCCGCTGTCCGGATTCATGACCAAAGCTGACTGGAAGGGTGTTTGCGAGAACTTCCAGATGGCCGATGGCACCTTCTGGCCGGTACCCATCACCCTCGACGTTGCCGCTGCTGACGCTAACGCGATCAAAATAGGCGAAGAGATCGCTTTGGTTCGCAAAGGTGAAGTTTATGCGACCATGAAGGTCACCGAGAAGTTTGAGATGACCGATGCGGACAAGCGATGGGAATGTGAGAAAGTCTTTAAAGGCGAAGGCGAAGAGTCAGTTGGTGACAAGTTCTGGGAAATCGCTCCGAAAGATCATCCCGGCGTCATCATGGTATTTGCTCAGAAAGAGTTCAACCTTGCCGGTCCCGTAAAGGTTCTGTCCCAGGGTGAATACCCGGTAGAATACCCCGGTGTCTACCTCACCCCCGCTCAGACCCGTGCAATGTTCGAAGAGCGCGGTTGGGCAAACGTTGCTGCCCTGCAGCTCCGTAACCCGATGCATCGTTCCCATGAGTTCCTCGCCAAGATCGCCATTGAAGTGTGTGACGGCGTTCTGATTCACTCTCTGATTGGTAACCTCAAAGCTGGCGATATTCCTGCTCCGGTACGTGTTAAGGCTATCGACATTCTGATCGAGAACTACTTTGTAAAACAGCATGTAATTTCTGCCGGATATCCCCTGGATATGCGTTATGCCGGACCGCGTGAGGGACTGCTCCATGCAACCTTCCGTCAGAACTATGGCGTCAACAACATGCTGATCGGTCGTGACCATGCTGGTGTTGGTGACTTCTACGGTCTCTTCGAGGCTCAGACCATTTTCGATCGTATCCCGAAAACCGGTGATGCCGGCAAAGATCTGCAGTGCAAACCGATGAAAATCGACTGGACCTTCTACTGCCATAAGTGTGATGGTATGGCTTCTCTCCGTACCTGTAATCATAGCAAGGAAAGCCGTGTCATTCTGTCCGGCACCAAGCTCCGTAAGGCTCTTTCCGATGGTGCAGAGGTTGTAGACCATTTTGGTCGTGATGAGGTTCTTGTTCACCTGCGTAAGTACTACGAGGGATTGACCGAGAAAGTTGAGGTTAAAATGCAAGGTGCTGCTTCCGGCGCTGCCATGTAATCTCTGACTTCA
>CAYTVF010000291.1:0-4327 GCA_964441345.1 uncultured Desulfopila sp. | reverse complement strand
GCCATAACAAGTCTCCTTTGTGAAATGTATAAGTAACCGATTGTTTGGTCTGTTTTTCGGAGTGCCCCGCTTTGTTTGCGAAAATGTCAACAAAGATGGCTGCAATGATTCCTGTTGAGGAGGGAGAGAAAAAAATAACCGCTTGCACCGATACGATCGAAGCATCCGTCCTTGCAATTTAAGCAAGCTGCAGAGGTTGTCAATGGCAGCGCCCCCCTTGCCCGCTGTGGTGCCCCTGTTTATTTATTGCAGCGGTATTTTTTTATTTTTTACTTGTCGCTCATTGCCTCCAGGCTCACAAGAATCTCAACATCTTTGCCGACAATGCCAAGATCATAAAATTTCCCGTCGCCGACCTTGTACGCCAGCCGGTCAATCGTCACCTTGCCGTTGAAACCGATAACCTCCTTGCCCTTGACCGCGGGATGGTCCTTGACTCCTGCCAGCACCAGGGGCAGCATCAGGTCGTATTCGATTCCCTTGACCGTAAATTTTCCCAATACCTCATAGAGACCGTTGCCAGCATCGGTAATCCGAGTCGATTCGAAGGTCATCGACGGATATTTTCCCGCATCGAAAAAATCTACAGACTGCAGGTGCTTGTCACGTTTGGCAATATCGGTATTAATGGAGGCTGTCTGTATCGCAAAGGAGAATCTGCTTTCCGCCAGGTTTTTAGGATCGAACTTCACCTCGCCCGAGTATTCGTTGAAATGCCCCTGTATCTTGGAATAAATGTGATCGACCTTGAAATAAAAATTGGAGTGCGCCTTGTCGAGCTCCCAGCTGCGTGCTGCTGCAAAGACGGGCTGGGCGCTTAACATCGGGAACAGCAGGAACAAAGATAACAAACTCAGTTTTCTCATACCATCCTCCTTGAAAATTTTATCTGCAGGATCCACACCGCCAACGCTGCCAGAATAGCCAGCAACCCTGCCCTGGGAACCCCATGTTTAAAAGAATCGCTGACAAAAAGAATATGCACCGATGCCAGCAGCGGGATGCAATACGCCAGCAGCCGGTGCATGAACCGCCAGCGTTTATAGACCAGACCGAGTTGCTGCCGGAATTGCGAGGTAATAACCATTGCCAGGATCAGAAAAAGCAGCAGCCCCCCGACCATTTCCGGCCAAAACTTGGTACCGAACGGCAGGTTGGTAATTCCCTCGGGAATCAGCACCAACGCCATATGGAAAAGGGCCAGAAAGGCGAGGAGAAGTCCATTGCTCCGGTGCCAGCGCATCAGCGCCGCCACCCCGAAGTGCTCCTCCAGAAACTTCCCCCGCGCCCCCAGTATGATCTGGATAAAGAGCACGAGCACTGCGCAGAGGCCGGCCAGCTGCCCCGCCCGCAGCAACAATTTGGCATGGCCCACTTTATACCACATGGTCTGCGACTCGTAGACAAACGGTATAGACAATGCGCCTGCAGCAATAACACCAAGAAGCGCCAGCAACAGACCGCCCACCATTCTTTTTTTCACCTGGCTGAAACCTCCTTGGCAGAATCATTCATGTGACAATAATTCCGTGAGGATACAATGAAATCGCCCCACCAAAAGAGCCGATCCGCCCTGCTCCGCTTCCGATTCTGGTCGGACCCGGTCCCTACTTGAGACCCGGATGGGTTTTGATCTCTTCCTCGATCAAGTCGGGATCCGCGGCATTGTAGCGGATGATATTTTGAAGATGAACCAGATTTTCCGGCGTGATCCGCACGAATTTAATGCTTGCCTCGCCATCTCCGGTGCGGACAATTTCACCGAACACTTCGACTCCCGGAGCCATGCGGGGCAGGAGTATGGTGAATGCGCACTCCCGGCCACGGGGCAGTTCATCGGTAATTTCCAGGAGACAACCGCCAACGCTGAGATTGACTATCCGTTCGACCGTGTAGACCTTATCTTCTACCGCAAGCCGGGCTCTCACGTTAAAAAAGATCCGACTGAATCGCCTTTTATCTGCCGCCATGGACTCTCACACTCTTTGCTGTTCTATTGTTTTGACATTGGGTAAGATGGTATGCGCTTCTCAGTCAACTATATAGTGATCACCCTGTAAAATTCAAGGGCTCTTCTGCCATCGCAACCGACCGGGAAAAGATACTCCTTTTCATCAACACACAAACTCACACCCCTGGAGGGAAGAAGTAATGGAAGAAGACAATCGCGGCAAAAGAGGCAAACTCATCTTACGGACTCTTGCCATGCCGGCCGACACCAACCCGGCCGGCGACATCTTCGGCGGCTGGATCATGGCCCAGATGGACATTGCCGGGGGAATACTGGCCCGCGAGCGTGCCTGCTCCAGAGTCGTCACCGTCGCGGCGGAATCGATCACCTTTATCAAACCGGTCCTTGTCGGAGATGTCGTCTGCTGCTACGGCGAGATAGTCAGGATCGGCACGACCTCGATCACCATCGATCTCGAAGTCTGGGTGAAACCGGCGCTCCATAAACCGGTGAAAGAAATAGTCGAACTGCAGGTTACCAAAGCCGCCTTTACCTACGTTGCAGTAGACAGCGAGGGGAAGAAACAACCGATCAACCCAACCTGCAGATGCTGACAATCTCCTACCTGGCTGCGGCTTTTTCCCGGTTGATGAAGCGGAGCACCGCTTCCCAGTAGGCGGGGTACATTTCTATCGTGCCGTGATCGGCTGCCTTAAGATAGACGACCTCCTTTTCCCCCCGGATATGGCGGATCAGATTTTCAGTCCGTGCCGGGCTGATTACCCGGTCCTGCCCCCCGTAGAGCACCAGCAGCGGACAGCGGATATCCTGCAGATAATCGAGAGAAGCGAAACGGTGTCTGAGAAAGAGCCCGACGGGAAACCAGGGGTAGTGCGATTTCGCCACATTTTCGATGCTGTCGTAGGGCGTCACCAGGATCGCCCCCTGCACCTCCCGGCGCGATGCAACATAGCAGGCCACGCCGGAACCAAGGCTGCGGCCGATGAGAAAAACCTGCTCGGGCGAGTAGCGGGCCAGCATATCGTCAAAGACCGCCAGGGCGTCGGCAAAAAGCTCCGCCTCGCCAGGCCTGCCGCTGCTCGGACCGTACCCCCGATAGGCGACGAAGAGTGTCGCCGCCTGGATATCCTTGTATTCGTCGACATTGCAAAACACGTCTTCGGCATTGCCGCCGTAATAAATCAACAATTTTTCCTTCACAAAGCCCGGATTTACCAGCCAGCCCCGCAGGGTGACCAACCCCCTGCCAAGACGGTAATCGACAACCTTCGCATCGCTATGCCCCTCATGCCGCGCCACGGTCGGGTAGAAGAGCATCGAGTCCTGGCGCAGATACATGAAAATCGCGCACAGCACGTAGAAAATCGCCACATAGAGGAAAATCTGCAACAACAGGTTCATCTTTATGATCTCCCGCGTCCTTTTAATCATCAGGGCTGCCACCATCCATGGAAATGGTGGACCGGGCCATGGCCATGCCCGGTGATGAATTCCGCTCCGGCGCCGAGGGCCCGGCTGACGTAGGTCTTGGCCTGCCTGACCGCCTCCGGCAATATCATGCCACTCGCCAAAAAAGCTGCAATCGCCGAAGAAAGGGTGCATCCGGTCCCGTGCGAATTGCCGGTCATGACCCGCTCTCCCGCCAGTTCCTCCATTCTGCCGGTCCGTCCGTCAAACAGCACATCGACGATGGTATCGCCCGCCAGGTGACCGCCCTTCAGATAGACCGACCGGCAGCCGAGGCGCACCAGTTCCCGGCAGGCGTCGGCCATCTGATCGCGCCCGGTCACTTCCCGGCCAAGCAGAATGGATGCCTCCGGCAGATTGGGGGTGACCAGATCGGCCAACGGCAGGAGGCGTGACTTCAGGTCGTCGACGGCCTTTGCCAGAAACAGAGTGTCGCCGCTCGTCGCCGCCATGACCGGATCGAGAACAATGGCGCCGCACCCATAGCGGCTGAGCCGGTCGGCAACAATGGCGATGATCGGCGACGAATGGAGCATGCCGATTTTCACCGCATCGGTTCCGATATCGCTCAGCACCGCGTCGAGCTGGAGACCGATGAATTCCGGCGGGACCGGATGGATACCGGTGACACCAACGGTATTCTGAGCCGTCACCGCCGTGATCACCGACATGCCGTAACACCCCAGGGCCGAAAACGTCTTGAGATCGGCCTGGATGCCCGCCCCGCCGCCACTGTCCGAGCCGGCAACAGTCAGGGCCCTGCGATAGGTTTTCACTGCTTCTTCTCCTTGCCGTCATTGTTTTTTATGGTTTTGAGCAATTCTCGAACCTTGTTTTGTCTGCTTGGTATTAGCCCCCCCTCCCTTGACGGGAGGGGATTGAGGGGAG
>CAYTVF010000290.1:0-4338 GCA_964441345.1 uncultured Desulfopila sp. | reverse complement strand
CTCCCCCACCCCCTAACCCCCTCCCGCAAGGGGAGGGGGAACTTTGTCAATAGAGCTGAATAGATACGATAAATATTAAGATAGCGATTTCGTTTTCTGGAGTTCACTCCCCCCAAAAAAACAAGCAACACATTTCACCTCAACGACTGAAATCCCCGGCAACAGGACTGCTTCTAATATTCTTGACTTTTTTGTCACAAGTGGATAAATCAATCCTTTCAGTCATACGTTTTTGTCTTTGTTTATCCCGCAGTAACCCCCCACCAGGTCTGCATCCGATAGACTATTACCTTGCCGTAACAGGCGATTTTAATCTGGCAATTTAAATCTCATCAGGAGAGAAACATGTGTCGTTTAGCCCTGAAAACCGCCAACGAGCCATTTTCCCCCTACGAAGTGCTCACCGCGATGGAGGCCATGAAAGAAGGTTACGATGGCTCCGGACTCGGTCTGCTGCTCCGGGGAATGGAATTCGAGGATTTCAAATATAACCCAAGATTCCCGATACTTTCCGGAATAGCCCATACCGAGAAGGCCTGGCATAGCATGACCGATTATATGGAGGAACGGGGATACGAGCTGAAATACGATCACCGTTTTGCCATGCGGCCGGAGCTCATCGAAGCAAGCGACCGTTATCGCTATTTCATGCGCGCCTACCGGATGCCGATCGCCTACCGCGATCTGAGCGATGACCTGAGAGAGGCGGAACTGCTCGAGACCCGTCTGGCCCTCAGGAAGCTCAGCACCGACGAGGATCAATTGACCATCTTCTCGTTTTATCCCGATGTGGCGATGATCAAGGAAGTCGGTTGGCCGATGCGGATCGGCGATGCCCTCTGCCTGCATGACGGACAGCTCAAGTCCCGGGTCTGCATGGCCCAGGGGCGGCAGAACACCAATTACGGGATAAATCTCTACGCCTGTCATCCCTTCTTCATCCAGGGCATTTCCACCATGACGAATGGCGAGAACACCGCTTTCGTGCCCATTCGCGACTGGTTGCTGGGCAAAAATATCCCCGGATATGCCGGTTATCAGAGCGACAGTGAGGTCTTCACCCATATCCTTCACTACACCTTGAAAAAGCTGAAACTGCCGCTCCAGGCTTATAAACACATTATCACTCCACTCAGTAACGCCGAACTTGCCAGGCATCCCCAGGGAGATTTCCTTGCCGGTCTTCGCCAGGTCTGCAAGCGGCTGATCATAGACGGTCCCAATGCGGTTATCGGCACCCTGCCCGATGAAACCTGCCTCTTGGTAATGGACCAGAAGAAACTCCGGCCGGCGACAGTCGGCGGCCGGGAAGGTGTATGGGCCATTGCCTCGGAAATATGCGGGGTCGACGCGATGATCCCGGACCGGGACGCCTCCGTCGATTTTCAGCCCATGCGTGAACACACAGTAATCATTCCCCCCCATAGAAAGGAGTTAGAGATATGGTCTCAGTACGAACCGTTTCCGTTACCCCTAGCAGCCTAACCCCTTCCGATCTGCCTTGGATTATCGAGCACCGCGAAGACCGGTGCACCCTTTGCGGCAATTGCACCGCGGTATGCCCGAAAGGTGCCATCCGGCTGGCGCACATGCGGCAACGGGTACCCAAGCTTGACGTTTTCAACAAGAATCGGGGCAACGATTACCGCACCTTTACCGGGATCCGCCAGGAGACCGACCAGAGCAAACTGTGCATCGGCTGCGGCATGTGCTCGATGGTCTGTCCCAACGAGGCCATTACCCCGGTCTTTGGTACCAACGAAAATCGGACGATCTTTTTTGCCAACAAAAAAGGCGAGCCGATGAAGAGGGGGGGACGGCGTAATGCTTCCGGCCCCACCCTCCTCGACCGGATTATTTTCGACCGGATCTCGATGCTCACCGACCCGGCGCTCGATGCCGGAAGGCATGAATTCACCACCACCACGACGCTCGGCCGGGTTCTTTCCCCGGAAGAATTTCTCGAGCGAACCGTCAGCGGCGGATGGATTCCCCCGACCAGGGAGATTTTCCCCTTTATCATCGGCTCGATGTCCTTTGGCGCGTTATCCCCCAACATGTGGCTCGGCCTGCTCCAGGGCGTCGCCTACTGCAATGAGGTTCTCGGTCTGCCCGTCGTCATGTGCACCGGAGAGGGCGGCTGTCCGCCATGGGTCCTGCGGAGCCGCTACCTGAAGTATATCATCCTGCAGATCGCCTCCGGCTATTTCGGCTGGGATGAAATCATCCGGGCTATCCCCGAGATGAAGTGCAATCCGGCGGCAATCGAGGTGAAATACGGCCAGGGAGCAAAACCCGGCGACGGCGGCCTGCTCATGTGGCACAAGGTCTCCAAGCTGATCGCCCGCCTGCGCGGGGTCCCCGAAGGGGTCGATCTGCCATCGCCGCCGGTGCATCAGACCCTCTATTCCATCGAAGAGAGCGTCATGAAGATGCTCCAGACCCTTTCCATGGCCTTTGACCACAAGGTTCCCGTTTATCCGAAGATATCAGCCTCGACCTCGGCCAAATCGGTGCTCAACAACCTGGTGCGCAATCCGTATGCCGGGGGGCTGGTGATCGATGGCATCGACGGCGGTACCGGCGCGGCCTACAACGTATCGATGGATGCGACCGGCCACCCCATAGCTTCCTGCGTGCGCGATTGTTATCTCGATCTGGCCAAGCAGGGCAAACAAAACGAGATTCCCATTTTTGCCGCCGGCGGCATCGGTAAAAACGGCAATGTCGCCCAGAACGGCATGGCCATGGTCATGCTCGGCGCATCGGGGGTTCATATCGGCAAATATATCATGCAGGCCGCCGCCGGATGTCTCGGCAATGAGAAAAACCGCTGCAACGTCTGCAATCTCGGGATCTGTCCGAAAGGAATCACCAGCCAGAACCCGAAGCTGTATCGCCGGCTCGATCCGGATCAGGTCGCGGAGAGGGTCGGCGAAGTCTTCATGTCGATCAATACCGAGATCAAGAAGATCATGGCGCCGCTGGGCCGATCCCAGAGCCTGCCGGTCGGCATGTCCGACGCCATAGGTATTGCCGATAAAGCGGCCGCGGACAGACTGCAGATCAAATATACCTGCTAATATACTTGCTCATTTGAATTAAGATCAAGGTGGTGCGGAAGAGGCCGAAGTCCTTTTCCCGCCTCTGTAATAAGGAGTTTCCAGTGGCTACTACAGTTGTAAAAGGTCTCAATGAAAAAGGTGAGCGCATCAGCTCAATGGAATTCGAGAAACTGGTGCGGCAAGCAGCAGCCTCGTCCTCCGACCTTCTGCTCGAGTCTTATGGCCAGCATAATATCGGCATCCGCCTGCAACGGGAAAACGGCCTGAACATTTCGGTCAAGGGCCCTTCCGGACAGAGGCTCGGCTGCATGGGTATGCCCGGCACCACCATCGTCTGTGAAGGTTCGACCTCGGACGACGTCGGCTATCTCAATATCGGCGCGGAAATCTCGGTCCTGGGCGATGCCACCAACGGTGCGTGCAACGCCATGGCCAACGGCAAGGTATTCATCGGCGGCTCCATCGGCGCCCGCGGTCTGACCATGACCAAGTGGAATCCCGAGTTCGAAAGGCCTGAACTCTGGGTCCTCGGCTCGACCGGCGATTCCTTTGCCGAGTTCAACTGCGGCGGAGTTGCGGTTGTCTGCGGCGTCCAGCCGAAAAATCCCGACAACGTTCTCGGCTACCGTCCCTGTGTCGGGATGGTCGGCGGCACCATCTATTTTCGCGGCAAAACCGATAACTCCTATCCGAAAACCAATGCCAAGCTCACTGCCCCAAGCGATGAACAATGGCAGTGGCTTTCCGCAAATATCGTCGGCTTTCTCGAAAAAATACGTAAAGCCGAGCTGCTCGAACTCCTCACGCAACGGGAAGAATGGCATGTCCTGATGCCGATTACCCCCCAGGAACGGGCCCTCATGTTCTCGGGTCCCATGCCCATGGCCGAATTCAGGAACGAGCACTGGAACCGGGAATTCGGCGGCGATCCACTGCGAGACCTGGCTCCGGGACTCGACCGAAGCGCCATCGGCGTGATTGTCAGCGGCGACCTGCGCCGAAAAAAACCCTATTGGGCCAACTGCGAATCGGCTGCGCCGTGCACCTACTATTGCCCGGTCCATATTCCCACGGTCGACCGATTGCGGCTCATCCGTGAAGGGCGGATCGAGGAGGCGTATCAGTTGATCCTCCGGTACACCCCGCTGCCGGCATCGGTTTGTGGCGCTATCTGCCCGAATCTCTGCATGGAAAACTGTTCCCGGCGGGGGGTGGACAACCCCATTGACGTGCAGGTTCTCGGCCGGGCGGTGAACAGTCACCAAGCGCCGCC
>CAYTVF010000289.1:0-4391 GCA_964441345.1 uncultured Desulfopila sp. | reverse complement strand
TGCCGCGCACGGTTATAAGACCGGGATCGCCGGGACCGGCACCAACCAGATAGACCTTTCCGATTTTTTTCATCTTTGCTTATTACTTTAAGGACAAAAAGGGCTTTCCCGGATGGCGGGAAGGCCCTTTCTATAAATTACAGCTGAAAATCAATACGCTTTTGGTTCCGTCACGGCGATTAGAGCTGCTTCATGATCAAATCGGTAACCTGACCGATGGAAACGGATCCGTCAACTGAGATAACCTTCGGCCCGTTGGTGTTTTTGAAGTAGTTGACCGCGGCCATCGTGCCGGTTTTCGTGTCGTAGTAGATATTATGACGCTTGTTGATGGCATCCTCATCCTGATCGTCGGCACGGGTCTTCAACTCGCCGCCGCATACCCGGCAGACCAGCTTGCCGTCTTTCTCCACCGGCTTGATGGCCTCGAAGGCGATATGGTTGGGATGGTTGTTGTCGTTGACACACAGGCGACGGCCCATGATGCGCAGTTTGGCGATCTCACGGTCGAGGACGATCTCGATTACGTAGTCGAGGGCCAGGCCTTCCTTCTTCAAGGTCTCGGCCAGGGTAACAGCCTGATCCTTGGAACGGGGAAAGCCGTCGAGGATCCAGCCAACTTTGCAGTCTTCTTTCTGCAGACGGGCAACCATCATCGGAATGGTGATGTCGTCCGGTACCAGATCGCCTTTGTCGATGTAGGCTTTGGCCTTTTTGCCAAGCTCGGTGCCACCGACGATATGCTCTCTGAAGATTGCGCCCGACTCGATATGCGGGATATCGTATTTCTTTTGTATGATCGAGCCCTGAGTACCTTTGCCACTGCCGTTCGGTCCAAAAACCAGAATGTTTTTACCCATGATGAAATCTCCTTTTAAACTTTACCGTTTGTACAGCTCTATCTTAAGAAACCATGTTCTCATTCGCAGTTGCCCCCCACAAGGGGGGATAAGTATATAGATCCCCCGGCCAAACCTGGTGTCCGGCACACCGAAAGCTGCCCGCCAATCATAACAAGCTGAATACTATAGACCAAAATGCGTATCGGGGCCATAAAAATATCTCCGCATAGATTTTGACTTTCCCCGGCAAAGCGGTTACTTTCTGGAACATTGCAGGGTGAATAGCATCCGGTACATCGCGAAAAAACCTGACCCTGTACGCACTCCGACATGAAATCCGTAAAAGCGGCAATATCAACCGCGGCAATATCAACCAACAACTTGTAAAATAAAAACAAAGCCATGAAAGAAATACGTGTGGGCCTGATCGGTTTCGGTACAGTCGGCAAAGGGCTGGCGCATGCCTTGCTCGCCCAGCAGGAACGCCTCCTGCAAAAAACCGGAACATCATTTATCCTTGCCGCCGTCGCCGATATTGCCCTGCAGTCCCTGCCGGCCGAGTTCAGTTCGACCCGGCTCACCAAGAATGCGGACGACATCCTGACCGATCCCGAGATCGATATCGTGGTCGAACTGATCGGCGGCATGGAACCGGCCAGGACCTTCATTCTCAAAGCCATCGAAAACGGCAAACATGTGGTCACCGCCAACAAGGCGCTGCTCTCCGTCCACGGCCGGGAAATTTTCCACGCCGCGGCGCTGAAAAACGTCGAGGTAGGTTTCGAAGCCAGCGTCGGCGGCGGCATCCCGGTCATCAAGGCCCTCAAGGAAGGGCTGGTCGCCAACCGGATCAACTATATCAAGGGGATCATGAACGGTACCGCCAACTACATTCTCAGCCAGATGACCGACCACGGCACACCGTTTCAGGAGGTGCTGCAGGAGGCTCAGCGACTGGGCTATGCCGAAGCGGACCCGACCTACGACATCGAAGGCATCGATACCGCCCACAAATTGGCGATCCTCATGACCATTGCCTACGGGCTCAACGTGCAACTGGACGATATTACGGTTGAAGGCATCTCCAGCATCGAACCGATCGACATCCGTTTTGCCAAAAAATTCGGCTTCAGGATCAAACTGCTGGCCATCAGCCGCAACCATGGCGACCATGTCGAGGCCAGGGTCCATCCGACCATGGTGCCGGAAGACCATATGCTCGCCACCGTCAACGGAGCCTATAACGGCATCGTGTTCCAGGGCGATACCGTGGGCGAGGTCCTGCTCTACGGCCAGGGCGCGGGGATGATGCCGACCGGCAGCGCGGTTGCCGCCGATGTCGTCGATATCGGGCGGAATATCGCCCGTGGCTGCATCAACCGGGTGCCGGCACTCTCATACCTGCCCGAGCATATCGGCGAACCGAAGATCACGCCGATGCACAAACTGATCTGCCCCTACTATTTCCGCGTCACCGCCCTCGATCGGCCCGGAGTACTGTCGATCATCACCGGCATTTTCGGCAAATACGGGATATCAATCCAGTCGATGATGCAGGACGGCCGCGATGTCGAAGAACCGGTCTATATCGTCTTCCGGACCCACCGGGCCACCGAGGATGCAGTGATAAAAGCCATTGCCGATATCGACGCCCTCGAGGTCTGCACCGCCCCCACGGTCAAGATCCGTATCCTCAACCCGGAATAGGACTCCCATGAAATATTTGATTCTGATCGGCGACGGCATGGGTGATTTCCCGGTGGCCGAGTTGAACGGCATGACTCCCCTCGAAGCGGCCAAAACCCCGATGATGGATGAACTGTGCCGAAAGGGTGAGTTCTTCCTCAACAAGACCGTGCCCGACGGCTTCCCGCCGGGCAGCGATGTAGCCAACATGTCGCTTCTGGGCTACGATCCGGCGGCCTACTATACCGGCCGGGCTCCGCTGGAAGCGGCGGCCATGAATATCGTTCTCGCCCCGGACGAAACGGCTTTCCGCTGCAATCTGGTTACCCTCGATCACGACGGGAAGGGCCGGGTAACCATGCGTGATTTCTGCGCCGGCCATATCAGCAACAGTGAAGCGCACACCCTGATCGCCGATCTGGAGGCGCAATGCGCCACCGACCAGTTCCACTTCAAACCGGGGGTCAGCTATCGCCATCTGGTGATCTTCAAGGGCGAGCATCCCGGCTTTATCACCGTGCCACCCCATGACTATATCGAACAGGACGTCACCAGTCACTGGCATCAATACCTCGCCCAGCCGGCCTGGAAAAGCTTGCTTGAGAAGGCCCGCACAGTGCTGGCAGACCATCCGGTCAATCTCGCCCGAATTCGCGCCGGCAAGAACCCGGCCTCCCTCGTCTGGCTGTGGGGCGAAGGGAAAATGCCCAGCGTGCCGACGCTCACGGAACGGTTCGGCATACGGGGCAGCATGATCAGCGCCGTCGACCTGCTGAAAGGGCTGGGGGTGGTTGGGGGACTTTCGGTCATCAATGTGCCCGGCGCCACCGGCTACATCGACACCAACTATGAAGGCAAAGCCCGGGCGGCCATCGAATCGCTGCAGGACGGCAATTTCGTCTTTGTCCACCTGGAAGCCCCGGACGAGGCCGGCCACCAGGGTTCGATGTCCGACAAGATCACCGCCATCGAGGACTTCGACGCCCGCATTGTGGGGCCGATCGTCGACAGCCTGCGGCAAAGCCACGAGCAATTCCGGGTGGTGGTCACCATGGACCACTTCACCCCGCTGTCGCTCCGGACCCACGTCGCCGATCCGGTCCCTACCCTGCTCTATGATTCACGTGAACTGAGCGTTGGATCAGGCCTTGCTTTCAACGAAAAGAATTGCCGGGAACATGACGCCGCCACCGGCAATGGCCTTGCCGCAGGCCACCGGCTCATCGAAAAGCTGCTCACCCATGAATAAGATTAACCGGGAACCGGTCCGACAAACCATGCAGGAACATATATTTCGAACGACCACAAGGGTCCTGTACGGCGATACCGACGCCGGCGGGGTCGTCTATAACGCCAACTATCTCCGGTACTTTGAGATCGGCCGGACCGAGCTGATGCGCGCCTGGGTCTGTTCCTACCGCCATATCGAATCGCTCGGCCTGGTGCTGCCGGTCACCGAATGCTGGTCCCGTTACAAGGCGCCCGCCTTCTATGATGACATGCTGACCATCGAGACGACCGTTGCCGAAGTCTCCAGCCTCAAATGCCGGTTCAACTACCGGATCCTGCGAACAGAAGAAAATGTCGAACGTCCGAAACTCCTGGTGAAGGGCTATACCGTCCACGCCGCCGTCAGCCGCGACGGCAAACTCGCCCGCCTGCCCGAGGAGATTATCGAAAAAATCGCCCGGCTGGCCAAGGACATGGAAAAGGTCGGACCCCGGACAAATAGTAATTGACATTATTTCCGACGGGTGTATATTGATGGCTCCTTAACGCGGGGTGGAGCAGTCTGGTAGCTCGTCGGGCTCATAACCCGAAGGTCACAGGTTCAAATCCTGTCCCCGCTACCACCATATATTC
>CAYTVF010000288.1:0-4405 GCA_964441345.1 uncultured Desulfopila sp. | reverse complement strand
TTTACCCTCGTCATGGTGGTATCGGCGCTGATGAGTTGGGTTTTCTACAATTTCATCTTGATCCCATTCAATCTCAATTTTCTACAGATTGTGGTCTTTATCGGGCTGGTTTCCCTCACGGTGCAGGCCATCGATACAATCCTGAGAAAGGTCAATCCGGTCCTGTTCAATTCCTTCGGGGTGTACCTCGTTCTGGTAATTGCCAACTGTGTTATCATTGCGGTGCCGTTGATCCTCGCTAACAATCATTACAATGTCTTTGAGACTTTTATGCTGGCACTCGGGGCCGGCGGCGGCTTTCTTCTCGCCCTCTATCTGATGAGTTCGGTGAGTGAGCGCATGCAATTGGCCAATATTCCCCAGAGTTTCAAAGGGCTGCCGATTGCGTTTATCGTTGCCGGGCAATTTGCCATGGCGTTTCTTGGTTTTTCGGGTCTGCAGCTGTTCTAAGGCCCACTACTGACAAAGATTAACCAGATTGAGTTTGAGAGTTATTATGGATCCGGAATTAATAAAATTAGCATTAGGCGGCCTGGTTCTGCTTGGTTGTATCGGCCTGTTTTTTGGTATCGGACTGGCCATTGCCGCCCATAAATTTGCGGTCGAGGTCAATCCCCTGATCGAACACGTTGTGGAGTCGTTGCCCCTGGCCCAATGCGGCGGCTGCGGTTTTCCCGGATGCGAGGGATATGCCATTGCGGTAGTAACCGACCCCGATGTGCCACCCAACCTCTGTTTTCCCGGCAAGGAGAAGGTCGCCAACAGGGTGGCCGAGCTGACCGGCAAGAAGATGATCGCGGTCGAGGACCAGATGGCCGTGGTGCGCTGCTCAAGGGTTGAAGGGCGGGTGAGCCATAAGCATGAATATTACGGATTCGCCTCATGCACCGCGGCAAATCTCAGTTTCGGCGGTCCGTCGGCCTGCCAGTATGCCTGTATCGGTCTGGGCGAGTGCGCCGAGGTTTGCCCCTTCGATGCCATCGAAATGGTCGAAAACTTCCCGATTATCAATCCGGATAAATGCGTCAGCTGCGGGGTTTGTGTAAAAACCTGCCCGAAAGCGATTATCGAAATCCAGACCCTGAAGGCGAGAATCTTCGTGCCCTGCTCGACCAAAGACCTCGGCAAGAATGTCAAAGCGGTCTGCCAGGTCGGTTGCATCGGCTGCAAAATGTGTGTCAAGGCCTGCCCGGCAGGCGCGGTTGCCTATGAAAACAATCTGGTAAAAATCGACCATAAAGCATGTATTGCCTATGGACCAAGCTGCGAGACTGTCTGCGTTGCCAAATGCCCCAGGGATATCTTCAGGCACTACCAGGGCCGTCAGGCCATAGCCAGAAGCGGGGTGGACGGGCTCAAAATGGCTGGCTGAGGCAATCTGAACGTACAATTCTCAACCTTTGAATTGATACGTGTCGAGATTGTATTTCTTGCTCTTGTACTGAATGGCCCGACGACTGATGCCAAGGAGTTCGGCGGCATCTTTTTTGACCCCTTTGGTCTGGGTCAAGGCCCGGATAATAGCCTCCTTTTCACTTTGTTCCATGGAAAAGTCGTCTTCGGACGGTTCGGAAGTGGTCGGCGGGTCGCTGTCGAGCTGTAAATCTTCGGGCTGAATCTGGTTGTTGCGGCAGAGGATTATGCCGGTTTGCAAAGCATTTTTCAACTGCCGGACGTTGCCCGGCCAGGAAAGCGTTTCCAGCCATTGCAGGGTTTTCTTCGGCAGGACAAGGTGCGGGATGTTGTTGCTGTTGCAATACTCTTCAACAAAGTGGCGGGTCAGCTCGGGGATGTCTTCCCGCCTTTCCCGCAGGGGAGGAATCTGTAAGGTCACGACTTTCAGGCGATAATAAAGGTCCTGCCTGAATGAGCCATTTTCCACGGCTGCCTTGAGATCGGCGTTGGTGGCGGCGACGACCCGGCAGTCGACGCTTTTCTCCTTGATGGCGCCAACCTGACGGATTGTCCTTTCTTCGAGAAAACGCAGCAGGCGACTCTGCATCTCCGCAGAAATATTGCCGATTTCATCAAGAAAGAGGGTTCCGCCGTGCGCCGCTTCGATCAACCCCTTTTTATCCTGAATGGCGTGGGTAAACGACCCCTTGACGTGTCCGAACAGCTCGCTCTCCAGAATGCCGGCGGGAGTAGAGCCGCAATCGACGACGACATAGGGACTGTCCCGCCTGGCACTGGTGTTGTGGAGCAGTTTGGCAATGTATTCCTTGCCGACCCCGCTTTCCCCTAGAATGAGGACATTGGCATTGCTCCCCGCTACCTTCCGCAGCATCGCTTTCAGCTCAAGCATTGCCGCACTGGATCCCCAGATGAAGCCGCCGTCTTCGGCAAGCGGCCGGGGAGGTGCCGGCGATTCGGGAACGGAGGAGAGAATCGTCCGGATCTTTTTGACCAGTTCCTTGCCGTCAAACGGTTTGGTTAAATAGTCTACGGCGCCGGCTTTGACCGCGTCAACGGCATCCGGGATGGTGCCGTAGGCAGTGAGGAAAATGACCGGCAGATGCGGCTGGATACCATACGTTTCCGCAAGGAGTTCGATGCCGCTCATTTCCGGCATTTTCATGTCCGAAACGAGAATGTCTATCGGATGTTTTTTCAGCAGTTCCAGGGCCGCCGGACCACTCGACGCCCGCCGGACAAGATAGCCCGCTGCCTGGAGTCTCGCTTCAAGCACCTCGAGTATGCTCGGGTCGTCATCAACAATGAGAACGCACTTTGCTTCGCTCATAAGGTCTTTCGTTTCTCCTGAAAATTCTCGTCGATCGCCTCGAGTTCTTCAAGTTGCTTTTGCAGCCTTTCGAGCGTTTCGGTCATTTGCGTAATTTTTTGCCGCTGGTTGGCGATAAGACTGTTTTTCTTTCTTTCCAGCTGGACCTGTTCACTGTTCTTTTTCTTCAGATACTCACCCTGATGTTTCAGGGCAGAAACCAGCAGGCGACGATTTTCGCTGAAAGGGGAACTCCCTTTCTCCTCGTCCCATTTTTGCAGGTTGGCGATCGCCTGCGCCAATTGCTCGCCGGTGCGGGCCACCATCATCCGGGTGCAGGCCAACCCGTAGAGTGCCCGATTGCGGTCTTCGGCACCAGGGGCTGTCGCGTATATCTTTTCAAATTCAAGCAGTGCATTGTCAAAATCTCCTTTCATAAAGCGGAGTTCGGCATTGGCCTGGTCCTGCCCGGCGAGGTCGGGCGCCGGCGCTTGATCTCGCCGGGCGCAGGAGCAGCCCATGACCAGGCACACTATCAAGCCGGCTCTAAGGAATCTAGTCATGATTGGTTTTATTGTCGATATCACGCGTATTGTCCTCCGATTGGTTTGGCTGAACCGCAGTTTTTTCAACCTTGGCAGGAATCGGCAGGGTGAAAGAAAAGGTGCAGCCGGCGCCACTATTATTGGCCACCTTGATGCTGCCGCCATAGCCGATAATGATGCGCCGGGCTATGGCTAAACCAAGACCGACCCCATCAAGATGACCGCGAACATTCTTCGTTCGGTAATACTTTGTAAAAATAAGGGATTGCTCTCCATCCGGTATCCCCGGACCGGTGTCGGAAACATGAAAAAGCAAAAACTTATGGCCCCTTTCCTTGCTCCAGGAAACTGTAACCAGGCCATTTTCTGGTGAATATTTAATGGCATTGCCGACGATATTGACAAACACCTGCTGCAGCTCTTCCTTCACTCCGAAAAGACCGGGACAGTCCTGCATTCCGAGGAACTTGAGCTTGAGGCCTTTTTTTTCAATGAGCGGGTAAAAGAGCTCCGCACTGCTCAATACAAGCTGTTTGGTGTCGATGGTCGTCGAATTTTTGTCGCGGTGATCGTCTTCAAGAACGGCAACATTGAGAAGGTAGTTCAGGAGCTTATTGATCCTTCGCAATTCGATGCCGGCGATTTCAAGAAATTTTCGCTGCTTGTCGTTTATCGTGCCGAATACCTCCTCGACAATCATGTTGACCGATTCATGAATGGAAGAGAGCGGGGTTCGGATTTCATGACTGAGGGTGGCAATGAACTCCGACCGGAGGGTTTCCTCGTCGTGGAGCTGCCGGCTCATGTCGTTGAACGCTCCGGCAAGTTCGCTGAATTCATCGCCGCCTTTGAGAGAGATGGGCTGGTGCTGCTTGTCGAGGGGAATGCGTTTCAATCCGAGGGACAGGGTTTTCAGGGGGAGGAAAATGGCTCGGGAGATGTACCAGATACCGCAAAAACCAAGCAGTACGCTGATGCAGAATCCGTAGAGACCGTTCCTTGCACTGATTCTGCTTCGTTCATTCAGGTCCTGCAGGGCAGAATCGATTTCCTGCTGATTCTGTAATTTTGCCTTGTTTGTGCTGTCGATCCACAGAGAGACAACCTGATCCGTCACCCATTGGTAGCCGATGTCGGG
>CAYTVF010000287.1:0-4419 GCA_964441345.1 uncultured Desulfopila sp. | reverse complement strand
TGCGGGAGGGGGTTAGGGGGAGGGGGAAGCCGCAAAGTGCAACTTCGTTCCAAACACACCCACCCCGGAGCAAACTCATCCACCCTGGAGCAAACTCACCCACCCCTCAATCCCCTCCCGTCAAGGGAGGGGAGGTTGAAAACCAATCAGACAAAAGGTTAAAGGATCATGTCAAAAAATCTCTACATTACCGCACTTGAACCACGAAGCGGTCTATCCCTGGTGACCCTGGGGGTCATGGAGTTTCTGGTGCGCAACCTCGTAAAGGTGGCTTTTTTCCGGCCCATCGTCAATGTCGGGCAATATAAGGACGGTGTCGACGAAATCCTGCGCCTGATCAAGGTGCATTACAATCTCGATATCCCCTGCGACCGTTTGTACGCCTATACCTTCGAGGAGGCGAGGAGCCTGGTGTCGGATAAACAAAACGACAAACTCCTGGAAGGTATCCTGGATAAATACAAGGAACTTGAGAACGAATACGACTTTGTCCTCTGCCTGGGAACGGACTACGAAAGCGAATCCGCGGCCTTCGAATTCGATCTGAACGTGGAAATTGCCAACAACCTGGGTTGTCCGGTGTTATTGCTGGCCAATGCTCATGAGGGTTCCGTGGAAGGAGTGGTAAAATCGTGCCAGTTTGCCGTGGAAGCGTTCGAGGAAAAAGGCTGCAACATTCTCTCAATCATTGTCAACAGAACTCCTCCGCATCTGCAGCAGCGGATACTGCGGTCTCTCAAGGCAAAGCTCAAGCAAAAGCCTGAGCTTATCTACGCGATTCCCTACGAGGAGATGCTCGACCGACCGACAATGGGCGAGATTGTCAAGGCACTCGATGCAAAGGTCATTTGCGGCAAGGATCAGCTCAACCGGACGGTAACCCGTTTTGTCATTGCCGCGATGAATCTCCGCAATTACCTGCCGCGACTCGGCGACGACAACCTGGTCATCACCCCCATAGACCGACTGGATATTATCCTTGGCACACTTGCTGCCTACCGATCGAGCCATTTGCCAAAAATCGGGGGGATGGTTTTAACCAGTTATATGCAACCCGACGATCTGCTGCGCAATCTTCTGCAGGGCATGGAAGATCTGGTGCCGATCGTGAAAGTGGAGGAAGATACCTTCACCACCGCAATGAAAATCAAAACAATCCACCATTGCATCACTCCGGAGGCTCCACTGAAGATCGCAGCCGGTCTCGGACTCTTTGAGTCCCATGTCAACACTACGGAACTACGAAACAAAATAATCGGTTACAGCCTGCTGTTCACCACGCCCAAGATGTTTGAGTTCAGTCTTATCAAACGTGCCCGCGAGCATAAACAGACCATTGTTCTCCCGGAGGGGGAGGAGGAGAGAATCCTGCGGGCCGCGGAAATACTCCTGGCCCGGGATGCCGCCCGGATTGTGCTGCTCGGCAGCAGAAAAGTGATAAAAAAGAAAATTATGACCCTGGGCCTGAACCTGGCGGGTGCAGCGATCATCGAGCCGACGGAGTCCGAACTCTTTGAGGACTATGTCGCTACCTACTTTGCTTTGCGAAAACACAAAGGCATCACCCTTGACAACGCCAGGGATGTGATGTGTGGAGTCAACTATTTCGGGACGATGATGGTCTATAAAAATCACGCAGACGGCATGGTCTCCGGTTCGGTCCATTCCACCCTCAACACCGTCCGGCCGTCTCTCGAGTTCGTCAAGACCAAGCCCGGCAGCACCATC
This sequence comes from uncultured Desulfopila sp., assembly GCA_964441345.1. Classification (GTDB taxonomy): domain Bacteria; phylum Desulfobacterota; class Desulfobulbia; order Desulfobulbales; family Desulfocapsaceae; genus Desulforhopalus_A. The sequence continues at coordinate 2,691 of CAYTVF010000287.1, read as the reverse complement.
ATGTCCTCTATTTTTTTAATGTGTCTGGAGGACCGGGTTCTTGCCTATGGCGATTGCGCGGTCAATCCCCGGCCAACTTCCGAGCAGCTGGCCGAGATTGCGATTGAGTCGGCAAAAACTGCGAGTCTCTTCGGCATCAAGCCGATGGTGGCCATGCTCTCCTATTCCTCGGGTACGTCCGGAAGAGGGGAAGAGGTTGAAAAGGTGAAAAAGGCCACGGAGATCGTCAAACGGCTGGCACCGGAGTTGCAGATTGAAGGGCCGATTCAATACGACGCCGCCGTGGATGCCACGGTGGCTCAAGCCAAGATGCCGGACAGCAAGGTCGCCGGGAAGGCAACCGTCTTCATCTTTCCGGACCTCAACACCGGCAACAATACCTACAAGGCGGTTCAGCGCTCCGCCAAGGCTGTGGCTATCGGGCCAATCATGCAGGGGCTGAATAAACCGGTCAACGACCTGAGCCGCGGTTGTCTGATTGCGGATATCGTCAACACCGTGGCCATTACCGCCATCCAGGCCCAAGCCCAGAAGGGTCTTATCTGAGTCAACGGAAGAGAGCGGAGCACACCAGAAGACGATTTATCCTTGAGATACTGTGAATGAATTGCTATAAGTGTTGCTTTTACATTTTCCCCGAACTTATACCTAGAATTTATCCCGTTTAATGAAACCAATCGATACATCCGCTCAGGCACCGGTTTTTGAGTTAAAAGGCAGTATTCTGACTGTAATAGTGCTGCACATCAAGGAAACCGAGGCAGACAGCCTCTATCCGCAACTGGAAAAAAAGATCGGCCAGGCACGATCCTTTTTCAGCAGTGCTCCTGTATTGATAGATTTGAGTGCGGTGGACGAGGAAGGGCAGGCGGCACTGGACTTCATGTTCCTCGCCACCACACTGCGCAGGCTGGGACTGGTTCCGGTTGGAGTTCGCGGCGGCGCGGCGAGTCAGAGCGAACGGGTGCTTCAAGCCGGACTGGGCGTGCTGCCGGCCATCAAGGGAGAGAGAACGGTTACAGCCTCCGCCGACACCCGCTCTGCCGACCTGGAGTTGCCGGAAAGCAGGAATCAGCCTGAATCGTCGGCAGCTGAGACAAGCCGGGCTGCCGAAGTGGCCTCGACCAAGGTGATAACCCACCCTGTTCGCTCCGGACAACAGGTGTTCGCCCCGCAGGGGGATCTCGTCATTCTCTCTTCGGTCAATGCCGGGGCGGAAGTCCTTGCCGCTGGCAATATCCATGTCTATGGCGCCCTGCGCGGCCGGGCCATGGCCGGTATCAACGGAGATGTGACGGCCAGGATCTTCAGCTTGCAGTGCAACGCGGAGCTGGTTGCCGTCGCCGGGGAGTACCTGGTGAACGAATCCCTGAACGAAGCGCATATCAACCAAAGTGTTATGATTTCCCTTACGGATGGCGGCCTGAACTTTCAGGTTATCGGCTCGGCCAACCCTTTATCATGAAGCAGGATTTACAACTCATTCAAAACAGATGACATTTTTCATGACAATATGATTAAAGAAATAGTTCCCCAACAAGAGGACCAGAAACCAGCCAAAGTGGTAGTCGTTACATCCGGCAAAGGCGGAGTAGGGAAAACGACCACCAGCGCCGCCTTTGCCGCGGGCCTGGCGTTACGCGGATATAAAACGGTTGTCATCGACTTCGATGTCGGCTTGCGCAACCTCGACCTGATCATGGGCTGCGAGCGAAGGGTGGTCTACGATCTGCTGAACGTCATTCATGGCGAAGGCTCTCTTAACCAGGCATTGATCAAGGACAAACGGGCAGGCAACCTCTTTATCCTGCCGGCCTCTCAGACCCGTGACAAAGATGCTCTTTCGATGGAAGGCGTCGGGAAGGTCATTGCAACATTGCAGCAGAGTTTTGACTACATCGTTTGCGATTCTCCGGCAGGCATTGAAAAGGGGGCCATGACCGCCATGTATTTTGCCGACGAGGCCTTGGTGGTAACCAACCCCGAGGTATCCTCGGTACGGGATTCCGACCGCATCATCGGCATGCTGGCGAGCAAGACCCGTCGAGCGGAGCAGAACCTTGCACCGGTAAAGGAGCATCTGGTCATTACCCGTTATGATCCGGTCCGGGTCAATAAGGGCGATATGCTCAGTGCCGGCGATGTGCACGAGATTCTCGCCATCCCCTTTTTAGGCGTTGTCCCCGAATCCAAATCGGTACTTGCCGCATCCAACGCGGGAATACCGGTTACCATGACCGATGAGAGCGATGCCGGCGAGGCCTATTTCGATATGGTAGACCGGTTTCTTGGCCATGATCGTCCATTCCGTTTTATGGATGTTCCTAAACGAAGTATTCTCTCCCGCTTGTTTAGAATTTAATAATATGAAATTATTTGATTTTTTATTCCGATCTAAACGGTCGAGTTCGGCATCGATAGCGAAAGAGCGCCTCCAGATCATCGTTTCCCACGAGCGACGGCGTCCGTCTACTCCAGACTTTCTGCCACGGCTCCAGAAAGATATTGTCGAGGTTGTGAGAAAATATATTGAGATATCCGAGGATCAGATCAAACTTTCGGTCGACAGAAAAGGCGATTGCGAGATCCTCGAACTCAATATTTCTCTTTCCAATCCACCGACATCCCCAATCCCGGTGCAGGCAGGCGCGAAGTTAGCTTCCCCTCCCTTGACGGGAGGGGATTGAGGGG
>CAYTVF010000286.1:0-4436 GCA_964441345.1 uncultured Desulfopila sp. | reverse complement strand
AGATGTCTATGACTGTTAAAATTTTTATCAAAAGAAAAGTTTCTCCGGCAAATGTCCTCGACCTGACCATTCTTCTGAAAAAACTCCGCAGTCTGACTCTCAACCAATCCGGGTATATCTACGGTGAGACCCTGAAAAGAGTCGACAAACCTGACGAATGCATGGTCATCAGCACCTGGCGGTCAATCGACGACTGGAATGCCTGGCTCAATAACGACGAACGGATGGCCATTCAGCGTGAAATAGATCGTCTCCTTGGCGAAAAAACCGAATATGCGGTCTATGAGGTATGATGAACCCGTAAAAGGTTTCACGCGCCGTCATTCCGGCGACAGCCGGAATCTCTATCAAATTGAAAATACTGGATTCCGTCTTTCAACGGAATGACGGACAATCCCGCCGCAAACAACTGTACCGCACACCTGTGCTGTGGTACAGTTGGCCCTTTATTTTTCCGTTTGCAACCTTTTTTATACTCGCCGTCCCGTGTCACCTGGGTTAAAATAACCACGTTTAATCAGAAATATTCGGTTTTTCCATTTACTTTGATCTCTTGAAGCAAAGCATTTCCCGTTGAAAACTGCAGTCCTATGTTTTTTACCATACCAATCCATAATTCAACAGAGCTGAGGCAAGAACGCAATGATATTCGAAGGGTTAAAGCTTATGGTCGTTGGCATGACAACCGTCATGCTTTTTCTTGGCTTGATGATCTATTTCATCAATCTGGTCGCTCGATTAACCCGGGGAGTTGCCGCTCGCGAAGCGGACGCCCTGCGAAGGGAACGGGATCTCATGGCGGAAAACAGGAAAAAAGCCAAGGAAAAACCAGCCGGCAATGGTGATGGCGATGAGGATATCGCGGTAATCGCCGCCGCCATTGCCGCCTTCGAAGCTGAAAGAGTACGGGCATAGCCCATTCTGCAGGTCGTTTGTTCGGTCACAAGTTGTAGCAATCAGATGTTCAAACACAAGCGAGGAGAAAAACAGTGAGCAAAAAAGTTATTCGATTCATGGACACGTCTTTTCGGGACGGATTTCAATCCGTCTTTGGTGCGAGAGTATTAACTGATGACTTTATGCCCGCTGTCAGGGCTTCCGTGGACGCGGGGATTACCAATATCGAGGCCGGCGGCGGAGCGCGCTTCCAGAGCCTGTTTTTCTACTGCAACGAATCCGCTTTCGATATGATGGATCGTTTCCGCAGAGAAGTCGGTCCGGGTGTCGACCTGCAGACCCTTGCCCGCGGCATCAACGTGGTTGCCCTCAGCCAGAGCCCGCGGGATATCATCGACCTGCATGCCAAGTTGTTCAAGAAACACGGTATTACCACCATCCGTAACTTCGATGCCTTAAACGATGTCCGCAATCTCGAATACTCCGGCGAACGTATCGCTCACCACGGTCTGCAACACCAGGTTGTCGTCTCCATGATGGAACTGCCTCCCGGCTGCAGCGGCGCCCATACTCCCGAATTCTACATAGACCGACTCAAACAGATCCTCGATGCGGGCATCCCCTTCCATTCGATCTGCTTTAAGGATGCTTCCGGCACCTCCAACCCGCGAAAGGTCTATGATACCCTGAAGGCTGCGAGAAATCTGGTATCCGCCGACACCATCCTGTGGTTCCACACCCATGATACCGCAGGTCTCGGCATCTCCCAAAACTTGGCGGCCATCGAAGGCGGCGTCGACGGCGTCGACCTGGCCAAATCGCCGGTCAGCGGCGGTACCTGTCAACCGGATATCCTGTCGATGATGCATGCCCTGAAGGGCACCGAGTATACGCTGGATCTCGATTACGAAAAAATCATCCTCGCCATGAATGCCTTCGAAGAAGCGATGAAAGACTACTTCATCCCGCCGGAAGCAAAAATGGTTTCGCCGATGGTCACCCTGTCGCCCATGCCCGGCGGGGCACTGACCGCCAACACCATGATGATGCGCGACACCGGCACCCTCCATCTCTTTCCGCAGGTTATCAAGGAGATGTCCGAAGTTGTGGCGCGGGGCGGTTTCGGCACCTCGGTCACCCCGGTTTCCCAGTTTTACTTCCAGCAGGCCTACCTCAACGTCACCCAGGGTAAATGGAAGAAGATCAATCCGCAGTACGGCAACATGGTCCTCGGATATTTCGGCCGGACCCCGGTGCCGGCTGACCCGGAAATCGTCAAGATCGCCTCCGAACAGCTCGGCAAACCGGTGTTCACCGAGAATCCGCTCGACATCCTCGAACCGGGCATCCCGAAAGCCACCAAGATCCTCCAGGACAACAAGCTGCCGGTAACCGACGAGAATATCTTCATCATCGCCAGCTGCGAACAAAAAGGCCTCGATTTCCTCCTCGGCAAGGCGACCACCAATATCCGCAAGATCACCGATAAGCCGGAAGAGGGCAAGAAACCGGCTGCCAAGCAGGGCGCACCTGCTCCGATCCCAAGCGGACCGCGCAATTACACCATCACCGTCAATAACCGTCCCTACAATGTTACCGTCGCAGAAGGCGGTGCCATCCAGGCCGCCCCGGCCGCAGCGGCCCACCCGGCTCCTGCTGCTGCTTCGGCCGGTGAAGCCCACCATTTGGTGGAGGCGCCTACTCCGGGAATCATCGTCAAGGTTCTGGTTGATATCGGCAGCACTGTTACCAAAAATCAACCGCTCGTGGTCATGGAAGCGATGAAGATGGAATCTGAGGTGAACTCACCGGTTGCCGGCAAAATCGCCGAAATTCACGTTGCACCCGGTGATGCTGTCCAGGCCGCCGACCTGCTCTTCACTATCAGTTAACTGGATGTGATTGCAGAGGTTCCCGGACCAAGCCCGGGAACCTTTTCTTCTTCGTTTTTTACCGGGAAAGTGTTATGAAAATCAGATTTTTCATGCTTCTTCTGTTGTGCTGGTCGTGTCTCTGGACCTCCTCCGCCCTTGCCGCGGACGAAATCCTCAATATAACCTCGCCGACGGATGCTAAAATTGTGCGGGTTCTCGCGCAGCAGGACGGCTTTGTCTACAGCGGCGACGAGATTGCCACCCTGAAAAAAGAGGATGGCACGGTGATCGTTCTTAAAGCCGGTGCGGCCGGGAAAATCACCAGCCTGAAGGCCATCGCCTACCAGAAAGTCCACCAGGACGAACTGCTGGCAACAATGACGGTCACCCAGGTCGTTGCCGACCAGCCGGCCGTTGTCGCGAGCAAAAAACTGCCTCCCATCGGGGACCTTCTTGTCAGTCTTTTAAAAACCACCGGAGTTTACGGAATTTACGAGGCCCAAACCACCCAGGACTGGACGGTGGGGATCGGCCGGGTGCTGATGAGTTGTGTCGGCCTGGTCCTCCTCTACCTCGGTATCTTCAGAGGCTTCGAGCCGCTACTGCTCTTCCCGATCGGCTTTGGTGCTCTGCTCTCAAATATCCCGTTGGCAGGTATTGCCGAGCCGGGGGGAATACTCACTTATATTTATGATGTAGGCATCAATACCGGAGTTTTTCCCCTGCTCATCTTCATGGGGGTCGGCGCCTTGACCGACTTTGGCCCGATGCTCGCCAATCCGCTTACCATCTTGCTTGGCGGAGCCGCCCAATTGGGCATATTCGTCACCCTCTTGGGCGCACTATGGCTTTCCGATTTCGTGCCCGGCATCAATTTTTCCCTGCGGGATGCCGCATCAATCGGGATTATCGGCGGTGCCGACGGTCCGACGGCGATCTTTCTTGCCAGCCGGCTCTCTCCCCGGCTGCTCGGGTCGATTGCCATCGCCGCCTATTCCTATATGGCCCTGGTCCCGCTGATCCAGCCGCCGATCATGAAATGGCTGACCACCGTTGAAGAGCGGCAAATAAAGATGGTGCAACTGCGCCATGTGTCAAAGCTGGAGAAAATCATCCTGCCCCTGCTGGTGCTGTTTATCTGCTCGGCTCTGCTGCCTTCCGCCGCACCGCTGATCGGCATGTTCATGCTCGGTAATCTGGCCAAGGAGTGCGGTGTGGTCGACCGGCTTTCCGATACCATCAAGAATTCCCTGATGTATACGACCATCGTCTTCTTGGGACTTGCCGTCGGCAGCAAGCTGTCCGCCGACAAGTTTCTCAATATCGAGACGCTCGGAATCCTCGTCCTCGGTATGATCGCCTTTGGCATAGGCACCGCCGGTGGCGTCTTGATGGCCAAGTTCATGAACAAATTCACTAAATACCCGATGAATCCGCTGATCGGAGCGGCCGGGGTATCCGCGGTACCGATGGCCGCCCGGGTGGTCAACAAGGTCGGTCTCGAAGCCAATCCGCAGAATCACCTGCTCATGCATGCCATGGGACCGAATGTTGCCGGAGTTATCGGCTCGGCCGTGGCTGCCGGCGTTCTGCTGGCGCTGCTGTAGAAGCAGCCATCTTTATCGAACAAAAAAAGGGGCGGTCCGAAATTTGGACAGCCCCTTT
>CAYTVF010000285.1:0-4473 GCA_964441345.1 uncultured Desulfopila sp. | reverse complement strand
GGCGGTGGCCGAGTCCTGGCCCTTGGTGAGGCCGTAGCAGCCGTTGTTCATGCAGATATAATTGAGGTTCAGGTTGCGGCGCAGGGCGTGGGCGAACTGGCCCATGCCGATCGAGGCGGTATCGCCGTCGCCGGAGATGCCGATATAGAGCAGCTCCCGGTTGGCCATATTGGCCCCGGTGGCGACCGAAGGCATGCGCCCGTGCACCGAATTGAAGCCGTGCGACCTGCCGAGGAAGTAGGCGGGGGTCTTCGAGGAACAGCCGATGCCTGACAACTTAACGACTCGGTGCGGCTCGATCGCCAGTTCGAAGCAGGCCTGGATAATGGCGTTGGTGGCCGAATCGTGGCCGCAGCCGGCGCAGAGGGTGGAGATCGCCCCTTCGTAATCCCGGCGGGTATATCCCGCCGAATTCTGGGCCGCTTTGGGGTGACGGAAAACCGGTCGGTCGATGCTCATGCTTTTCCTCCCTTGGTCCCGGCGGGGTTTGATAACCGAAAATCGTGACGGTCGAAATAGTCCTGCATCTTTGCCGTAATGCTGTCGGCGGTGATCGGCAGGCCGTCAAAATTGAGAATCGGCTGCAGCTTGTGCGGCGGGATGGAACACTCGTTGATCAACAACGTGCGCAGCTGGCCGTCGCGGTTCTGTTCGATGACGAAAACCGTCTCGTGGTCCTGGATGAAACGGGCCACCTCGTCCTGAAAGGGAAAGGCCCGCAGCCGCAGGGAATTGATCTTCAGGCCCTGCCGGTGGAAAAACCTGCTGATCGCCTCGTAGGCGGCATGGCTGGTGGTGCCGAAAAAGACGGCGCCGACGCGGCCCTGCGGGTCCCTGATTTTGGTGCGCGGCAACGGCACCAGGGTGCGGGCGGTCTGCCACTTGACCAGCAGCCGCTCCATGTTTGCCAGGTATTCCGGACTCTCCTCGGTGTAGGCCGAGTATTCGTTATGGGAGGTGCCGCGGGTGAAGTAGGTGCCTTTGGTGGGATGGGCGCCGGGGTAGGTGCGATAGCAGATACCGTCGCCATCGACATCCAGGTAGCGGCCCCATTTCTCCTTGAGGTTGTCGAGATCGTCGGCGCTCAGTACCTTGCCGCGGTCGTAGGTGCGGCTGTCGTCCCAGGATAAAGGGGCACAGACATGATCGTTCATGCCCAGGTCGAGATCGCTCATGACGATCACCGGGGTCTGCAGCCGTTCGGCGAGATCGAAGGCGTCGGCGGTCAGTTCGAAACATTCTTTGGGGTCGCAGGGAAAAAGCATGACATGTTTGGTATCGCCGTGGGAGGCGTAGGCGCAGGAGAGCAGATCGGCCTGCTGGGTCCGGGTCGGCATGCCGGTGCTTGGCCCGGTCCGCTGCACGTCGATGACCACCGCCGGAATCTCGGCAAAATAGGCCAGGCCGAAAAACTCGCTCATTAGCGAGATGCCGGGGCCGGAGGTGGCGGTAAAGGCCCTGGCACCGTTCCATGAGGCGCCGATGACGATGCCGAGCGCCGCCAGTTCGTCTTCGGCCTGAAGGATGGCTACCTTGCGTCTGCCGGTATCTTTTTCCATCCGGAACTTCCCGGCGTATTTTTCAAAGGCCTCGACCACCGAGGTGGAAGGGGTGATCGGATACCAGCCGGCAACGGTCGCCCCGGCGTAGATGGCGCCGAGACCGCAGGCCGAGTTGCCGTCGAAAAGGATGCTGTCGCCCAGTTTGTCGGTTCTGCGCACCGAGAGGCGGCAGGCGTCCGGGTGATGCTCCCTGGCATAGGCGTAGCCGATTTCCAGGGCCTTGATGTTCGGTTCGCCGAGTTTCGGCTTCCCCGCAAACTGCCGTTCAATGGCCTCGGTGAGAATACCGAATTCCAGATCGATCAGAAAGGCGAGGGAGCCGACGTAAATGATGTTTTTCAGGAGCTGCCGGAGTTTTGCATTGTCAAAGGCGTCGTTGCACAGCTGGGTGAGGGGGATGGCGATGGGGGTGATGTCGGTCCGCTGGAAGTCAGGGGGCAGCTCCTTGGTCGAATCGTAGACGAAGTAGCCGCCGGGCAGGAGTTCCCTGTAATCCTGGAGGAGGGTCTGGCCGTTGACGGCGACCACCAGATCGAAGCCGCCCCGCCGGCCGAGATAGCCCTGCTCGCTTACCCGGACCTCATACCAGGTCGGCAAGCCCTGGATATTGGAAGGGAAGATGTTTTTCGGACTGACCGGAATCCCCAGCCGGAAAAGAGCCTTGGCAAAAAGATTGTTGGCGCTGGCGGAACCGGAGCCGTTGACGTTGGCAAACCGGACGACAAAGTCGTTTATCCTTTCTATCTTGTTCATTTTTGACCTGCCAGTGGCGAATTATAGGTGTATTTCATCATCTCCCAGGAGGAGGTCGGGCAGCGTTCGGCACAGAGGCCGCAATGCAGGCAGACATTTTCGTCTTTTACCATGACCCGGCCGGTGGGCAGTACCGGCGACACGTACAGGTCCTGCTCGCGGTTGTCGGCGGGGGCGAGGAGCCGGCTGCGCAGGTCGTCCTCGTCGCCGTTTTCAGTGAAAGTAATGCATGACTCCGGGCAGATGTCGACGCAGGCGTCGCATTCGATGCAGGTCGAGTACTCGAACACCGTCTGCACGTCGCAGTTCAGGCAACGCGCCGCCTCATGGTTGCCTGTCTGCTTGCTGAACCCGAGTTCAACCTCGATCAGCCGGTCGCGGAGGGATTTGACTCGGTCGGCGGTCGGCACCGCATGGCGCTTGTCGATCGAAACCCTGCTGTCGTAGAGCCAGTCCTGCATTCCCATTTTCTGGCTGACCAGATTGGTGGTGGGGGCGGGGCGGTCGTGCAGGTCCTTGCCCTGGCAGAAGAGATCGATGGAAATCGCCGCCAGGTGGCCGTGGGCGACCGCGGTGATGACATTTTTCGGGCCGAAGGCGGCATCACCGCCGAAGAAAATATGCGGCACCGACGATTGATGGGTGAGTTTGTCGAGGACCGGCAGGCCGTGGTCGTTCATCTTGATGCCCAGTTCTGCCTCGATGAAAGGAAAGGCGTTGGTCTGGCCGACGGCCAGAATAACCTGGTCGCAGGGCATGAAGACCGGCGGTTCGGTGGCGGCCATCAGACGGCGTTTGCCGTTCTCGTCAAGGTCGGCGATCATCTTCTGAAAACTCATGCCGGTGAGTTTGCCATCCTCCATAACAAATGCGAGCGGCGCATGATTGTCGATGATGGGGATTCCCTCATCCAGGGCGTCTTCAATTTCCCAGGGAGAGGCCTTCATGTCCGATTTGGGACTGCGGACAATGACCTGCACCTGGTCGGCGTCCAGTCTCTTGGCCATCCGGCAGCAGTCCATGGCGGTATTGCCGCCGCCCAGCACCAGTACCCGCGGACCGCTGGCCGTGATATGGCGGTAGAGGACCCCGGCCAGCCATTCGATGCCGATAAAAATCGAACCGGCGCCTTCCCCGCGGCCGGGCAGATCGGGCAGGTCGCGGCCGCGCGGCGCGCCGGTGCCGACGAAGATGGCGTCGTAGCCTTGCTCGACGATCTCTTTCAGGCTGCCGACATAGTGGTTGAAGTGGGTGGTCACCCCCATGGAGAGGATGCGGTCGACCTCCTCGTTCAGCACCTTCTCGGGCAGACGGAAGGAAGGAACCTGGGTGCGGATGAACCCGCCACCCTTGCTCTGATCGTCGTAGAGATCGACCTCGTAGCCGAGGGGCAGCAGATCCCGGGCGACGGTGAGGGATGCCGGGCCGCCGCCGATGAGGGCAATCTTCCTGCCGTTTTTCTGCGCCGGAACCGCTGGACGGAAATCGGTGGCCGGGTTTTTGTAATCGGCGGTGACCCTTTTCAGCCGGCAGATGGCCACCGGCGTCTCTTCGACCCGGGTTCGCCGGCAGGCCGGTTCGCAGGGCCGGTCGCAGATTCGCCCGAGAACGCCGGGAAAGACATTGGAGATCCAGTTGACCCTGAAGGCTTCGTCATACTTTCCCTGACTGATCAACCGGATGTATTCGGGGACCGGGGTGTGGGACGGGCAGGCGTACTGGCAATCGATGACTTTGTGGAAATACTCGGGGTTATCGGTATTGGTCGGTTTCAAGAAGCACTCCTCCTCTTGTCGATGGATCGGCGAGGCAAAATGGCCGGGTACGGGGCAGATCTGCTACGATATGCCCCATATACTCGCTCCGGGCGGTATCGCCGGTTAGTCGGGCAGCAGCCGGACCGCGCCCTTATCGGCGGAGGCCGCAAACAGGGCGTAGACCTTGAGCGCGGTGCTGATGGTTCGGTCCCGGTCGGCCGGGGTGAAGGCCTTGCTGCCTTTGGCCTCTTCTTTTTGCCGCCGTCTGGCGAGTTCGGCATCGGCGAGAGCGACATTGATCGTTCTGGCCGGGATATCGATCTCGATGATATCGCCGTCTTCAAGAAGCGCGATCGCCCCCCCCGCCGCGGCCCCCGGCGAGACGTGGCCGACCGAGAGGC
>CAYTVF010000284.1:0-4484 GCA_964441345.1 uncultured Desulfopila sp. | reverse complement strand
CCACCTTTGCCGGGGTATCCGAGAAAATGACGCAAGGTTCGACCAATTGTCGTGCTGTTGACCTTCATGGTCGATGTCTCCTGCTGGTATCTGCCGCTGACGCGTGATGATTAGAACGCGTCAGGGTACATTGTTGTGTTGGACCATCTCACCCCACGGAGGAGTATGGCTGAAATTAAAACGTCTGCCTACAGGCAGGTGCAGCTTCAGCCAATGTGTGGAAACACCACATCCAAGGAAACGCCGGAACCGGCTGCTGATCTCACGTAGACCCTAAGCACTAATCCCGCAAAAAGTTGATTCTGTCCTTTTTTAACTCCTCGGTCACCTCATCGCTGCGTGACGGCGCAACTTTCGGCTGGATCTAGGCGATAGCTTCTGCGGTTCAAACCATTGCCGGAATGCTGACCAAAAGCAACCGACCAGACGGGAAGTGAGTCTACCCCGGTTTCCCCTGTCCGCTCTTTTCGCAAGGTGTTATCGAAGGAGCGGTAATTACCTTTATCGACATCACCGACCGCCGCCGGGAAAAGACCGCTCGGCCGGAGGATGGGAAAAGTGATGAATGAATGTCATTTTCAAAGCAATCTTTGAGAATAGTCGGTAAGGTGCTGACTGATTGACCAAGGCGAAATATTCCAGGAAACCAATTTGTCAGGAAGAGCTTGGCGGAAGTGAAGGATGTGCTGGTGGCAAGAGGCTTTTGCGGATTGATCGTCGGACAGTGCCGTATGCCGGGAGGGGAAGGCGGGCGGTGCGGGATTTGCATAGCTCTGCCCGCTCTGCTCGTGGTTATTCTCTTGTTTTTGGCAATAGCCGCCCCGGCCTATGGAAACGAACTCCTGATCGTCCAGAGCAGCGAACTACAGCCTTACCACCAGGCAGCCGAAGGCGTGCTCGCGGCGCTGAATCCCATCGCCAGCCGGCAGGGACCGAAAGCCCTGCTGTCCTTCACTGTTGACAAGGTGATGCTGGATACGGCAACAGACAACGAGGATTGGCCCCAACGGTTCATGAAGTACCGTCCGTCGGTGATTGTCGCTATCGGCAAGAGCGCCCTGGAGCAAACCTTGAAACTGCAGGGCGTGCCCGTCGTCCATGTCATGGTCCCCGGTGGTGACCAGATAGTCGGCCGCCGGGAGAATGTCAGCGGGGTCTCCATGGTCGTTCCCGCTGAAACCGTCCTGGCCAGTCTTCGCACTCACCACCCGCATGTACGCCGCATTGTCGTCCTCTATCATCCCGGCTATAGCGCAACATTCATCGCCGACGCCCGGGACGCCGCCCTGCGGCTTGGCTTCGAGCTGGTGGCCCTCCCGACCTCCGCGCCGCAGGAGGTGCCCCGGCTGCTCAATTCCGTGCAGGAAAAAGTTCAGGCCCTGTGGATGATCCCGGACCCCAATGTCTTGAGCGATGAAACAATTCAAACCTTCCTCGACTATTCCCTGAAAAAACGGATTGTATTGCTGACCTTTGCCGAAAAATACCTGAAGTCCGGCGCAACATTCGGAGTTGCCGTCGACAACACCGAGATGGGGCGGGAGGCGGGCCGGATGGCTTTGAATATTCTGGAGGGAAAAGACATTTCCCCCCGCGGATCGAAGAGCCAGGTGGCCTATCGAGTATTTCAGAATACCGACCTGATCGAAAGGATGGCGGCCCTCGACGTTCCGCCGCGCTACTCCCTGCAATGAAATCCGCATTCTTTTCAAAAACCGTTTTGACCGCCACCGGGCTGCGAATTTTTCTTTACCTCGCGGTCGGCATGATCCTTTCGGTCATAGCAATCAATTTCGTCTTTTTTAAATTGCAGGAACGAAGGATGGAGGAGCGTTTCGCTCTCCAGGGTCAAAGCCTGGCGAAGCTCTTTGCCCACAATGTCCAGCTCGGAGTTTTTGCCGGCAGCCCCGAACTGCTGGAACTGCCGGTCGAGTCCCTGCTGCACCATCCCGATATCGTGGCTGTCACCCTCACCGACGCTGCCGGCAAAACGATTATCGCCCGGGAAGAGCTTCCTCCCGCGCCATTGCCGGCCGGAGGTTCAGCCGGCGGCGCTTCACCGGCGCATAATCCCGCTGTTGCCGTGCTGCCGGCTGAACCCGGTGTAGTCTTTCAGGAACCGGTCCTGACCAGAGTCAGCACCACGCCGGAAGACGATCTCTATTTCGACAGGAGCGGCAAGGCCACAGTACGGGAAATCGGTCGGGTGGAGATCAGATTGTCCGCCAGGCAACTGATCGAAGGGCGAAACGAGTTCGTTGTCCAGAGTGTCGTGGTCGGGATCGTTTTTCTCGTCATTATCCTGCCGCTTACCTTTTTCGTCGTCAACGCATCCACCCGGCCGCTCAGGCGCCTTCTGCTCCGGGTAAAATGCCAGATGGGAGAAACCAGCAGCCGGTCGGGCGATATCGATCTGCTCGACAAAACCTTCAATTCCCTGCTCGATGAACTGGAAACCTCGTTCCGGACCATCAATTCCCTGCGAGAAAACCTTGAGTTGAAGGTGGAGCAACGAACGGCCGAGCTGCAGAACAGCAAAGTGAGTCTCGAGAATACACTTGCGGAGCTGAAACAGGCCCAGATGCAATTGGTCCATTCGGAAAAAATGGCGAGTCTCGGCCTGCTCGCTACCGGTCTGGCCCACGAAATCAATAATGCCCTGACCCTCATTGCCGGCTCGCTCTTCCCCCTTGAAAATGTTGCCCGGCAACTTGTCGGCAACCGGCCGGCCACCACCGAGGAGTATGTAAAAGCCGAGAAGCTTCTTGACCAATTGATCAAACATATCAACACGGAGGTACAGCGGATAACTTCGCTGGTCAGGGATCTCATGACCTTTGCCCGGCCCGGCAAGGGACCGCGGCATTTAGTGGATCTGAACCGGGAGCTGGAAATGACTCTTGGTCTCCTGAATATCAATGCCGGCGGCACTGTGAAGATAGATCTGCGAAAAGATTTCGCCCCCCTACAGCCGGTAAGCTGCCATGGCAGCCAGATCGCCCAGGTATTTTTGAATATAATCCTCAATGCCATCCAGGCTGTCGAGCAGAAGGGATATGGATGTATTCGTCTTGCCACCGCCATGGATGGGGATTCGGTGTGCATAACCATTGAAGATAACGGTTGCGGGATCGCCCCGGAAGTTCTCCCCAGGATTTTCGATCCGTTTTTCACGACCAAGGAAGTCGGCCGGGGAACCGGTCTGGGCCTTGGGATCTGTTATGCGATTATTCGCGAGCACCGGGGCGAAATCCGCGTGACCAGCCGGCTCGGCCAGGGAACAAAATTTACCATCACCCTGCCGGTTCTTGCCGACGCAGGTGAGAGTCGAAATCTTCAAGAGAGTCGAAATCTAGAAGACCGGGCTGCCGCCCCGGTTCTCGGCAATTGATCGTACTGCCGGCGCTTGCCTGCAGGATACCCGGGATGTGCCATTCGCCAAAATAGTGTGGCAAGGTCAGCGGGGAATGTCGGAGGGAACTCCCAGGGAGGTGAGGTCGATATTGCTGGCTCTCCGGCCGAGATACACCCCATCCTGGCCGTAGACCTTTTGGCTGATCTGTTTGATGTACCGAATTTTGCCATCGTGGCGTTTAATATGGAAGTAAATCTCAAGATGGGCGGCGGGATCGTTCTTCATCACCATCTGTTTGAGTTCGGATGCCACGAGTTCCAGATCCTCATCGATAATTATATTGGTCAGGAGTTTCTCGTCCTCAAAAAAATCCTTGGGTGGATAACCGGTCATTGACTCACACGAGGGAGAAATATAAATGAGTTCTCCCTGGGGCGCCGTCCAGAATTCACAGGTGGCGACATAGTTGCCGACTATCCGGGCATATTCCTCGCTGGCCAGGATCTGTTCGTCCTTGGATTTTATTTCCCGTTCCAGCCTCGCTATCTTTTTCTGCAGATCCAGCAGGGAGGCTGACATTTCGCCCATTTTCGTTTCCTGTGCCTCCGATGCCATGGAGTTGCCGTTTTTCTGATCATTTCCAAGCGGATATTCAGGGGTGTCCCGAGCAGGCATAACCGTTTATCCTCCCAATGATGCTTGTATAGAAGAGATTATCGAGCGAGTAGACTGAAGAAATCGATCAGGCGCCTGCGTAGCTTGCCACTTTATACGCAAATTGTTTGATGTTGATTAAGCGGGAATTTTTTTTCTCTTCTCTCGGTGAACTCTTTGATTCTTCTCTTGGTGAATTCTTCATCGCTTCTTTTTGGGAAAGCAGTTTTTCGCAAAGCTGGATTGTGCATCTGTTCATTTCCGAAATATTACCGGATGTGCCGACGAGCAGCTTAACCATCGAATCGATGACGTCCGGGAAATTCGAGTCGGCGGGCGAATTGTCGGGCTTGGCGCGTTTTTTGGGTCCGATGCCATGCGCCAGCCAATCCATTGAACATTCCGTCATTTCCGCAACCTTGAAATACCACTCTTTTGGAAATTTATCGTTATTGAGGGCTGAGTAGATGGCCTG
>CAYTVF010000283.1:0-4487 GCA_964441345.1 uncultured Desulfopila sp. | reverse complement strand
CCCCCAACTCAAACATGGCCCGTAACATGGGCGTATGTGTGGGTAATTGTCAGCGTCAAGGGAGGGGAGGGAAAACCAGTCTGACAATGTGCATGTTGTTGAAATAAAATGAATAGTTACGATAAAGATTGCGATAGCGATTGCGATACCGATATCGATAGCGATAGCGATAGCGATAGCGAAAATAGCTCAGCCACCAGCAGAGAGGAGAAACGATATGGACAGCCAGACTGCAGCACAGGGACAGGGACTGAAAGAGACATTGGTCGTACCCGATACCGAGGCCATTCGCCGGGAACTGCAGCAGATCGAGCCGGCTGAGGTGGAGGGGGCGGCGGGACGGGACGCGGAGCTGGAAAAAACGGCGGATCAGTTTATCGCCTCGGTTATGGCCTGGGACCCGAATAACAGTGCGCAGCTCGACCTGCGGGACGCCAATGTGGCCGCGATCGAGCAGCTCGGCAATAAAACCCAGCAGGATGCCGCCCGGCGCAGCGCCATGCTCAAGCAGCCGATCAGAGCTCTAGCGGAAAAAAGCGATGATGGCGGCCAGGTTGCCAGGTCGCTCATCGAACTGAACGTCCAGGTCGACCAGCTCGATCCCGGCAATTTCGATTTCAAGGCGGGCTGGTTTGCCCGAACCCTCGGCCGCCTGCCGGGCTTCGGCACTCCGCTGCAGCAATACTTCACCCGTTTTCAGCAGGCCGACACGGTAATCGATGCCATTATCCGCTCGCTCGACGACGGCAAAGGCCAGCTCGTCCGGGACAACACCACGCTGGCCCTGGACCAGAAGGCCATGCGCGAGCTCACCATCCGGCTGCAGAAGACCATCCAGCTGGGCCAGCTCATCGATCAGCGGCTGGTCTACGCCCTGGAACGGGACATCGGCGCCGACGACCCGCGCCGAGGAGGAGCTGCTCTTCCCGCTGCGCCAGCGGATCGTCGATCTGCAGCAGCAGCTGGCGGTGAATCAGCAGGGGGTGCTCGCCATCGAGCTGATTATCCGCAACAACAAGGAGTTGGTCAAAGGCGTCAACCGGGCGATCAATGTCACCGTCAGCGCCTTGACCATCGCCGTTACCGTGGCCCTGGCGCTCGCCAATCAGAAGATCGTCCTCGACAAGGTGGCCGCGGTCAATAAAACCACGAACAGACTGATCGAAGGCACGGCCCACCAGTTGCGGACCCAGGGCGTGGCCATCCAGAAGCAGGCGACGGAGGCCCAGCTGGATATCGAATCCCTGACCAAGGCCTTCGCCGACGTTCGCATTGCCCTCGAAGATATTGCCAAGTTCCGGCGCGAGGCCCTCCCGGCCATGGCCAAAAACATCGGGGAAATGGACACCCTGACCGCGGCGGCGGAGGCCCAGATCAGAAAGATGGAACAGGGCAACAAAGTGGCCCCCTCGATCAACCTCGACCTCAGCGATTTCGGCTAAACGGCACGCCATGGTCACCTTCACCGACGTCGTCCGGCAATCCATTGGTCAGGTCACCGGGACTCTTGCCGAAAAGAAGTGCAACTGGGAGAGCTGCCGCGGGGCCGAGAGCGAACTGCTGACCAAAGCCGCACTGCTGGAAAAGGAATACGGCGATTTCCACCGTTTTGCCGCCTTGGCCATGGCCAGCTATTTCCTCAGTTTTCTGGTCCTCTTTTTCCAGAAGAAAGGGCCTGTCAGCGCAGACGATATCCTGGCGGTCGACCGGATGGACGAGCTGCTCGGCTATCTGACCGAAATTTTCCGGAGGGAGGACCCCCGTTACCAATCCCCTGCCCCGCCTGGCCCGGCAACCACCGCCGAATTCCTCAACCAGTGGCTGACCGGCGAGGCGCCCTTTTCGGCCCGGCGGGCGGGGGACAACGTCATCCTCGACCTGCTCATCCTCTGCGACCAGCACCATTCGACCAGACTCTCCAGCAGGGTAATGAACGATATTCGCTATCTCGTCTATGGTCTTTCGAACATGGACGACAAGCTGACCTTTCAGGAAAAGCAGCTGCTGGACTTTCTTGAGCGGGAGGCCGGCAAAGTCAAGAAGATCATAGGCGACGACACGGTTTTCGATCTCGACGCCTATGGCATGTCTCTTGGCGCGTCCCTTGCCCGGCAGGATGCCGAACAACTCCTTGAAGAGGCGAGAAAAGAGCTCGACCAATTGATCGGCCTGGACGGGATAAAGCATGAGGTGAGACGGCTTGAAGCTTTCCTGAAAATCCGGAAAATGCGCGAAGCCATGGGCCTTGCGGTGGCCGACGTGACGCTCCATTTCGTCTTCAAGGGCAATCCCGGCACCGGCAAGACCACCGTCGCCCGGATTCTCGGCAAGATCTTCAAGGGCTTGGGATTCCTGAAAAAAGGTGAGGTGGTGGAAACCGACCGTTCCGGCCTGGTCGCCGAATATCTCGGCCAGACCGCGGTCAAGACCAAGGCCGTCGCCGACTCGGCCCTGGACGGAATCCTGTTCATCGACGAGGCTTACGGCCTCAGCCGCAACCAAGGCAGCGGCGGCGGCGACAACTACGGCCGGGAAGCCATTGAAACCCTGCTGAAATTCATGGAGGACAACCGCAGGCGGCTGGTCGTGGTGGTGGCCGGCTACCCGGCCCTCATGGCCGATTTCATCGACACCAACCCTGGACTGAAAAGCCGTTTTACCCGCTATCTCACCTTCGCCGACTTCACCCGGACCGAGCTGTGCCGAATCACCCAGCTGTTCATGCAGAAATCCCAGTATCACTTCACCCGGCAGGGGATGGCCGGACTCTGCCATATTCTGACGAAAGCCTGCGACCAGCGCGGCGAAGGCTTCGGCAACGCCCGCTTTGCCCGCAACCTCTTCGAAGAAACCCTGCAGAATCAGGCCATGCGCTTGACGACGGCCTCGGCCGAGCCGGCAAAGGACGCCCTCATGACCCTGGAGCTTGCCGATCTGCCGAAAAAGCTGGAAGAGATTTCCTATTCCCTTGACGATCTGCCGGCGGACAGCCCCTGCTGCGCCGACTGCAGCGGCGGCAACTCCTGCCCGCCGGACAAGCAAAAATTAAAAAAAATCATGGAGAATTCCGTGGGCGGGACCAAGATCGGCGAGTGGCTCAGCCGTTGCCCGCTTCTCAGCGAAATGATGGCCTACCGGGAAGTCACCTGGTTTCCACCCACCGCGGCGGAGAAAGATGCCCCGGCGGAAGCGGGTCCGAGCGCGGGGGATATTGACGAGGCCGCCGCCCGGCTCGACCGGTTCCGCCCGTTCATCGCCCGGGCCTTCCCGGAAACAGCACCAGACGGCGGTCTGATCGAATCGCCGTTACGGCCGATTCCGCTGATGCAGGCGGCCCTCGAAAAACAGTACAACGTGCAATTGCCCGGCCGGCTGCTGCTGAAATGCGATAATCTTCTGCCCATCGCCGGCTCGATCAAGGCCCGGGGCGGCATTTACGAGGTGCTGAAATACGCGGAGGAGATCGCCCTGGCGGGCAATCTCGTGGGGCCGGATCAAGATTATTCCGCCATGTTGAGCGACTCGGCCCGGACAGTCTTTGCCAACCATACAATCGCCGTCGGCTCGACCGGCAATCTGGGGCTTTCCATCGGCATCAGCGGCACCCGTTTCGGGTTTCAGGTCACCGTCCATATGTCCGCCGAAGCCCGTCAGTGGAAAAAAGAGCTGCTGCGGCACCACGGTGCCCTGGTTATCGAACATCAGGGCGATTACAGCCAGGCCGTGGCGGAGGGCCGAAAGCAGGCGGCCGGCGACCCGCAATGTCATTTCATCGATGACGAAAACTCGACCGATCTCTTCCTCGGCTATGCCGTGGCCGCCCGCAGGGTGCGGCAGCAGCTTGCCGACCTGGGCGTCCCGGTCGATGAACACCATCCGCTCTTTGTCTATCTGCCCTGCGGCGTCGGCGGCGGCCCCGGCGGCATCACCTTCGGGCTCAAACAGATCTTCGGCCACAACGTGCATTGCTTCTTCGCCGAACCGACCCATGCGCCCTGCATGCTCGTCGGCCTCTACACCGGCCTGCACGACCGGGTTTCAGTACAGGATTTCGGTCTGGACGGCGTAACCGCCGCGGACGGCCTGGCCGTCGGCCGCCCGTCCGGTTTCATCGGCAAAATCATGGCCCCGCTGATCGACGGGGTCTTCACCGTCGATGACGAAGCGATGTTTCGCCTGCTCGCCCTGCTGGCCGATACCGAAAATATCCGGATGGAGCCTTCGGCCATGGCCGGCATGGCGGGACCGCTACGAATAGTTACGGCGGAATCCCGCTTGCCGCGCCTTGACTTTCCCATGAAAATGGCGGAAGCTACTCATCTCGTCTGGGGAACGGGCGGCCGAATGGTGCCCGATGAAGAAATGAATGCTTACTACGCGAGAGGTAAGCGAGAATAAACGATGTGGATGTGAACTCTTTTCAGCAAGGATGCCCGCAACCCCCGTTGGTATCGAAAAAAGCATAGCCTCCCCTCCCTTGACGGGAG
>CAYTVF010000282.1:0-4489 GCA_964441345.1 uncultured Desulfopila sp. | reverse complement strand
CGCCGACTGCTTCAGGATGTGCAGAACAAGCAGAAACAGTTGGAAGAATATCGCAATCGGCTGGAAGAGATAGTGGAAAAACGAACGGTGGCCTTGACCGAAGTCAACCGGCAGCTGAAGAAGGAGATCGAAGAACGAAAATGTCTGGAAAAATCCCTGCGCGAAGCAAAAATACTTGCCGAAAATGGCAGCCGGGCAAAGAGCGAATTTTTGGCGAATATGAGCCATGAAATTCGCACGCCCATGACCAGCGCCATTGGTCTTCTCAACCTCGTGCTCGATACCGAGCTGCTCCCGAAGCAGAAAGCATATCTGGAGATGGCGAGAATCTCGACCGTGGTCATGCACAATCTTCTCAACGATATCCTCGATTTTTCGAAAATTGAAGCGGGGCGGCTCAACCTGGAATCCATACCGTTTTGCCCCGGCAAGATCGTCGAATCGGTAATCGATCTGCAACACCTGCAGGCCGAAGAAAAGTCCATCCGGCTCTCGTGTATGGTTGCCGGCGATGTTCCGGATGCGGTAGTTGGCGATCCGAACCGGGTGCGCCAGATTATCCTCAATCTGGTCGCAAACGGCATAAAGTTCACCCAGTACGGCGAAGTCGTCCTGACCTGCGGGCGGGCCGAGGAGGATCCCGGCAACGGGCAGCATGTGGTGCTGCATTTTTCGGTGCGGGATACCGGCATCGGCATCGACAGGAGCAAGGTTGCGGCAATCTTCGAGGCCTTCACCCAGGCGGACAGTTCGACCACCCGCAGGTTTGGCGGGGTTGGGCTTGGCTTGAATATCTGCAGCAAACTCGTTGCCATGATGGGCGGGCGGATCTGGGTTGAGAGCGAACCGGGCCATGGCAGTACCTTCCACTTTACCTGCCGGCTGTCGACGGACCTTGGCCGGGAGGAGAGGGGAGAGCTGGCGGCAACCGACGGTGTCGATGGCTGCCCGTCCCGGGAGGGGAATGGTGGGACTGTCCTGGTGGTGGAGGACGATCTGACCAACCAGTGGGTAATCCGCGAGATTCTTGAGCATGAAGGGTTCACGGTCATCGATGCTGCCGACGGGGCAAGCGCCCTGCAGGAACTTGAGAAGCAAGGTTTCGATTTGATCCTGCTGGATCTCATGTTACCCGATATGGATGGCTACGAGATCGTCCGGCGGATTCGGCAACGGGAGAACAATACCGGCGATGGCGCGGCGAGCCTGCCGGTAATCGCCTTGACGGGCATGGCCGGCGAGGATGAAAAACAGCGGTGTCTGGAGGCCGGGATGAACGATTTTCTCGCCAAACCTTTTGCCGTGGCTCAGCTTATCGCGAAATTGCAGAAGTATACCGGAGGGAGGGGCGGCCGGAAACCGGCGCGGCCCCACCATGCAAGGCGGACCATGCCGGATACCGGAGTCCTGACCGGCGAAATATTTAACGAACATGAGGCGCTCTGCAGAGCTTCAGGCGTTCGTGAGGCGCTGCACGGCAGCATTGCGGCTTTTCTCCATACGGCCCCCAAAACCATTGAACTGCTGCGCAAGGCTGCCGGCGATGGGAACATTTTTCTTTTTGAGCAGGAGGTGCATGGCTTGAAGCAAATGGCCATGGCGATCGGCGGAACCAATCTTGCGGATGAACTGTTCGGCCTGTTGATGCAGCTCAGGAAGAAGCAGGAAATCGGCGAGGTGCAAAACCAGATCGAGAGTGTGGCCGCCGAATTTGAACGTTTTCGCATGGAGCCGAGGGTGCGGTTAATGGTTCGGCAAGAAACGATAGAACCGGATCCGGTGTGAATGAAAGAGTGAAAGAATGAACGTCTCGGGAGGACGAGAATGGTAGACGGGAAGAGATCGAAACTCAAAATCCTCGTGGCGGAGGATGATTTTATGGTCAGGCAGGTGATTCGCGATATCCTTGAGGTATACGGGGCCGTGGATATTGCGGTCAATGGCGAAGAAGCAATCCAGGCTTTTCGCGTCGCCTGGCGCAGGGAAGAGCCCTATGACCTTATCTGCATGGACATTATGATGCCGGTTATGGATGGCAATGAAGCCCTGGTGAAAATCAGGGATATCGAAAAATCTCTGGGAATCATCGGACCCGAGGAAGTGAAGGTGATCATGGTTACCGCGTTGGACGATGCCAAGACCGTGGTGAAGGCATATTCGCAAGGAGGCGCCACCTCGTATATCGTCAAGCCCATCGAAAAAGAGAGATTGATCAGCGAGATGCGCGGTATTGGCTTGATTGCCTGAGAGTGCTGCGGGCAACGCGGGCCGAAAGACCCGCCATGCCCTGCTGCAAACCGGGAAAATCTGCCGAAGACCGCGGCCGCTCAGCTTCTTGCACCTTCCTGCATTGCAGTCAGCCGGCAGAGGCCGGCCGGGGTAATAAGGGAAAATTGCCCCTCCATATCGCTTTTGATCTCCCCCGCTTCATCCATTCTCAGGAGAAGCTGCCTGGTTTCGCCGATACTCAGCTGCAGTTCGCCGGCGATTTTCTCGATCCCCACCACCTGCGGCTGCGGGTTTTTGAGATTGTCGCTGAGAATGCTGAGGACGCGGAGTTTATTTTCCTTAACCTTGTTCATCGGTAATCGAGTCCTTTCGAGTTATTTTTATTCTTCCACTATTGAATGCAGGGTGCTGGCCATATCTCCGGAAAATCGTTCAAGAAAACCATCCCAGTCGGCGCCGAACCGGTAAAAGGCAAGCGATGCCAGTTTCTTGGTGACGATCGTGTTGCGGTAGGACTGCAGTTCCGGGGTGTCGAGGATGGTCCGGATGGCAGCAAGGCCAAGCCGGTCGACCAGGACGGCCGGGATATAGTTTTCCAGGACCGTGTCGATCAGCGGTCCGTCGGTCAGCAATCGGTCGAGTGATTTTTCCAGCTGGGCCTGCAGGGCGAAGATGTATTCGCTCGATTGCTGGGACAGGTCGAACAGCGGGATCTCGGGCCGGGCTTCATGGAGGCGGATCAGCATCTCCGTCTCCTCCTTCGCGTACCGTTCCACCAGCAGCATGATATCCTTGGTCAGCGCCCACCGGGTGGCCTGGTCGTTCAACAGTTTATCCTCATAGCCGTCGCCGAGCAGGAAGGCGGTCAGCACCTCGGCGATCGAGCTGCTGAAGACCCCGCCTTTGTTGGCGGTGGTATCTTTGATCTGCTTGATCCGGGTGGCGGTGGCAATATGCCGCCTGGCGCCGTCGGAGAAGAAGACGTTGGCCCCCTCGACGATGAACCGCAGCTCCTGAAAATTATCGAGAAAGCGGCGGACATTGGACTGGTTCACGGTATCCTTGAAGCCGCCGCATGGCAAGCATGCGCAGTTCTTTCTTGTCCAAGCCCTGCGGGTCGAACAGGACCGAGCCGCCGTCGATGATCAGGCAGATTTTGCCCTTATAGCATTGGATCTCGTTGGCGCCGAGGTCGCCGTCGGGGCCGAAAAAGACCATCTCGGGCCGGCCGTAGTAGTCGACTATCGACTTGTCCTGCATGAGGATGAGGTCCATGATCCCTTCGGTATAATCGTAAAGGGCGTCAAGCGCGTATTCGGCATAGGCCGGGTGCGGAACCACCACGCCCTTCGAGCCGCTTTCGCAGATATCCTTGTGTTTTATCCGCTGGGCCTTGGGGCCGAGGGCATAATTGAGGAGCACCGCGTTGTCCAGTTCGGCGTCGTGGTTGGAGCGGGATACCCGGATCAGGCGCAGGCCGCCCCTGGCTATGTCGCCCGCCCGCAGATGGGTGCCGCAGGAATAATGGCCGTTAATATAAAAGATGCCGTGAACGAACTGGCTGAAGACCAGGGGGTCGAGAATCCGGTTGTCGAAGCGGAACGAGTATGAACGTTTCTCGTTACTGAAAAAATTGGTCTTCAGGGTGCAGGAGACGATCTTGAACATGAAGCGGAAGATATCGTAGCCGAGGCCGAAATCGATAAACCGGCTGCTGATCTTTCTTTCGAAGTCCTGCCATTCAAGCTCCAGCTCGGCCTCGGTGATTTTCACGCGGTACTCCGGGGAGAACCGCCGCTCGAACAACCGGTAGAGAATGCGAATGAGGTCGGGATGGTTGCGGACGGTCTGGGCGATGAGGGTCGAACCGTAGGTCGATTTGTTCGAATCCTGGATGCGCTTGGCAAAGGCGTCCTGATGATCCTTGTTGACCAGGTTGCCCATGATCTCCCGGTCGGTGGCGTTCTCGCTCTCCTTGAAGATGAAGAGATGGGTGAAGTCGATACCATTGCCGGCGAAAAGCATTTCCCGAAAGCTGAGGGCGCCGCCGATATAGAGTTCCTTTGCCGCGGGGCTGAGGGCGAAAGCCAGAAAGGCCCGCAGGTCGGCAATGAGGATCTCCTCGTCGCGGCGGTTGAGTTCTTCCTTGATATAGATCGAGCAGATCGAGGAGGGCACCGCGGTTTTAGCCAGATACGGCTCCCAATAGGCCCGCACCAGGGTATAGCCGCGGTCGGCGAGGATCTTTCGCAGGATCGGC
>CAYTVF010000281.1:749-4593 GCA_964441345.1 uncultured Desulfopila sp. | reverse complement strand
AACTTTGTCAAAGGCAAGGGCGATATCGAGGTACGTGGTGGCAATATCAAGGTAACCTTCTCAAAGCGTGCCCATAATCCCATCTTGCGGACTGTTCCTTGGCAGAACCTTCCTTGCGAAATTCCTTGGCTTGATGGGGCGAAACTAACCTTGAAGTTCAACTGATCCGGCTGACGAAAACGTTATCGCTTGTGTCGGTTAAACTGGACGCGAAAATCGGTGATTATAGGAGATGGATGGAGGATGAAAGAGGATTATCCTCAAGGACAATTGAAGTATGGTGCCGATATTTAAAAAAATTTCTGCGCTGGTACGAAGTAAAAAAGCGCCCATTTTCCGAAGTTAATATTATCGCTGTGGACGCATTTCTGATGAGTTGTGGAAAAAATGGACTTTCACGGGTTTCAATCAACAACATAGCCACGGGTCTCAGATCATTTTTCGGGTATGCCGGTATGAAGGGGTGGTTTGCTCCGTTCTTGGCAGAAGCCATCAAGGGGCCACGTATTTTCGCACAGGAAAACCTGCCGTTAGGCCCATCTCGACATGATGTAAGCAGTCTGATTGCCGGTATGGACACCAATCGTCCGCGTGACATACGTAATCGGGCGTCTGTAGCCAGATTCAGATGCTAATGGATCAATGAGGTCTAAATCCTTAACCGTGACACATCGGATTGTCAAATATAAAGATAAACTCTTGCATCATCAAGCGCCTGCGGGGAGCAAGCAAGGCCGATTCCTCCGCCACTGCCATCATCCTCCTGGATATATATATATGCGCGGATAATGCCCTATGTCATCGAGGATGCGCTCGAAGACGAACGGTATCTTTTTGCCCCCTATATGAAGTAAATATCATATTTGCCCATCGTTCTGCTGTTCCATATACGCAAAACAGATATCATGCCATTTCCGCAGCTTATCGCCCAGACCTATTGCTAAGAGATATTCTTGATTGAATTCAGGCACTGCCCCGATAATCTTATCCTGATTGAATCGGTAATAGATCACATTGGCAATATGAACGGCCAGGGTCGGACTGAAGGTCCCAGTCGGATATTCTCCTAACTGATGGTGAAAGCCTATGGCTTCGACGATATCGCTGTTAAATCCCCATAGCCCAGTCAGATAGGCCCCCATATCGCAGTGTGTTGCCTTGAATATTATTTTTTCCGCCTGGTGGAGGGTAATATGTTCCTGTCGGGCGAGGATCACAGCGTCGCTGTAATGTAACTCAAGCCTGGAGACCAGAATCAGTTTGCCGATATCATGGAGTACGCCGGCAATTAAACTGTTGTCGATGATTTCCTTTTCGGCGGTTTCACTTTCGGCAATCATTTTTGCGAGCGTGCCGACGGTCATGCTGTGCATCCAAAGAAACTCGGTGGAAAAGAGATGCTCCGAAATCGTGATTTCAGAAAAAATTTGTGATCCGAGGACTAAGGCCTTAATGGTGTCAAGACCGAGGAGCTTGACCGCCTTGGCCGGGCTTTCAACCTTCTGATAGAGACCAAAAAACGATGAATTCACCAGTTGCATAATCTTTGCGGTCATTGCAATGTCCAGACTGATTATCTCTCCGATATCATCAAGATTTGGTTCGGGATCCCGAATTATTTCTTGTAATTTTGCATAAACGGTGGGGCGGCTTGGAAGCTTGTCGATGCTTGAGATGATATCCTTGAGCTTGCCGTCGATCATCAGCCTGTGCAGGGCACTTGCCCGGAGGAGGATGTTTTTCAGTTTTTCCGGATCGCAAGGTTTGGCCAGAAATTGATGGACAACCCCGATCGTCAGCAAGGTCGAGGCATCATCGGACTGTCCGGTAAGCATGATTCGAATGGAATGCGGATATCTTTGCTGGATTACGGTCAACAGTTCCGCACCGTCCATTCCCGGCATACGCAGATCCGAGACCACCACATCGAATTCGGTTTCACTCATCAACTCCAAAGCTTTTCGCCCATCCTCGGCAAAACACATTTCAAAGTCCTGACGCATCGAACGGAGCATCCGCCGGAGTCCATCAAGAATACTGGGATCATCATCGACAAACAAAAACCTCCTTTTATCCATAACTTTTCCTCTCGTTACATGATGCCTATTTCTGCCTCAGCACCTCCCGCACTTTGACGGCCATATCCTCCATCGAATATGGCTTCTGGATGAAGTTTACACCCTCATCCAACACTCCCCTGTGGACGATCACGTCGGCTGTATAACCGGACATGAACAAAATTTTCATATTGGGATAAAGGGCTTGCAGCCGTTCCGCCAGGTCCCGTCCGTTCATTCCCGGCATAACGACGTCGGTGATGAGAAGTTGTATCGTATCCGCGTTGTTTGCAGCCAGTTCCACGGCTTCGCCCGGAGTGGCTGCGGCCAGAACCCGATACCCTAATTTTTCCAGCATCCTTTTGCTCATCTTCAGGAGCGCCGTCTCGTCCTCCACCACCAGCACCGTCTCGCCGCCGCCCAGGGGGATTTCCTCCGTTCTTTCCTGCGGGGTATCGACGGCTTGGTCCGCGCAGCAGGGCAGGTAGATTCTAAAGGTCGTTCCTTTTCCCGGTTCGCTGTAAACCTTGATGAATCCATCGTTCTGCTTGACGATGCCATACACAGTCGAGAGCCCCAGGCCGGTTCCCCGGTCCAGCCCCTTGCTCGTGGAAAACGGTTCGAAAATCTGGTCGAGGGTTTCCTTGTTCATGCCGCAGCCATCATCGCTGACGGTCAGCCGCACATACTTTCCTGCGGCAAACCCAAGATGATCGGCGCAGTAATTCTCGTCAAAGACCGTGGATCCGGTTTCGATAGTGACTTTGCCGATATCGGCAATGGCGTCCCTGGCGTTGACACAGAGATTGGCCAGGATCTGATCGACCTGGACGGGATCCATTTTGACCGAACAGAGGCCTGCTCCGGGCCGCCAGGCCAGGTCGATATCCTCGCCGATGAGCCGCCGGATCATCTTGAGCATGCTCTCCACGTTCCGGTTCAGGTCAAGTACCACGGGAATAATTGTCTGTTTGCGGGCAAAAGCCAGCAATTGCCGGGTGATGTCCGTCGAACGTTTTGCCGCCATGTAAATTTCCTCAAGGTCGGCGTGCAACGGCTGGGCCGGGTCCACCTTTTTCAATGCCAGTTCCGTATAACCGAGGATCACGCCGAGCATATTGTTGTAATCATGGGCTACGCCGCCCGCCAGCACGCCCACCGCTTCCATCTTCTGAGCCTGCTGAAACTGGGCAGCCGTATCAGGAAAGGATTGACATCGACCACCTTGCCCGAATCGGCATCGAGAATCAGGATACCGTCCTGAGCCGACTCAAAGAGCCGCCGGTAGCGCTTCTCTGAATCCTGCAGCGCCTCCAGGGTTCTCTCCTTGAGGAGCATCTTTGGCTATTTCACTCCGGCGGCCAGGGTGGTTTCGATCCGGGCGAGGCGTTCTTCGAGCCTGTCCACCGCTTCCGGCAGTGGTTGCTGATCCTTGGCCCGGGAACAGAAGGCGGGGTTGTTCACCCACCAGTCCATGCCCATCTCCTTGGCCTTGTCGACAGAGCAGACGACGAGGCGGATCTGAATGGTTAAGAGCTCCACATCGACCAGATTGATTCGGATATCGCCGGCGATGACAATGCCTTTATCCAGGATCCTCTCGAGAAGATCCGCCAGGTTCGTACTTCCCAGAGAGTGCTGGGTGCCGCGTTGGATTGCCATGTTGCAGCCTCCTTTATCCGATTGTTGAATAGCAAAAGATAACGTAACTATTCAATTTATTGAAATTATATGCGCTTTGTTCGGTTGGTTTTTGCCTCCCCTCCCTTGACGGGAGGGGATGAAGG
>CAYTVF010000281.1:0-733 GCA_964441345.1 uncultured Desulfopila sp. | reverse complement strand
AGTTTGGAACGAAGCTGCTCTTTGCGGCCTCCCCCCCCCCCTGACCCCCTCCCGCAGGGGGAGGGGGAACTTTGTCCATAGTCATCGTCTATAACAGTTTTCCCAAAGGTCCCAGATCCAGGTTCAAATCGTCGTCTTCAAGACCGAATTCGCCGGCGATCCTGGCGATTTCCTCGGACTGACGCATCAAGGTAATGCCGAGACGCTCGATCTCTTCATCGGTAAGATTTCCCCCGTCAATCCTGCGTATCGCCTGTTTCTCCAGAAGTTCATGGAGGAGCTTGACCACGGTCAGCACAAGCTGGGCCAACCCGTTTTTTTTATTATCCGCCTTGAGATTCATCCGGCGGGGCGAATCTCGTCTGCCCGGCGGCGTCATGATTTTTGCAAAATCCTGTATGTCCGGCGACGCCACCTTTGACCCCGGGGGAGAAGAATTGCCGGACGCTGTGGTTATGTTCATAGCACCAAACCCTCCTCGCGCCGGGCTGTTTCCACGGAGGTCAGAATGACCTGCAGACCGAGATACACGAGATCGATGTCGGCAACGGAGATCACCACATCGCCGACAATTACCGCACCTTTGTTGAGGACCCGGTCAAGGGCCTCGCAAAGGCTGACATGTTCCTTTTCATCCAGCGCATAATCAGACATATTGCACCTCCGCGGCAGGGGGCTGCCCCCGGGGGGTAGCCCTCTCTTGGTTGTTTGACAACCCCCCCCCCCCCCCCCC
>CAYTVF010000280.1:0-4599 GCA_964441345.1 uncultured Desulfopila sp. | reverse complement strand
GGGCAGCCGGCGACCAGCACGGCCACCGCCCGGCCCGCTTCGCCTGAAAACCACCAGGTGAGGGCGGCGGCGGTGAGGATCAGCGGAGTGAACCACTTGGCATACCGGTCGACATAGCGGGCGGAGCGCGGCTTGTGCATCTCGGCCTCGGTTACGAGCCTCACCACCCGGCCCATGGTGGTATCGCCGCCGACCCTGGTGGTTCTGATCTCGATGACGCCGTTATAGTTGAGGGTGCTGGCGAGCACCGGATCGCCCTGTTTTCTCGTCCGGGGAATGGACTCGCCGGTGATGGTCGACTCATCCACCGCGGTCACACCGCAGGCGATGATGCCGTCCACCGGGATACGTTCGCCGGGCCGAACCAGGAGGCGGTCGTCGACGCGGACCGTCGAAATCGGAACCGTGCGCATCGTCTCTCCTTCCAGCAGGGTCGCCTCTTCGGGGGTCATGGAGGCCAGGGCCTCGATGGATTTCCTGGCCGATTCGCTGATCGCCTCCTCGACCAGCGCGCCCAGGGTCATGATGAAACCGATCACCGCCGCCGTGAGGAATTCCCCCTGCAGCAGGGCGGCGACGATGGCCAGGCTCACCAGTTCGTCGACGTTGACCTGGCGTTGCCAGAGTCCCTTCGCCGCCGCAAAGACGATCGGTACGCCGTTGATGGCGGCCGCGGCCAGGGCAAAGGCCAGCCCCCACCAGGCGGGCGAGACGCCCAGATATTCCCAGATGAAGCCGGCAAGCGCCAGCAGTCCGCCCGCGCCGCACAGCATAAAGTCCCTGAAACTGAAAAGTTGTCTGTAATCTCCGATATGCGAGAATCTTCCGATCATCCTGCTTTCTCCCTATGGTCAATCGTGTAACTGAAATTCAGATTTTTTTTGTTCTTTTGTTTTATAAGGAAGATTCTTTATTGCATTATATTTTGATTGTCAAACAAAATGTGCGGCCTCAAATTTTCTCAGTGCGTCTTTCAATAAGCCTCCAGATCCACCTCCATGAAATTGAACCACATGCCGTTATGCATGGCGTGATCGAGTTCGATCTGGACCACATCGACATGTCGCTCTTCGATTTTGAGGAATTTTTCGAAAATGGCGCGGATATCTCCTTCGCTTTTGTTGCGGGCATCCCGGTAATAGGCGGAAGTCTCCCTTTCAAGTTTCAGGGCGCCGCCCAGCGCCGCTTTGATGTCGCCCAGCATCCGTTCCGGGATCTTGGCCTTCATCTTCGTGAGGCTGGCTTCGATCTCGGCGCGGGCCGGGATCGAGGTGGTCAGCCGGGCAATATCGATGGACCCCTTTTTCTGCAGCTGGCCGAGGCTGTAATGGAGAAAATCGACATGGCCCTGTTCATCCTTGGCAAGAGCCCGGAAGATCGCCTTGCCGCGCTCATCGTCGATTATTCCTTCCGCCGTACGGTAAAAATCTCTGATCTTTTCTTCATATTCCAAGGCGGTGGTGAATATTTCCTGTGAATCCATGTTGTTTCTCCTTTTTTGGGAAAATGATCGGGCGTAAACCTTTCGTTGCGCCGCGCCGTGTCTTCCGAAACTCTCAACCAAAAACCCGGTCGATGGATTCCGCCAGATCTTCGGCGAATTCAGCCACCGAATCGTAGATTACCGGGGTTCCGGCACTGAAGTGGAGGAGGATGTCGTTGAAGCATTTCGGCAGGCTCGGGTAGAGTTTGCCCAGGTTGAAGATGCGGTCGCGGGAGAGCAGGGCGAGGTCGTCGACATGCAGGGTGGCCAGGACTTTCTCGCCCATTTCCGGATCTTCAAGGACATCGTCCGGCCGGATATTCCTACGCCCGAGAATAAAGAGAAGGATGTTGCCGAGTCCGACCAGGTCGAGGGCGAACGGCCGTTCCGGCAGGTAGAAATCGTAGTCGAAATCGATCCACCGATAGTGGCCTTCGTCGCCGTCGACGATGATATGATCCCGGCGGATATCCCCATGTTTCAAGCCGTTGCCATGGAGATAGATAATGGCTTCGACCGATTTCTGGAAGCGGCGCAGGATCCCTTCCACATGGCTTGCCAGATAGCTCTCGTAGTCGCAGGCTATTCTGCCGATCGTGGTGTCGAGACGGGTGCCGGGAATGATATCGAGAATCCGCACCAGATTGCCGGCCTCGTCGAGGGTCGAGTGCCCCTGCATAAACATCGGATTGCCGCGGACCAGTTCAAGGACCCGGCCTTCTTTTTCCGGGCTGCGGTAGCAGGTAACCTTGAACTGGCCGAATTTCAGGTTGAAGGTTTCGTGAAAGACCAGCTTAATAATTTTTCTTTCGCCCGATTCCAGGTCATATACCTTGGGCACCCATTGCTTGGGCTGCTCGTCGATGCCGAACCGTCCTTCCTTGGTATAGCCGACTACGAGAAAATACCTGTTGTCCACGTGAATGACATCGCCGTAATCTATTCTGGTGAAATCACTGGTGTCCCGGTAGAGGATCGGCAGCCGGCGCAGGCTTTTCACGGCGTTATGGTTTTGCAGGGCCGGCAGGATATGATCGGGAAATTGACTCCAATCAACCATGTTTCACCCCACAATCCAGGTGGTGAATTCGTGGCAGTGTCTGGCGAGGGCATTGGAGATGGAGCCGAAGAGAAATTCTTCGGCTTTCGATACGCCGCGTTTGCCGGTGACGACGGTGCCGAAATCGCCCTGGCGCCGCACCTCAAGGACGGTTTCGCTGATTGTCCTGCCCTCGGCCATATGGGTCGTGCAGTAGATCGCCTCTCTCTGGATGCCGGACTCAACCAGGATCTCAATGCAGCTGTTGAAGATCTCTTCGGCCCTGGCTATGCGCTGGGCCTGATACTGGTCCAGCACGCCGCCCTTCAGGTAATAATCGGGCGGTGGTTCGGGGTAGACATGCAGCAGGCAGATCGACAGCGCTTCGAGGTCGCCGGCAACCTTGCCGACATAGCTGACTGCTCTCTGAGAAGACGCCAAGGCATCGACTGCAACCAGAATATTATACCATTCGCCCATAGCCACCCTCCCTTGAAGGTTATATGGTGCCGTTCTTGTTTCTTGTCGTTATGACTGTTCAACCCCGGGTTTCCAGCACTCGATCAGCTTGATCAACTCCACCATGGTGCGGTGGGTGGGTACGCTGATGCCATACTCGTCGGCATAACGGCAGATCGCGCCGTTCTGGGCATCTATCTCGGTGGGCACCTCGTTGAG
The DNA here is from genome assembly GCA_964441345.1 of uncultured Desulfopila sp. Taxonomy (GTDB): domain Bacteria; phylum Desulfobacterota; class Desulfobulbia; order Desulfobulbales; family Desulfocapsaceae; genus Desulforhopalus_A. Next base: position 1,399 of record CAYTVF010000280.1, on the reverse strand, counting down.
GATGTCCTGCAGCATGGAAGAGAGGTTGTTGGTGCTTGCGGTGCAGGCATCGAAAAGCAGTTCGTACAGATCGGGGTAGACAAGCTCGATGGAGTGGGCCTGGGCCACCTCCCGGCCTTCGTCGAGAAGCCGTTTCATCAGGGTAATCGACTCCATTTTCGAGGTAAGCGAGCCGTTGGGAACCTGCAGGATGGCCGAAACCGGGTTGATGGCGGAATAGGTGATGACCTTGCACCATAACCTGCCGATAATTCTCTTCGCCATCTGGCATTCGATGCCGCTTCGGTTGAAAACCTGATGAATGTTTTCCAGCCGTTTTGAAAAGGTGCCGTCCAGCTCGCCGATATATGTTTTGCCCAGGCCGCCTTTGCGCACCCGGGCCTCGCTGAGGGCGGTGCCGGACATGAAGGTGATGCCCAGCAGGATGTGTTTTGCCGGGACTATCTTGCTGGCGACTTCAAAGTTGCCGAGCCCGGTCTGGATGCACAGCAGCGGGCAGGAGTCGCAGATCAAATGGGCCACGTCCTTCACCGCGGCCATGGTAGCCTGGGATTTTACCAGGAGAAGGACGAGGTCGGCTGAAATTAAAGAGTCCGCTGAAGGGAGTGCTTGAACCGGATAGGAGAGGGCATCGTCGGGATGCTCGCCGTTGCCGTCCACCAGGCCGATCCCCTTTTCCCGCAGGGCTCCCAAGGTTTTCTGATCGATATCGATCAGGGTTATCTCGTTGCCGCCCCGAACCAGGGACGAGCCAAAAATTCTGCCGATTGCGCCGCCGCCGACAATGACAATCCTCATAAACCGCCTCCGAAAGAGTGAGTGCTGGAAAAGGAATATGATTTTCTGGTCTTCCTCAACTGTTTGTTTTGATCCTGAAGGGAAGACGATCCTTTTTCTTATTGTATAATCCAGCGATCAGGAATGCAAATCGTCATGGCCGGTAAGTTACGTTTCCGGCATGATATGAATCGGGCTACCGAGAAAAATCTCCGCGGCCTCGCCTTCGGTCTCGGAGAGCGTCGGGTAGGGATGGAGCGTCAGGGCCAGATCCTCGGCCAGGGCCCCCATCTCGATGGCCAGTGCCAATTCGCCGATCAATCCCTCGGCGTGGCGGCCGGTGATGCCCGCGCCGAGAATTCGCCCGTCCCCCGGATCGACCAGCAGCTTGGTGAGCCCATCGGTCAAGCCCAGGGTCTGGGCGCGGCCGGAGAATTTCCAGGGGAATTTTCGGACACTGTGCGGAATGCCATGTTGCCGGGCCCGAGCCTCGGTGAGGCCGCACCAGGCGATCTGCGGATCGGTATAGACCACCGCTGGCAGCGCGCGGACATCGAAGGCTGCATTCCTGCCGGCGCTGACTTCGGCGGCAACGCGTCCTTGACGGGGCGCCTTATGGGCC
>CAYTVF010000279.1:0-4622 GCA_964441345.1 uncultured Desulfopila sp. | reverse complement strand
CTCCCGCAAGGGGAGGGGGAACTTTGTCCATAGAACTGAATGGATACAGAAAAACAAAGGTGACACAGATGACACTCGGAAATTTTGTCCAAAAGATGGCACGTCGCGTTTCCGGTTAAAAACCATAATTTGTCCTTTGAGCAAATGGCCCCCACGCCCGAAGTTCAGTGGTAATGCTGTGAGGTGCAATGTAACGCCCCCTGCCTGTCAGTCCGCCAGTCGGTCCGCTCCCATAAGGTTCCGTTAAGTGGCTGGGCTTTTTCCTGGTGTGTGGGTGCGGCGATGTGCTGCGGTTGTTTCCTGATCGGTGCTGCATTGGGGGGCCACTGCAACATAAAGGGCATTCTGCGACATTGTACCGTTGCTACGGTCAATCACAGTCGGTGGCGCGCAATCCTGCCCTGAATTTGTGGCTGCGCGATTGAAAAACTAATAATTCAAGACCTGATCCCATGCAAAATACAGTCTTTTTATGCTGTTCTGGACCCCGGCTTTCGCCGGGGTGACGGCGCAAGGACAATTGGACTGTTACTTTCTTCTCATCAATGAAAATTTCCCTGACTCTCCAAGATGCGGAATTCGATCCCGATTCCCGATAGCGATTTCGATTTCGATTTCGATTTTTGAGAGGGAACGAATCGAAACATCCGTGAGACTCGCGATGTCTGCTTTCAGCCGAATTGAAGATAGGCAACCGCCGACAGGCAGAGCAGGAAAGCGGGCGGCAGAAACATCTTCAGCGAATATCGCCGGGCTGTCAGCAGCCGCCTGACGATGCGCTTGGTCGCATAGAGCGAGGCAATCAGCCCGCCGATGACCGTGATGAACTGGAGAATGAACGTGGCGTCGCGGCTCATCAGCCGGCTGGCCCGATACTCCCCGCCCATTCCGGCCAGGTCCTTGACATTGTCGGCCAGCAGCCACAGGCCGCCGACAAAGATTTCCAGGTGTGCGGCCATGAACGCCCCGAGCACCAGGGGAATCATGCCGTAGCCAAGGATGGATGCCGTCGCCTTCCAGCCATTGCCGGTGATCCGCGCCATGATCTGCGACATCACGGCATAGCCGCAGAGGTAAACGAGGATACAGGCAAAAAAGAAGATGGTCGAAGCAAGGGCCGGGCTATGGATGAGGCCGATGTTTTCGAGGATGTCTGCCCAACTCAGGGAAAAATCCGGATACTTCTGGTTGATGGCGAACGGATAAAAGATCGCCGCCAGGCTGACCACGAGAAAGCTGTCCGCCAGACGCGGCGTCTGCTGATTCCACAGCTCCTGCGGGGCCAGACGCAGGTTGAGGTGGATCGAGTTCAACCGGCAGTTTTTCACGCACTGGCCGCAGAGGATGCAGTCGCGGTTGTTGTCCACCAGGAAAGGGTGGCGGAACATCGGACAACCGGCAGCACCGCCGGTGCCGTTATAGCACAGATGGTCGGCACAGCGGTTCAGGCACATATGGGTGTTGGCGCGAAGTTCGAGAATCGACGGCATGGAAAACAAGGCATTGATGGCGCCCAGCGGGCACAGATACCGGCACCAGACCCGGCGTTTGAAGAAGACGCTGAAAAAGAGCGACCCCATGGTGATGGAGGAGATGATCCAGCCGGTGAGCCGGGGCGATTGGTAGGCATCCCAGGTGGTTTCCAGCCAGAACAGGAGGATGCAGAAACAGGTCATGATCCAGCCGGAATACTGCTTGATGACCTGCGGAGTCGGCCGCTCAGGCTTCACCACATATTGCGCCAGCCAGCCGGGCACCGACAGTCCGCAGACACTGCACCAGGTTCGGGCCAGAAAAAAGAAGGCGAAAATGAGCAGCGGCCAGCCCACGACCCAGCTCAAGGTGAGGCCGATATTTTTTTCGGCCTCGGCCGGACCGAAGAACAAGGCCGTGAGAAGCAAAACCAGAAAAATGCCGACCAAGGCCCGCGGCAGCACCGGAAAGAGCCGGCTGGCGAGAAAGGCCCGGACGGGGGGCAGCCGCAGCAGATTGAATTCCCACTTGCCCTCCGACTTGGGCACGCCGAGCAGGACCTGATCGTTCAAGGGCTCGTTGCTTTTGCCGAGAATAACGGCCCGCTGGATCACACTGGCCATTTCGGTCAGATTGCCGGGCCAGTCGTAGTGCATGAACATCCCCAGCGTGCGGTCGTCCACTTCCTTGATGATCTTGCCGTATTGCCGGCTGTAACGCTTGAGATAGTATTGCACCAGCCGGGGGATATCCCGGCGATGCATCCGCAACGGGGCCGCCCGGAAATGCTGGTTCGCAACCAGTGCGTAGAGCGAGGGCAGCAGGCGGTTGTGGCCGTCCTGCTGCTGCAGGGAATCGGTGCAGATCAGGATGATCCTGGAGCGCAGCATGATCTGAGTATCGCCGCCCACCTTGGTAAAGGCCCCCTTTCTCAGAATCCGGACAAGCTGCCGCTGGAAATCGGGCTCCATATATTCGGCATAATAGAGTACTACGGTCCCCCCCTGCAGCCGCTCGAAGACGCCGAGCCGGTCGATCTGCGAGAAGGCGAACGAATCCCGCTCATAGCCGAAAAGCTCCGCATCCAGATGGAGCGGATCGATATTTCGAATATCGATTTCCGTATAGGGGCCGTTTTTGCAGGCGCTGGCGCGATGGATTTCGAGAGCGACCATCCGCCGGCCGGTGCCGGCCTCACCGGTCAGGAGGACCGGGGCCAGGTTGCCGGCGAATTGGTTGACTGCCTTGATGATCTGGCGCGACAGGGTTGATTCGGGCAGGCGGATCTCGCGGCCTTTCCCCTCGGAAGCTTTTTCCGGCACCGATGGGGAGGCCGATTCGGCAAAAAAAGTCGAGTCGAGGTTATGATCGCTGCCCGTTCGAATCTTCGAAATTTTGTTCAGGGAGTTGGCGTGATCGAAAAAAGAAACGCGCAGACGGTTGGCGAGACCGATGCTGAGCTGCCGCCTGATGACATCGCTCTTCAGCAGCACCCCATGAAAAGCATCGGCATCGAAATAAATCAACGAGAGGTCGGTCAGGGCCCGGGCATTGAGGCAATTGCCGCTGTTGGTTAGCAGGGAGGTCTCGCCGAAATGGCCGCCCGGCCCGATATGACTGACAATGAATTGGCCGCCGCCCTCGACGTTCATCGTCAGCTCCGCCTCGCCGCCGGCGACGATATAGAACCTGCGGTCGGTTTCGCCCTGCCGATAGACGTACTGGCCCTGTTCGACCAGGCGTAAGTGGGCGGCATCGACCAGCCGTTCCACCGCCTGGGCGTCGAGGTCCGTAAAGAGTGCGGACCGAGACAGGCTCTGCCTTATCGTATCTCGCTTGAGCATAGCTTACACGTTATTGCGCAACTGGTGTTTGCAGAATCGGTGTTTGCAGAATCCGGCAACCTGCCCGTTGCAGGTCATCCTTTACCATTTACAACTGCATTGGGATTTTTGCTCATGATATTCTCCGGCGACACAGTCTGCTTAAGATTTCCTCTCTCGTAGCCGATACGAAGAACAAAGAACCGACGGATTGGGGGCTTTCTGCCGGATACGGCGTTTTTAAGGGTGTTGATTATGGAATACACAGTGCAACGGGGAGACACCATTGCCCAGGTGACCAAGTCGATGGGCAGCGACTGGCGGAAATTAAAGGAACTCAATCCCCAGGCCGTAGGCCGTTCAAACCTGAACGGCAACTGGTTCTTCCGGGAAGGCGCCACGCTCTCCGATCAGCCGAAAACCGATTTTGCCGCAACCCTGAAGCAGGCTGCACAGCCGAAGCTCGATGCCCGGACCCCGGCCCAGGCGAGCACCGGCAAAGTTGAAGCGAAGGACGGAGGAGAGTCGACCCATACCCTTAAAGCCGGGGAAACCGTCTGGGAGCTTGCGACCAAGGTTTATCATGTCAAGCCGGAAGACATTCTCAAACTGAACAACATCACCGACCCCCGCTCGCTGCAGATCGGCCGGACCCTGCGCATTCCCAAGCCCCAGGAGTCGACTGAAAAGGAAGAAGTGGTGGCGAGCTGGTACGGCCAGTATCATCACGGCCGGACGATGGCCAACGGCCAGCCGTTCGATATGTACGGCCCGACCATCGCCCACAAGGATATTCCGCTCGGCACCAAAGTCCTTCTGAAAAACCCCGAAACCGGCGAACAGGCCATGGCCACGGTCACCGATCGCGGACCGTACGTGGAAGGCCGCGACATCGATCTCAGCTACAAACTCGCCCAGCGTTTATCCCTGGAAAAGCAAGGCGTCGGCAATCTTATCATGCAGGTGCTGTAACTATCAGATTACCCCTTTAACGGGCTTTTCGCCTCTCGATTACGCCACCACTTCTCGACCGAGATTACCGGCAGGATCGACGCACCAACCAGGGTCACCAGACCAAGATCGCCCGGGGCAATGGGCGACGACCCGAAAATGGTATTCAAGAACGGCGCAAAGATAAAGGCCAGCTGCAGCACCAGCACCGCGGCGATGCCGATGAACACCGCCGGATTGCTGAACAGCCCGATCGTAAATATCGATCCTTTCAAACTGCGGCAGTTGAGCAGGTAGAAAATCTGAAACATGATGACGGTGGAGACCGCCATCGTCTGGGCCTCGGCCATGGCGCGGTCCGCGGCCAGGCCTGCC
>CAYTVF010000278.1:0-4645 GCA_964441345.1 uncultured Desulfopila sp. | reverse complement strand
AACAATCATGGTCGATACCATGGTTGCCGGGCTGGCGGTGGCGATGACGGCCGACGGCGGCCTGGAAGGTGAGAGCAAGGTCAACGTGACCGGTCTCGAGAAGAGCGCCACCTGGCAATACAGCATAGACAACGGCACCAACTGGACGGAAGGTGCGGGCACCAGTTTCCTTCTGGCGGCAGACAGCTATGCCGACGGGGCGGTCCAGGTGCGGCAGACCGATGTTGCCGGCAACGTGAGTGATACAACACATGTGGATATGCTGCAGGGGGAAGGGGTAGCAGACTTAACCGGCGCTGGCGCCAACCCGGAGACTATTGGTCTGGACGATCTGCTGATCGATTCCGGCAGCCTGATGCTCATGGGAGATACCGGCGACGGGAGCGATCCGGCCGGTATCGGCGACCCGCTTCTGACCTCATTTGCTACCAATGAACAGCAGGACGCGTCCGGCTCCGGTGGACTTGTAATCAAAGGGGATACGAACGGCAAGGCGGACCCGGTCGCTATCAACGACGTGAGCACCGAAGACGATAGCGATAACAATACCTCGGACAGCAGCGCCGAAAGTCCTGCCACGTTCAGCGGCAGCGAAAGCATTGCCGCCGGCAGTGCTGCTGCAGGTCCCGAGACGGTCGGCGGCAGCGAAATCCCTGCTACCGGCAGTGCTGCTGCAGGGCCCGAGACGGTCAGCGGCAGCGAAATCCCTGCTACCGGCAGTGCTGCTGCAAGTCCTGCTACGGTCAGCGGCAGCGAAAGCCCTGCCACCGGCAGTGCTACTGCAAGTCCCGAGACGGTCAGCGGCAGCGAAAGCCCTGCTACCGGCAGTGCTTCTACAAGTCCTGATACGGTCGGCGGCAGCGAACCAGCCGGAGGTCAGACCGGCACCGGGTCCGACGTGATTACTCTCACCAGTCTGCTGAGCAGCGGTGACAGCCAGAGCAACGGCGGGACCGACTCGGGCGGCGCCTATGTTCAGGTAACCGATCCGCAACAAGCCGATGCCTTGCTCGCCCCGGCTGCCGCAGACATCGACAACCTGATCGGCCAACAGGACATAAGCGCTGCAATAGGATCATCGATCGGCACCATCCCGGTCGAGATTGTCGTGCAAAACGCGGTGGCATGATCGTCGGCCCTCTCTCTCCTCCCGTGCCGGTGCACGGGAGGGCTTGCCGCTCTTCCGTCCGCCGAGGAGAAAGGTGATGATAAAAAAGGAACTTAAACAAACAGCGTAGGAAACGCCGGAGGTGCGAATGAAAGCAAGGAGAAAGAGAAGCGATGCGAATGGCGAAATATCTTCCCCTGATTGTGACGGTACTTCTTGCGGGATGAAAAGATTACTGCGGTTGGCAATTTTCGGCAGGGTGATCATGGCGGCAGAGTGTGCCGAGCCGAGGATCGATCCGGCACCGATGCCGCAACCGGACTACAAGACCGCAAGCCGCGAGGAACCGCTCAGCAAGGAGGGTACGATGAAAAACAGCAACATATCCCATGAGCTAAAAAACCTTGTTGTCGGAGTTTGTTTGATATTTGGAGGTTTTTCTTCATGTCCGCCTGCTTTCGCATATTTTGACAACGAAATCCATGTCATAGCCAGTCCAAAAATAACCTACGATGCCGAACGTAATTATGAATTCATTGTCTTTGGCGATACTCGTACTGCCGAAGATGACAGCAAAAATGACGATAAGCTTTATCACAAGCTTCGGGATTGGACCCATGAAGAGGCAAAACGTGAAATGCAGGACTTGGGCGTGAGTTTTGCCCTTTACACCGGAGATTTCGTCTGGCGCGGCAGTAAGGATTCATACTGGTCAGAAATTCGAACACAATTTCCAGACAGCCTGCGTTCCATAAGCGAGGCAAAATTATTCCCGGTCCCGGGCAATCATGAAACATGGCAAGAGCCAGACGAAGGAAATGCCATGACAAATTATTTCGCGACCTTTCCCTATCTTGTCCAAGATAGAGTCCAGCTGCATAACTACGCCTTCATTGTCGGCGATAGCCTTTTTGTGAATCTCTGCAGTGGCGGGTATGGGAAAGATAAAGAAAAATTCAAGCAGGATGACAAGAGCTGGAACTGTGAAGTCATAAGCTCATTTGATGAACTCATGGTTTCACTGCAAAGCCTTGTGGGAAGAATCAGACGCGGACAAAAGGAGATTAAAAACATATTCGTGACTTACCACAAGCCTTCTTATTCAACTTACGAACATCCACCCCTCGATTTGAAGAACGATCCGATTCAGACACTTCTTAATATCAGTCATAACAATCCTGGCATGAAAATCTTTGTTTTCAATGGTCATAATCATGTCACGGAATTATTTAAACCGGCCAGCACCATTATTGCCATTGTTGCCGGGGGAGGAGGTGCACCGCAAAAAGGAAATATTCCGATCAATGATCATGGCAAGCCCATGCAGGAGTTGTTTTGGCAGGTAGTAGGCTCCAGTCGCTATCCGCGCATCAATTATTTCCGGATTAAAGTTGGAAATAACGATACAAGCGTCAACGTTGAAGAACGGGTGCTCTGTATTAACGATGATGTCTCGGTTATTGGCTATTTCAGAGGGATAGTCATCGACAACAACGGTGTAATCACCAACCAGACTCACCGCCATCATGAATGTGGCGTCGGCAACTATGAATGGTTGATCAAAAGATAAAGGAAGGTGAAATCATGAGAAGGCAAAATAACCGACTGCTTATTTCGGCTCTGGTCATTGGCGGGATGCTGCTGTTGGCAAAGCCGAGTTTGGCTTTATGGAATATCGACCAGTTGATCAACAATTGGAGAACAACGGTTTTAGTCGGTGTGCCGGTTACAACAGGTACACACAACGATATTGCCGGCAGTCTTCCGAGTAGAGGCAATCTTGTTTTAAGTATTCCCGGACAAGAAGACGTAATTTTTTTAGACAAAGGGCACAATACGAATTGTTCCCGTCCCTACTGGGGAGTCGCCATCAGCTACGACAGACAAGAGTGGGGCTTTTATTACGATGGTGAAGGGCGAATCAATGTCACGGTCGACGAGGAAGGTAATGTCTCCTTTGCAGCGGCTTCAGAAGGAAGCCAGGTTGTGGTTGGAAGTGGCCCCCCAACATGCCGGGTTCCCTAGTGCTGGTTAATGAGAGAGGAGAATAACCTATGGAAATCATTATCGGTTCGATCCCCCCGATGAATCCGCGGGGGCCGAAACTGCAGAAGAAGGCCGGAACCTTCATCGAAGCGCAACTGCTCCATGTTCGGCCGCCGCGCAAGGGAATCGCCGGGCCGTCGGGGCGGGAGAGGCGGACGAAACAGGCAACCGATCCGCAAAAAGGACGGGTCCTGACCATCATGGCTCCCGATGCGAGTCTGCTCCCCCCCGATCTGGATACCGCCAGGTATGAGGTGACGATTCGACTGGTAAGGAGGTAGTCAAAAAAAACAGGATCCCGGTTAGCCGGCAGGGATGGCTGCAACCCCGGTTGGTATCGAAGGAAGTACCGATCGGGATGCAGTAGCGTGCACTTCGTGCACCTTACCAAATCAAGGTCTGAGAATTGTTCGTAACCGTATTCGTATATACCCCCTTATGCTTGAGAAATGGCGATCCATTATGAACTCACTTCTGATTCGCTGGTTTTTTGTATTCATTTCATCGCTTTTGTTATCCGGCTGTTCCTTCCATACGCACGCTGACAAATTTAACGGAGTTGCCGGCATCCGTGGCGAACCGGTCGAGTACCAACAGACAAGCACCTGGGCACTGCATGTTCTCTGGCTATACCCGTTGGCCGGAGATGCGAGTATTGAGAATTCTGTGAGCGAGTTTACCTTAGAAGCAAGAAAGCGTGGGGCAACCCGCATCGACATCGAAGAAACCTCCAGTTTCACTTATTGGTTTGTCTACCCGCCATTCTCATTTTTCATCCATCCGGTCAACACGACAATCAGTGGCCATGTAGAAGGTACCACCGGGAAGAAAAAGAAATAATTTTCCATGGGGGAACGACATGACAGAGCACCGCCCACTGGTGCATATCGCCATACCTTCCAAGATTGTAGGTGATTTGATGAAAGGCGAGGAAAAGGAACTCGTGCATTCCCACGAAGTCTGTAAGATACGGGGTTTGTTTTATACCGACGCCCCCCTGGAGACCTTTGCCAAAGGTTTTACCGCAATCCTCAACGATGAAGTCTGGGTGCCGCACACGGTTCTGATGGACTGGATGAGCGCGGCCGGCACGATAAAGATTGCCAGATGCCAGGGGGTTCTCAGCTCACGGGAAATAACGATTCTGCAACAGGTCGCCAGCGGCCGTTCCAATAAGGAAATTTCCAGTAGGCTGTCTATCAGCACCAACACCGTAAAAGCCCATCTGTATAATATCTATAAAAAACTCGGAGTATCCAACCGCGTTCAGGCGGCATTCTGGGCATCCGGCCAATTGAGCGAACAGAGTGTGAATCGGTGGTGACAATATTGATAAGAATTAAAGTGTTCATGGCTTTCTACGAGCAAAAACTCTCATCGTATTTGACTTAGGTCGCATCAATGCCCAATAAGCAGTCTCCCAATTCCAGACGGGGGGAGTTTTGAAGGCTGCAAGAAGACTTTTTTCCAAATCGTCAGACTTCAAATCTG
>CAYTVF010000277.1:0-4651 GCA_964441345.1 uncultured Desulfopila sp. | reverse complement strand
ATCCGTATGAACTGTCGGCGGTCGATGCAACCCAGGCGAGCGAAGTGATCTTTGCCCTTCTCGGGGAAATATTCTTTCTCCATGCCTCGCTGCCGAATATGTCCGGTCTTGCCGGTATTGGCATAACCATCATGGGGCTTTGTTTGTATATCAGGGCGCAGGTCCGGTGAGTGAGGGGGGAAGTTTTATGGTTGAAATGGATTGGTCGGTGACGATTGTGGTGCTGATGTTTCTGGTCGGCTTGCTGGCCGGGTGGGTCGATACCCTGGCCGGCGGCGGCGGGCTTGTTACTCTGCCGGCCTTGCTGCTGGCAGGCGTGCCTCCGCTTGCCGCCCTTGCGACCAACAAGGCCCAGGGGTTCGTCGGCACCATGACGGCCACGCTCATGCTGGCCGTAAAAGGCCATCTGCGGATTCTCCAACTCCTGCCCCTGGTGTTCACTGCCGCCATCGGCTCAATGCTCGGGACCTGGTTGATCCAGCGGGTCGATACCGGCTGGCTGCATTGGGGAATTCCTGTTCTGCTGATCGCGGTCGCCGGGTATTTTTTCGCCAGTCCGCAGGTGGGCAAAAAGGAAACCAACCCCCGGCAAACGGAGCGGGCGTACGGCCTTACGGCGGTTCCGCTCATCGGCTTGTATGATGGGGCGATTGGTCCCGGGGCCGGCTCATTCTTTGCCGCCAGCGGCGTGCTACTCCGCGGGCAGACTCTGCTGCAGGCGACCATTCGCGCAAAACTCTTCAATTTCACCACCAATATCTGCTCGATGGCCCTCTTCGCCGCCGCCGGTCAGATCGTCTGGATTCTGGCCATGGCCATGATGGCCGGTCAGCTGTGCGGCGCGGTGCTCGCCAGTCACACCATGCTGAACGGCGGCGAGAAGCTGATCAGGCCGCTGGTGATCGCGATGTGTGTGCTCATGTCGTGCAGCCAGGTGTATAAGCTCCTGATGCAGTAGAAGCGCTCCTCCCCCTCCCCTTGCGGGAGGGGGTTAGGGGGTGGGGGAGGCCGCAAAGTGCACCTTCGTTCCAAACTCACCCTCCCCCTGTAGCAAACTCACCCTCCCCCTGTCACAAACTCACCCTCCCCTCTGTCCCCTCCCGTCAAGGGAGGGGAGGCTAAAACCAACCAGACAAAGTGCATACTCTTGAAATAAACTGAATATCTTACGAATATTCTTGTTTTCCGGACTGGGTCGGCGGATCAGCCGTGGAGCAGTGTATACTGCACGATATACACGAAAATCCCGGCGAAATAACCCAGGGCGGCGAGCCCGCCGATCTTTTTCGCATACCAGAAGAAGTGGATCTTCTCCAGCCCCATGGCGGCCACGCCCGCGGCCGATCCGATTATCAGGATGGAACCGCCGGTGCCGGCACAGTAGGCCATGAACTCCCAGAGAAAGCTGTCGGTCGGATAGACCGCCATGTCGTACATGCCCATCGAGGCCGCGACCAAGGGGACGTTGTCGACCACGGCGCTGGCCAGGCCGATCAGGGTAACAATGATATCCTGGCGTCCGACTGCCTTGTAGAGCCATTGAGCGAGCGCGGTGAGGATATGGGTGTGTTCGAGGGTGGCGACGGCCAGCAGGATTCCGATAAAAAAGACAATACAGCTCATATCGATGCGTTTGAGGGCGGCCACCAGGGTACCGAGCCCCATGGTAAACATGAGATTCTGTTCGAACGGCGTAGTCGTGATATCGGCGCCGTTTTCAACGACTTTGGGGCCGATAACTTCTTTGCCGCGCAGGACGAAGGTCAAAAGAAAGAGGGGGACGATGAGGCAGGCCATGGAGGGGAGGAAAACTCCCTTCATTATCGCCAGCGTAGTGATCTGCCCGCCGATCCACAGCATGGTGGTGGTAACGTCGCCGATCGGGGTCCAGGCGCCGCCGGCATTGGCGGCAATAACGATGATCCCGGCGAAAAACAGCCGGTCTTCATGCCGGTCGAGCAGCTTTTTCATCAACGAAATCATAACGATGGTCGTTGTCAGGTTGTCGAGGATGGAGCTCAGGAAAAAGGTGACGAAGCCCACCAGCCAGAGCAGGGAGGTGATTTGCGTGGTCTTGATGCGCGAGGTGATGACCCGGAAGCCGTTATGGGCATCGACCACTTCGACAATGGTCATCGCCCCCATCAGGAAGAAGACGATCTGGGCGGTTGCCGCCACCGATTCCTGCAGATTATGTGAGACGGCAAGATGATCCCCGCCCAAGAGGGCGTAGACTGTCCACAACAGGCCGGCGCCGATGAGGGCGGAGGCCGATTTGTTGACCTTGAGGGGATGCTCAAGGGCAATAGCGGCATAAGCGACGATGAAAATAACGACCAGGGTGGTAAGCATGATTTTTCCTCTCTCTTGTGAGCAGACAAAATGATAGTGAACTTCGGCACATTACAAGTCAAAAAGACAACCCGCATTTTATAAATCCTTCGTATGCTAGCAAGTCACGTGCCACGCTATGGAGGTTTTTGAGGAAAAATTGACAGGGAAGAGTGGGGTGTGAGGTGTAAGAGGACTCACGCGAAGACGTGAAGGGTTGAGATGTTGCTTGTCGATATTGGTTCCGATGGCCTTGTCGTTGCCTCGTCAGTTGCGGTCGAAAATACCGCGCAGGGTTGCCAGCAGGTCATCCTGACTGAACGGTTTGCGGATGAAGAGAATGCCGGCTTCGAGTACGCCGTGGTCGGCGATCACATCGGCGGTGTAGCCGGACATATAGAGGCAGCGAAGGCCAGGATGGATCTTTTGTAACCGCCTGGCCAATTCCTTGCCGTTCATCTCGGGCATGATGACGTCCGTCAGCAGCAGGTGGATTTCCCTGTCCCTGCGTCCCGCAATCCTGAGAGCCTCGTGCGGAGTGGCCGCGGCAAGTATATTGTATCCCTGCCGGCGCAGCATCGTCGAAATTACTTCGAGTATGGCCCGTTCATCCTCAACCAGCAGAATTGTCTCCCTGCCTGTCGCGTCATTTGCCTCGGTGTTCCGCTGAGTTCCCGTCAGAATTTCTTCTTGCCCCTGGAATCGCGGCAGATAGTTTCTGAAGGTCGTGCCCCGGCCCGGTTCACTGGTGACCCTGATAAAGCCACGGTTCTGCTGGATGATGCCATAAACGGTTGCCAACCCCAGGCCGGTGCCTTCTCCCTGGCCTTTGGTCGTGAAAAATGGTTCGAAGATATGCTCCAGCGTCTCTTTCTCGATGCCATGGCCGTTGTCGCGGATACTGAGGACCACATAATCGCCGGGATGAGAATCCGGCATGTTGACGCAATCGGTCTCATTCAATACCACATTTTCGGTACCGATGGTGATTGTGCCGTTGCCGCTGATGGCATCGCGGGCATTGATGCTCAGGTTGGCGAGGATCTGATTGATTTGGGCCGGATCAACCTTGATCGGCCAGATATTGCCCGCGGGATGCCACACCAGGATAATTTCCTCACCGATCAGACGACGCAGCATGGCAAGCATGCTGCCGACTGCTTCGTTCAGATCGAGCACCCTGGGCGCGATCGTTTGCTGGCGGGCAAAGGCCAGCAGCTGATGGGTCAGATCCGCCGAATGCCTTGCCGCTTTGCGTATCTCGATAAGATTTCTATAAAGCTGGTGTTCCGGGGTCACATCAATGAGCGCCAGATCGCAGTATCCGAGGATGACACTCAGCATATTATTGAAATCATGGGCAACTCCCCCCGCGAGGCGGCCTACCGACTCCATTTTCTGGGCCTGCTGCAGCCGGCCTTCCAATTTTGCTTTTTCCCGCTGGGCAGCATGGCGTTCGGAAATATCGCGGACCACCGCCAGAACGGCTTTTTCTTCCCCCTGTTCCATGGTGCTGACGCTCACCTCGACCGGAAATTCTTCTCCATTCCTGGTCACATGCACCGTTTCAAAGACCATGTGCCCACTGGCCATTATTTTTTCCAGACGCTCAACTGCCAGCAGCTTTTGCTCAGGATTCTGTTTGATGATGTCCTGGACGGAGAGCCGGAGAAACTCCTCCCGCGAATAACCGTAGCGGGTGCAAGCTACTTCGTTGACTTCGCTGAAGGTCCCGTGGCCGAAATGGGGGGAATAGGGATGGACCAGGATCGGATCTTTTATCGAGCTGAAAATTGCTTTCATCCTTTCACTCACCGTCCTGAACTCTTCTTCGGCGTGCCGGCCGCTGCTGATGTCTTCCACTGTGGCAATTATATCGGTCGGCGGTTCGCCGCCGGGTTTGACCGGCTTGTAAACAATACGCAGCAAGGTCGTCTTGCTGCCGGTTAACGTGGAATACTCGCCTTCGACGATTGCCACTTCTCCGGCCAGCGCTTTTTTAATTACCAGCCGTATGCCCGGGAGTCCGTGTTCGGCACCATTGCCGCCAATGAGTTGCTCCCGGCTCGCCCCCACCAGTTCCAGAAATCTGTCATTGCAATCCAGGATGGTCCCTTCATGATCCATGCGGATAACGCCCAGCGGGTGGTTTTCGAACAAAATGCGGAAGTCGTGCTCGCTTTTGCGCAGCGAATCTTCCGCTTCCATTGGTCTGGCGGATTCGTTGAGAGTCGTCTTTATCATTGTGATGACCTGATCAAACGACAAGCCGAATTGACCATGGCATCGGTTTGTCGTTTGGTTCATGGACAGAAGTTGC
>CAYTVF010000276.1:0-4657 GCA_964441345.1 uncultured Desulfopila sp. | reverse complement strand
CGTCGGCTTTATAATTCATCGCCGGCATGCCGGGCATGGCCGCCATGCCGAATTCCAGCCGGACCGAGGCATCGGTGACCGGCTGGCCGGTGCTGTCCTTGATGGCGATGGTGACATTGTTATTGCCGACCGCCGGTGGATTTTTGTCGATGGTCAGCGCGACCTCGAAATCTCCGGCTTTACTGGTTGCCTTATAGTCGCCGGCTACGGCGACACCGGCAAACATCAGAACGGTTGCCATGCAGGTGAAAGCGATTTTTGTCAGGTTCATATATCCTCCATTGGAAATGGGTTGAGTGGGGTGACGGGTGATTTGTTTTAAATATACTCTATAAATCATATTCCTTCAGTTTATTGATCAGGGTCTGCCGGGCGATGCCCAGCTTTTTAGCGGTCAGGCTTTTATTGTTGTTCGTTTCCTGCAGCATTGAACGAATCATCTCCCGCTCCATGTCGCGCAGGGTCCAGCCCTGGTCCGGCAGGTGCATGGCGATGTTTTTTTCACGCTTCGGCAGGAAATGGTGGGGTAATTCCCGTGGCGTGATCTCTTCGCCAAGACACAGAATAACCGCGCGTTCTATGGTGTTTTCCAGTTCCCTGATATTGCCGGGCCACTGGTAACGCATCAATATGTTCAGGGTTTCCGGATGAAAACCTTTGATATTTTTCTTATTCTTCCTGATGTAGCGGGTCAGGAAATGATTGGCCAGCTCGATGATATCGCCTTGTCGCTCTCTGAGCGGCGGCATGACAATCGGCACCACCGACAGGCGGAAAAACAGATCCTGGCGAAAGGTCTCCTGTTTGATCATCGCCTCCAGATCTTTATGGGTGGCGGCCAGCAGCCTGACATCGACCTTCATTGTGTCGCTGCTTCCCAGCCTTTCGAATTCGCCCTCCTGCAGGACGCGCAATATCTTGGCCTGAGTCGTCAGACTCATGTCGCCGATTTCATCGAGGAAGAGGGTGCCGTTATGGGCGAGTTCGAACCGTCCCTTTCTTCTGCCGGTCGCCCCGGTGAAGGCTCCGGCGTCATGTCCGAACAGTTCGCTTTCCAGCAGACTTTCGTGCAGCGCCGAACAGTTGACCTTGACGAAGGGGCCGTTTTTTCGCGGGCTGTTTTCGTGGAGGCCATTGGCGACCAGCTCCTTGCCGGTTCCCGATTCGCCGCGGATGAGCACCGTTGCGTCGCTGACCGCAACCAGCGACAGGGTGGCGAATAATTCCTGCATGACGGTGCTCGAACCGATGATATTGCCGAATGTATACTGTTCCGCCAGCCGTTTTTTGAGCTGGTCGTTTTCTCTGCGCAGGGAATTGTGGTTCAGGGCACGTGTCAGGACATGGGCAAGATTGCCGATATCGATGGGTTTGGTGATGTAATCGTACGCTCCTTTTTTTATGGCGGTGACGACGCTTTCAATCGAAGAGAACGCAGTTATGACAATTGTCGGGATGGTAATGGCGGCCGCGGCCAGGGCTTCGAGCGTTTCTATCCCTCCCATCCGTTCCATTTTCAAGTCAAGCAGAATAAGATCGACCGGCGATTTACCGAGTGCGTCGAGAACCTGATCGCCGTCCTCAATGTCGATTACAAAATACCCCAATTTTTCCAGATTCAGCTTCAGCATGGTGCGGTGGCCAAAATCATCGTCAACCAGCAAAATGTCGAAACTTCCCGCATGTCTTTTTATTTCAGGCATAATGCGTCCTCTCCCCGGGGAGTACGATAACAACGGCCGTTCCCTGTCCGACCCTCGATGTCACCTCGAAGCGGCCATGGTGCTGTTCGACTATCCGGTGGCATACCGCCAGTCCCAAGCCCGTGCCGTCTTTGCTGTCGGTAAAGAAGGGGTCGAACATCTTGTTCTGGGTCTCCTCACTCATTCCTTTGCCCGAGTCACGCACGCATATCCGGCAGTCGGTGCCGGACCGGGTCAAGTCGAGCGAAATGTTACCGCCCGCGGGTGTTGCCCGGATGCTGTTTTTCAACAGATTGAGAACGACCTGAATGAGCAGATTCGAATCGCCATAGAGAGTGACATCGTCATCTTTTCGGGATGAATAGGAAATCTTCCTGGCCGAAAAGTCCCGTTCCAGGAGAGTGGCGATTTTCTCCAGGAAACCATCGGCATCCACTTTTTCGAACACAAGTTCACGGGGGGCGCCGAATTGCAGGAGCTCGGAGACAAGCCGGTTGAGCCGGTCGACCTCGCTTATCATGATGTGAGCGTACTTCTTACAGGCATCGGAGGCACCGGCTTCACCGCCGAAAAACTGGGCGAATCCCCGCAGGGTGCCGAGCGGATTGCGCACCTCATGGGCAATGCCGGCCGCCATGCTGCCGAGGGCCGCCAGTCTTCTCGATCGTTCGAGCTGCAGTTCCATCTGTCGTATTTCTCGAATATCTCTCAGCACCAGGACGTGGCCGATCCAGTTATCCAGGTGATCGATCAATCGGGCGCTGCCGACTTTGACCGGCACGATCTCGCCTCCGGCATGGGTACATTCCGCCGTTTGCTCAAGAGGCTTGTCTTCCGCCTTGAGGAGGTCGGCCGGGCAGGCCGGGAAGACCTCAAGGATCGGCTGCCCGGCAATGTCCTTCATCGATTTGCCGAGCAGCCTCTCCGCATTTTTGTTGCAGGAGACTATTTTGTTGTCGGGGTCCAGGGTTATCAGGCTGTCGGGAATGCTTTCCAGGACGTTGTCCGCATAGAGTCTGGTATTCAGCAGGGTGGCGTGGGTGACCCGCATGTTCCGGTAGAGATAAACAAAATAAAGACCGGCGGCAAAGAGCAGGAGGAGCATGGTCAGCATAAAAAGGGCGTGGTGCATGTCCTCTTTTCTGGCCGTTTCAAACTCACTGGTGAAAAAGCCCACGGAAATAAACATCCTGCCATGCGGTTTGTGCGCCATGTTCCATTGTTCCCAGCGTTGTTCCATCATAGTCATGCCCGTCGTTGTCGGCTCGATGGGAATGAACTGTTTGGTAACCTCGAAGATGCCGTCATCCCAGTTAATCGTCGATACCGGTTTGGAACCGACCTCCCGGATGTCGGCAAATGTCTTCACCATGGACTTGGGGATAGCCCCTTCCGCGACAAGAACCGTGTCTTTTTCATCGATTATCCTGATGTAGGCAATACCGCTGTCTTTCAAGATTTCGGCGGCGAGATCGACCAGGGGATTATGGCCGGTCGAATGGCGAAACAGCATCGAGGTGCGCGCGCCGGCCTCAAACGAATGGATCATGGTCGTTCCCTGGCGAAGAAAAGAGAGCTTCATAAGCTGCAGACCCCGGTCGATATAGTCAACGGTGGCGACGACGAGAATAGCGGCGAGGAGAACGGAAGCCAGGAGAAGGAAAAAGGCCGGTTTGGAGAAGGTAAATGTTTTCTCGGCCTTGAGCAGCAGCGTATCCCGCATGATTATACACTTTGAGAAGCAATACCTTTATTGCCTTCCCCCGGTGGTTGGCGTGGGATAAGCATCCTGAAAATCGCTCCGCCATTGTCTCCTGGGGCATAGACCAGATCGCCGCCGAGGTCCCGCAGCAACTTCCTGCCGGATGAGAGGGAAAGACCGTAACCGTCGGGTCTGGTAGTGAAAAATGCGGTGAATAATTTCTCTGCGTTTTCCTTCGCCACCCCGGTGCCCAAATCCGCTACCTCAAGTATCCACTGCCCTTCGCCGCCAAATGACCGGAGGACGATAGCCTGTCCCGGTTGCGAAAAATCGATTGCATTGTCGACCAGTGCATCGAAAATGCGGGAAATCGATTCAACCGGTACCGTTGACCGGCAGCCCGTTTCATTTGGCTGAATCGTTATCTTCAGCCCTTTGTCGAGAGCTTCCGGGCGATATTTGCCGAGACTATGCCACAGTATGTCGTTGAGATCCGATGATAAGGAGACGTGCTCGGAAGATGTGGCGAAAAGCCCCAATTCATCCACCATTCTCTTCAGCCGATTCATCTCGTTCTGAAAGCCATCATCGGCTTCTTCATTTTTCAATCCGCCCGAGCGGTTATAGATTGACTCAACTTCTCTCACAATATCCCTGATCTCGACGCCGACTGTCGATGCAGCCTTGCCGAGAGCGTTAATCCGCTCATTTTTGAGCAGTTGCTGCTGTTGGCGGCGCTGCCTGTCCGACAGCCAGCCCATCAAGTAGGCGATGGACAGGTAGAGGGAAACTTGAGTGAAAACTACCAGGAACCTGCCCTCCTCGTGGTGTCGGAAGAGCATGCTCGGACCGTAAAGAAAACTTACGGCTACAGCCGTTGCCAGACCGGCACGGGCGCCGAACCAAAAACTCGCGAGGACCAGAGGTATGAAAAAGAGCTGCTGGTTGACAATATGAAAACCGGTGTGCGAACCGGGATGGAGCAGATGCACGGCCGCTATCGCGCCAATCGGAATAACAATGAACAGAGTTTTGAGAAACATTTTCCTCCCCTTTTATATGCAGAGTATTTTGCGGATGCTTATGCATTTCACGTTCCAGAACGCAAAAAATGAGTGGTCGATTCAGTATCTCTCTGAATTAACAATGATTCCTTCGTTAGAAAGGTAAGGAACGTAAGCCCGGCATCTCCCCATACCGGAGTGGAGTGTACAAAAAATCGACAAATTGGCTGGCAGTGTCCAGAATTGAG
>CAYTVF010000275.1:0-4669 GCA_964441345.1 uncultured Desulfopila sp. | reverse complement strand
GGCCTCACTCGGGGAGGAGGAGAACCTTGCAGTTCAGCCTCCGCATGTTGTCGACAATCCGGCCGACTACGGTTTTCATCGCTTCGTCGTCGCCGGAAAAGAGACCCCAGTTGACGCCCTCCCAGTACTCCGACGAGAGGGTCCATGATTCGCCGGCGGCATAGAAGATCTTCCACCACCACTTCATATCGTCCGGTTCGCCGAACGGTTCTTTTGAGTTGACCGTGACCAGTACCCTCGCCCCGTGCACATCGATGGGGGTTTTAAAACCGGGACAGCAATCTTCGGCCAGCTCTTCGCCGAGATCTTCACAGAGGAAGACGAAGTCGTCTTTCGGGATGCCGAGATTGTTGCCGCGCTCCAGACACATCACGACACCTTTATGGATCGGGCCGGGAACCGCTGAACGTTTCCTGGTGCCGCGAATTTTGCGCATCAGCGCGGTGATCTGGATATTGGCCGGGCAGGATTCCTCGCACTTGCCGCACATGGTGCACTTCCACGGCCAGTTCGACTGGACCAGATCCGCGTCCATGCCCAGCACCGCCATGCGCACGATCTTGCGGGGGTCGAGGCCATCAACTCCTGAAATCGGGCAGGCGCTGGCACAGGTGCCGCAGGTCAGGCAGGAGTCGGCCCAGGCCGGGTCGAGGGCGAGCTGACTCTTCACGCCGTCGATTGCCAGCGGCTCTCTGTCGGTTTTCTCCAACGCGCCGAGGGCTTTGGGGCTGACATTGTTGGACGGATGGACATGGGGTTCACGCCCAAACTTTTCGCAGAGTTTCTGGTAATCATGAAACTTCATAAGGTACTTGCGACCGGGACCTTCCTTGGCGGAAAGGGTGCCGGCGTTGATCCAGTTCCTTATGGTATTTCGATGAACCCCAAATTCTTCTGCAAGCTCGCTGACTTTAAATTCGTACATCATAAAAGGTCACCTCATTTGACAGTTAAAGAAAGAATTTGTGCTATTTTTTCACATGCTTCTGTAACAGCTTTGACCATAACGGAAGAAAGCCCGGGGGCAATCTCTTCCGGGATATATTCAATTTGCGCAGCGAGGATCAACACCGGGATTCCGGTATGATCGGCAAGCTCCTGCAAAAGATTGACGGTGGGAAACTGATGAAGGGAAAAGTCATGAATTTTCTTGGCGGGGATCTCGGAGGGCTGGATTTCGAACAGTTCGCCGGGCCGGCGCCCCTCGAAATCGACGGCGTCGAGAACGATGATCCGCTCCGGCCGCCCCTCTTCCATCAGCAGATAATCAAACAGATATTCACGGACGCCCGTGCCGGCATCGATGGCCTGAATATCCTCGGGGAGGTCATAGCGAGCCTGCAATTCGCCGACTACCGCGGGACCGAACCCATCATCGCCCATGATGATGTTGCCGCAGCCAAAGATCATAGCTCTCGTATTAATTGGTCGCATTGTGCAAACAGTGCCTCTTGATTAAGTTTGGGAGAAAATACCATTAGGCCCAGGGAAGTGCAATACTGTTTTTACCCATTAAAATTGTGCATATGCCATGATGTCGAAACTATTAGCATAAAATGCACATTTTTTTTGAACCTTTTCTCAAAAAAAATTCATGAGCACTACAATGTCGGATAAGAGCATGACTTCAGATGACTTCCGGGAGAGAGGGGCGGTCGGGAGAGTGCTGCCGCAAGCTGCGGGAAGTACTTCCGGGCTGGGCAATGGTCTTGTGAAAAACGGCGAGGTGCAACCGGGCGTTGCGCCCGGATGCATGTATGAGGAAAGGGATGCAAGCAAACTCTCAAGATGAACATTCTTGTATGTTTTGTGGATTTATGGCCGAATCCGGCAGAATAAGGTATTTTGCCCTATAAGGAGATCAAAGGGCTTAAAGCCCAGAATCTGCGTGACCACATGAATGAAGCCGAACTGATTTTCACGGCTCTTGCAGAGCTTTCCACCCGCCAAATTGCCGAAAGTGTCGATGCAAGCGGAATGTCGGAAAACGCTGAAGCAGGCAAAAAGG
The DNA here is from genome assembly GCA_964441345.1 of uncultured Desulfopila sp. Lineage (GTDB taxonomy): Bacteria > Desulfobacterota > Desulfobulbia > Desulfobulbales > Desulfocapsaceae > Desulforhopalus_A. The sequence goes on along the minus strand of CAYTVF010000275.1, from coordinate 2,661 downwards.
GCGGCAAAATCGCCAAAAGCGCGCGGCTTGAGCTGGAAAAGAAAACGGGTAAAAGCGTGGTCACCAGCGAAAATTTTCTGCCTCCCACAAAACCGGTAAAGCAGATTGAGCCCACTCCTGATATGGGGGTTGATGATGAATAGGAGATTAACCACGCAATACACCAAAGACACGAAAAGGAAAGCGTACCCTAAATTTTAATTTCCCTAAGGACTAATACCCCTGCGGATTGTTCTTCTGCCAGCGCCAGGTGTCCTCGCACATCTCGCGCAGGCCAAAGCCTGCCTGCCAGCCAAGTTCAACCAGGGCTTTGGTCGGATCGGCATAGCAGGCGGCAATATCGCCATGCCTGCGGCCGACGATGCGATACGGAATTTCCCGGCCGCTGGCCAGGGCAAAAGCCCGTACCATTTCGAGCACGCTGTATCCCTTGCCGGTGCCGAGGTTGTAGACGACCACGCCGGGCCGCTGCAGCAGCCTGGCGATGGCCTTGACGTGGCCATGGGCAAGATCGACCACATGAATATAATCCCGCACCCCGGTGCCGTCAGCCGTCGGATAGTCGTTGCCGAAAACGGAAAGCCGGGCCAGCTTGCCCACCGCCACCTGGGCGATATAGGGCACCAGATTGTTGGGGATGCCGCCCGGGTCCTCGCCGATCCGGCCGCTCTTATGGGCCCCGACCGGGTTGAAATAGCGGAGCAGGCAGATATTCCACTCCCTATCGGCATGGTGGACATCCCGCAGGATCTCTTCGACCATGAGTTTGGTCCGTCCGTACGGGTTGGTGCAGGACAGGGGAAAATCCTCCCTGATCGGGACCGTGGCCGGATCGCCGTAGACCGTGGCCGATGAACTGAAGATGATATTCTTCACCCCATGGGCGGCCATCACCGCGCAGAGGTTGAGCGTTCCAGTCAGATTGTTGGAATAGTAGAGCAGCGGTTTTTCAACAGATTCCCCCACCGCCTTTTTCCCGGCGAAATGAATCACCGCATCGATTTTTTCCGGGACGCCTGCAAAAACCTCGGCCAGACGATCCTTATCGAGCAGGTCGACCTGATGAAACGAGATCTTTTGCCCGGTCAATTCCTCCACCCGGCCCAGCGACTCCCTGCTGGAATTGGACAGATTATCGACCACCGTCACCCGATACCCTGCTTCAAGGAGCAGCAGGCAGGTATGACTGCCGATATACCCTGCCCCGCCCGTCACGAGAATATGCATAGACACCTCTTGATGATTAATTACAAAATAAGGTACATTCCGTGGAGTCGGTCAGACTGACCATACTTGCTAAAAACATTCCACCTATTAAAAAAACTCTACCGAGAGGATTTATCATGCCCTACGTCAATATCCGGGTTGCCGGCACCCTTACCAAGGAACAGAAACAAAAAATCAGCAAGGGCGTCACCGAAGTGATCTGCCGAGAGGCCAACAAGCCGCCCGAGGCCGTGCTCATCTTCATCGACGAAGTCGCCCACGAGAATATCGCCAAAGCCGGCAAGCTTCTCGAACCGCCCAAGTAATCCCGCCCGACAGGCGTTGCGGGCATCTTTTTACTTCCCCGCACCGCTTTCCCGCAGCAGCTGCAGATACTCCTCTTCCGACACAATCCATACTCCGAGGGTCCTGGCCTTGGTCAACTTGGCCGCCCCCACCTTGTCGCCGCATACCAGCATATCGGTTTTGCCGGTAATTGCATCGCCGACCTTGGCGCCAAGAAATTTGGCCTGCTTTTTCATATCCTCCCGGCTGCCCTGCCGCATCGTCCCGGTGAAGACCACAAGTTTGCCGGCCAGGGGGCCATCGCCGGCCGCTGCCTGCTCCGCCTCAAGCGGGGTGGCGATCAGGTTGAAGCCCAGTCCATGGAGGGCAGAAAAAAGATCGGCCGTGGCCCGCAACCCGGCCAGCATTTCGTCTGCGGTTTTATCGCTGAAACCCTTGATGGCGACGATCTCCTCTTTAGTGAGCGTAAAGACCCTGGCCAGAGGAAAAACGGCGAGCAACTTCTCGCAGTTGCCCATGCCCATCCGATAATTGCCGAAGGCGGCGAGAAAACGCCAGTCCTCGATCGGCGAAAGACGGCTCCGCTGCAGTTGGGCCACCATATTCTCGGCCTGTTTCGGCCCGAACCCGAGGTCCACCAGCCGCTCTTCGGAAAGGGCGTAGATCTCCGGCAGCGAACGGATGCCGCCCTCATACATCTTGCGGATCGACGACTGGCCGAAACCGTCGACATTGCCGAGGACCTTGAAAAAATGTTCGATACCATTGGTTATCTGGGCCGGGCACTTCATGGTGTTGATGCACAGCAGGTAGTCGCTCTCCCAGATGAGCGGCGAGCCGCAGCTCGGGCAGTGCTCGGGCAGCTCGGCCGCCACCGGCGCCAGAACCTCTTCGATCTTCGGGATCACCTCGCCGCTGCGCGACAGCCTGATGATCGCCCCCGGCCCGATCCCTTTCTCCCGCACCATATTATAGTGGTGGGCGGTGGCCCGCTGGATGAGGGCGCCGGAGAGCCGGGTCGGCTCGACCTCGGCCACCGGGTTGACCCGGCCGGACCGGGAGGTCTGGGCGACCACCCGCACAACCTTGACCTCGGCGGTTTCGGTGTTTTTCTTGAAGGCGATCTGCCAGCGATGGTGGTGGCGGGTC
>CAYTVF010000274.1:0-4726 GCA_964441345.1 uncultured Desulfopila sp. | reverse complement strand
TTCTCTTTTGCAGTTTTCTGCGGCTTTTTCTTCTCGGCTTTTTTGGTATCTTGTGCTTTGGACATGTGGCTACCTCCTTTGTGTAAGCTCTATTTTTTCCAAAGATATCATTTAACGCTATCAAATACAAATAACAAGCCTGATGATGCTGTTGTTGATAGACGCTGTTCGATTGAAAATCGGGATCCGCGTTGACATCAGGTTGTTGCATCACTTTACGCCATGATATTTGAGGCTTGCAAGTTCAATTTTCCTCGTCGAAGTGCGATGGGGGGCGATCCGACCGAAAAACGGTATTTTGCCCGTACCGGGAGAATATGATAGAGTTGAGGTGAGGTAGTCGCGTTGCTGTCCGGATAGATGCGGACAGGTTTCCGCACAAGCTGAAAAACCGTATTGGTCTCCTCAACTTCAACGAGCGGATGACACAAGCTATGCCATCTCCCGTCCCTCCCGAAGGCTATTATGGCCAGATCCTCACGGGCACGTACAGCCTGCGGCTGCGTAGCACGGTGGCCTGCCAGATTGCAAGCTGTACCTCCTTCGATCAACTTGGACTGTCGGTGATGCCCTATATCGCCGCGTGGCGGACCGATCAGCCCGGAATCTGGTATGAGTTTGTCAGTGGTCGTTTTCTTGAGCTTTTCCACTGCAGCCCTGCAACAATTGCCCGAACTTTCCGGGAATCGATTATCGATCATCGTCACTATCGGCAGACAGCCGTATATCCCGAGATAACGGAATCAATCCTCAACAGGAACGACCTGGAGAATCAGCGGTTCCGGTTGCGCCGGGAATCGGCGAAAGAGGGGGTAGGGGAGGTCATATACAAAGTAGCTTTGCCGGACCGCCGCAAGGTCTGGCTGAAAGACTGGGCGTCGGTCACCCATTTCAAGGAAGATGGTATCTGTCTTTCTCCGGGCTACCTCTGTAATGTCAGTCTGGAAATGAGCCGGAAGGATCATCTCGACGAGATTAATGTGACCGTCAACCGCGATAAGAATTTATTGGTCGAGGCGGAACGCTCGGCCGCTCTTGGGCAGATTTCGGCCAAGATATTTCATGAGATCCGCAACCCCATCCTCTCGATCGGGGGGCTGGCCAAGCGGCTTTTGAAGAAACCGGAAGCGGAAAATTCCCATAAATATCTCGATGTGATCGCCAAAGAGGCCAATCGGCTGGAAAACGTCCTTGCCAATCTCTTCACCTACACCAAAAATGCCGATTTTGTTCCCGAGCCCACCGATCTTGTCGCCCTCGCGAAAAGCGTAATCGATCTCCTGCAATCCGAACTCGACCGGCAGCATATCGCCATCGCATTTACAGCAGCCGACCCCATACAGCCCATTATGATCGATCGAGAGCAGATCCGGCTCGCGCTTGTCCATATCCTGAAAAACAGTGTCGAGGCGATGCCGCAGGGCGGCAGTCTTGCAATAACCATAGGCCGGCAAAACGAGAAGGTGACGCTCTCTATCCGTGATACGGGGATAGGTATCCCGGCCGGATATTCCAGAAGGGTGACCGAACCGTTTTTTACCACCAAGGTATACGGAACCGGACTTGGTCTGAGCCTGGCCCAAAAGGCGATCGATCTGCACGCCGGGACTCTGACCTTTCGGCAGCCCGACACCGATGGCACCGAAGTTATTGTGGAACTGCCTGTTAAGAGGCCTCTTGCGGGGTGAACCGCTCTCGCCGATTGCCGGAAAGAACTGAAGCGCAAGGGATCGCCGATCTCCAGCGCTCAGGTCAGCGCCGGTGACCTCTCCCACTCCGCGGATCGTCATGAGGCGCTGCACCCGATCCTGTATCAGAGTGTTGGTGCGTAAAGCCTTTACAAGCTACTGCAGAGCGGAGTGACAATGCTTCTGTAGGGCTGTATCCTCGTGTAATAATTTTTCACCGGAGCTGTCCTCCACCAAAATCTCAACGTGCATATTCACCTCGCATCGAGATAGTCGCTGTACCAAAGACCGCCCAAAGGCAACCCTTCAGCCACGAGGTTGCTTACATCTTCCAGTTCAGAGACGCGGCGCACGGTGGAGTAGCCATCTTTGCCTTTCTCCAGGATCCATACTTCTTTGGGAGCCAGCGCATCGACAAAATACGGCTGATGCGTGGTAACGAAAATCTGTGGTGCATTTTTCTTGCCGGTGGCATGAATGCGGAACTCTTGAGCCAAGACTTCCAACAGTTTGTGGTAGAGGCCGTTTTCCGGTTCTTCGATGCAAATGAACGGCGGTGGATCGGGGTCTTCCAACAGGAATAAGTAAGCAAAAACTTTTGAGTGTGCCGTCCGACATCTGTTGAGCGAAAAATGGGTTGCCAAAGGCACCGTCATTGAAGCGTAACGATACGCGTTTGTCCAACGTCTCCTGCGTATCGATACTGGCAATCCCGGGAATCTTGGCTGCAATGCGATCAAGAATAGCTTTAAACCGCGTTTTGTGCTCTCAGTTCGATCGGTACCCAGCTGTACTTGCCTTTACCCTCCGCCCGAACATGGCCGATGCCCGGAAAGGGCAGGTGCATCCCAGCTACCAGGGATTTGCTTGCCGCCATGGCTTTCATGATGCTGCGCCGGGTGGCGATGGCCTGTTTCTGGTCGATGTCAAATTCGATGGAAACGCCCGGCCTGGCAAACTGTACGGCGTGGGCATGCACCAGATCACCCCAGATCAGCAACTTTTGCCCTTCGGACTCTACGGCATAAGCGGTATGGCCCGGTGTATGGCCATTGGCCTTGACGGCCTCGATACCAGGCACCAGCACGCTTCCCGCCGAGAAGGTTTTCCATTGGCCGCTGGCCAGATACGGGGCAGCACTGTCGCGGGCCATTTTGAAAAAAGGCTGGACGTCGGTTGGCGCCTCATCGGCGGTCTTCTCCGACAGCCAGAAATCGCTGTCCACTTGCGAGACCATGATTTGGGCTTTCGGGAAGAGCGGTTGCCCGCCGGCATCGTCCAGGCCGCCGATATGGTCCGGATGCATATGGGTGATGACGACCGTGTCCACCTGGGCCGGATCATAGCCGGAAGCCTTCATGTTCTGCAGCACATATCCCAGGGAGGGACCGAACAACTTTGCGGCGCCGGTATCGACCAGCACCAGGTGGTCGCCGGTGTTGATCAGATAGGCGTTCACCGCCGTCTGCATCTTCGGATTACCGACGAACATGCGGGCCAGCAACCGATTCAGGTCGGTTGCGGTGGTATTGCACAGCAGCTTGGTGTCCAGCTCGATTGCGCCGTCGTAGAGGGCAGTGATTTCGAACCGGCCAAGCTGGTGCCGGTAGTAGCCGGGCACCTGGGTTTGGACCCTGGGGGCCTCGGCCCGGGCGAGAGGCGCGAGACCCACGAGGGCGATCACCCCGAGTGCCACGATGAGTCGAAAGAAGTGAGACATGGGATTCCTCCTTTTTAAAATTTGATGAGGCGGATTGTTGACTATCAGCCTGGAATCGTAATTACCGATACATCTTAAGCCTTTTATCATGTTTCCTGACATTATTGCACCGCCTTTTTGACGATGATGCCTTTCTCGATAGCGCAGCCTATATTTTCTGCACGAACCATTCGTATATACCTGACATTGTGACGGTTCCGTCTTGAGTGTTACTATTTGTAACTATTAAGTTTATTCTAATAGTATGCCCTTTGTTTGATTGGTTTTATCCTCCCCTCCCTTGACGGGAGGGGATTGAGGGGTGGGTGAGCTTGCTCCCTCCCCTTAACCCCCTTTCCGCCCGGGGATGGGGGAACTTTATCAATAGTGTTGAGCAGATACAAATATTTATTTAAAAAATCGGCCTCATGAAGTTTCTTTCATAACTTATGATGCACCTTGTATCTTTTGCATGCTTAAATGCCAGTTGGCAATCGGGATCGTCTTGGATTTTGATTCTATACTCTTCATATTCGGAAAGGCTCGGAAAACTGAACAGAGCAACCGCGATATTATTTGCACCTTCATGCGGCAAAAAATAGCCATGATGTATCCCGCCAAATTTATTTACCAGCGGAATCCACATCTTGGCATATGATTCAAATTCATCGACTTTGTAAGGATCGACAACGTATTTAAGATAGCAAGTAATCATTTTCGATCTTCCCCCTCATCGCAGTGAACAGCACGCAGTAAACAGCAGCCGCGGGTGATGTGTTTGAAAATAACCCGGCCAAAGGAATTGCTTGGAACGGTCGAACAGCCTAGCAAAAATGAGTGAAAATAGCCAGGTTATTTCGTAACGGCTGCTAAATTTTGCCGTGAGCTCTCAAGGCTGAGAGCACGACTTTCCGCATTATTTTTTCTTTCCCCGTGCTGGGCTTATCAAGCTGCATTCTTTTCAGGAATGGTTTCGCATGCGGGGGAACGGATCTGCACATTTCGGCAAGAAGACCCTTGATCACGACCGGTTTTTTCTTTGCAGCCAGGGCCTTCAACGAGCCGCCGATGGCTATCTCCTCATCTGTAAAATCAGTTCCGAATGGAAACGGAACAAAGTGACCGTCAGCCTGGAAAGGCTTCAGCCATGATTCAAGTTTATGCGGAAAATTTTGCCGGTACTCTGGCGCAAGCTCGAAATCCGGGGCCAGTTTTCCATGAAGTTTTGCTTCCTTGATCAGATCGTCCTGAAAACGGGAATCGGTTATTTTTAATATTTCTTCGATGATTTTGGAATCGCATTTCCCTCTGACATCGGCAATTCCATATTCTGTTACGA
>CAYTVF010000273.1:0-4732 GCA_964441345.1 uncultured Desulfopila sp. | reverse complement strand
GCCATGTTCGATGAATATCTGCCGGATATAATGGGGATACAGCCGGATATTGCATCCCAGGTAGGAGCGATTGAGCCACAGCACGCACTTGGCCGGATCGAGATTATATTTTTTGATGTAGTTTATCGCGCATTGCGCGATAACATTCAGCGGAATGCATTGACCGGAGTTATGCCTGAGACTCTCGCGGACAATCTGATCCGTTTCTTCCAAAAGGTAGGCATCGTATCCTTCCCGTTTCAGGGTGGCGGTCAGCAGCGCACAGGTAATGTGATCCCAGTTTGGGAAAAGCACATGTTTGCCTTCGAGGGACTGGGCATAGCTCTGATTGAGCGTGCTGTATTCGACCGGCAAAAACACTGGCTTTTTCTCGCGATGATTCCTGAAGGACCTGATCGCCGCCTCGATCCTCGTTTCATAGCCGACACTCGAATCATGGCCGTCGAGGACCAGAATCAGATACGGTTTGCGGTGGCGGTCCATGATGGTCTTGAAGTATTCAAGGGCAAATGCGTCGGGCGAACACTTGAAGGAGGTTACATACACCGGGTAGATCCCGTCAGTTGCGGCGATCACTTCGGTTGCCTCGATAATTCTGGCAGCGTGTTCCCAGTGGATTTCCTGCAGCAGCGGCCGCAGGGGGGTAGAGTTTTTTGCTTCGCCGTTCAACATGTCCTGATAGAAGGTGTCGATTCCCATGTTCCTGAAAACACCTGGAATGTTGCCGTTCAGCGCGGGGGAGAGGAGGGTGTAGGGGCGGCCGACAAAGACCACGCTGATATCCTTCTGCCCTTGCTGGGCGATCCGGGAAGAGTAGAGTTCTTTCAGGTTCTGGCGGTAATCCCGGTCGAATTCAACGGCCCGGTCATAGGCCGCCGTTACCTCAAAAAAATTCCATTTGCCCGGCCTGATCTTCTGCAGCATCTGGAACAGTTGCAGCTTCGTGTGAAAGCTGGTGTAGAGATATCTGATGACCGGGCGGAGCACCCGCTGCTCATCCTGCTCGACCATGCCGGCGATGAGACTGGGCAGGAACTGGGTGTAATAGCAGTACTGGCGCCGGGCGTCTTTCGCCTTGTTTTCCAGGTAGATGGGCATGAAGAGGTAATCCGTGCGGTCGAGCAGCCACCTGGCATGGCCGTGCATGGCGGTCATCGGCGCGCAAAACTCCGACTGGCTCAGCTTTTTCCCTTCCCTGAGCGCCTCGTCATATTTTTCACTGGAAAGGGTTTTGATCCCGAGCAGATCGAAAAACATCCGCCACAGGTGCAGATCGTCAACCAGATGGACGGCAGCCGGCAGGCCGATGGTCAGATCGCCGGCAATAGTTTGATTAATAGTTTGTTTATGAAAGCGGCTCAGCTGTTTTCTCTCCTGCAGCAGATCGAAGGCCCCCGAGCTGCGGGCCACGTAGTTCGGGGTTTCATAGTCGCGGCCGCAGAGAAAACCGTAGGCAACCTGCTGGCCCTCGATGGTCGCGACACTTATCTTGCAGTGGTTGGTGCACAGGTCGCAGATCTCGCTTGCGACCGGGATCGATTGTTTGTAGAGATCGATCCCGGCAAAAGTGGTGGCCGTCCCTTTCTCGTCGCACAGGATGAGGGCGGTGCCGAGGGCGCCGGTCAGATGGCAGTACCTGGAGACGAAAATCGGCTTCTGCAGCCGCTGTTCGAAGGCGGCGACGAGGGCCTTGTTTTTGGCGGTGGCCCCCTGGAACAGAATGGTTTTACCGATATTTTTTTCGGTGGCGACTTTCAGCAGATAGTTTTCCCTGACCGAGTGGAGGGCTGATGCCAAAACCTCATTGATATCATATCCTTCACTGAGGAAGTGGTTCATGTCGCGTTCCATGAAGACGGTGCAGCGGTCGCTGGTCATCGGCGATCTGAGGTTTTCCGCCCTGGCCGAGTAGTTCTCAATGGGGCAGCCGAGCTTTGCCGCCTGCTCTTCGATGAACGAGCCGGTGCCGGCGGCGCAGACATTGTTCATGGTCGAGAAGGTAACCCGGCCGTCTTTCAAGGTCGTGAATTTCGCGTCCTGGCCGCCGATCTCGATAATCGTATCGACCGCCGGGTTCAACTGCCAGGCGGCGCGGGCGTGGGCGGTGATCTCATCGATAATCGCGTCGGCGCCGATCAATTTGCCGATGAATTTGCGGCCGGAACCGGTGGTTCCGCTCTGGCGGATAGTAAAGAGGGCATCGTTTTTCCGCTGCAGCTCGTCGATGGCAAAGAAAATATTCTGCACGGCCATGAGCGGCCTGCCGGCGGTCCGGGTATAAAAACCGGCCACGACCTCGCCCGCTTCGTCCATGATCACGGCCTTGGTGCTGGTCGAACCGATATCGATGCCGAGATAGGCGTCGACTTTTTGTCCCCGACTGAGCGGGAGATAGAGATCGACCTCAACCTCCAGCCCGTTTTCATCCCTCCTGGTCCGGTATTGGCTATGGCTGGTAAAATCCGGATAGGTCGAAAGATGCAGCTGCAGCGGCTGATAGAAGTATTGTCTGACAGGTGAAGCGCCGGTCCTGAACAACTGGTCTACTCTTTCGATCGCCACCGGGGCGATGGAGTCGTTCTTGCCTGCAAGATCCTGCTGCAACAGCAGGCAGACGCCGATGGCCCCGTACAGGTGGCCCTCTTTGGGAATGGTCAGGGACAGCCCGGTGAGTTCTTTGATATGGTCGGCAACCGCCTTGTTTTTGGCGACTCCCCCGCAAAAAACGATTTCTCCAGGCGGCAGAGTTTTGCTGCTGAACAGGGTGTCGACGATATTCTTGGCCAGGCCGCGGCACAGGCCGTCGCTGATCTCGTCCAGCTGATAGCCTTCCTGCTGGGCATGAACCAGGTCGGTTTTGGCAAAAACGGCGCAGCGTGAAGCAATCTGCGGGCATTTACCGGTGCAGCTGCAGGCGATTTTGGTCAGTTCTTCAATGCCGGCAATATTCAGTCTGCCTGCCTGTTGGTCGAGAAAGCTGCCGGTCCCGGCAGCGCAGGAGGTGTTGGTCGTCGAGCCCCGGTATTGACCGGTTGCGTCGAAGGTGGCGAAACTGAACTTTTCGCCGCCGACCACGAGGAGCCCGCCCATTTTCGGATGGCGGCTTTTGGCGGCGGTGATGGCCGCCATCTGATTGTTGTACCTCGTCCCGACGAGTACGGAAGACGGGGTCGAGGTGGTAGCGGCCAGGTAGCTGATCCGGCCGAGATCCAGGTTTTTCATGAGTTGCGTGAGGGTGCCGGCTATGTCTCCCCGGTGGAACGCATATCCGGTGGAGAGAATCTGCCGGTTGTTGTCCATCACCGCTACACTTGCGGCGACTGAGCCGATATCTATCCCTAAGACAGCAGAGTAAGAAGTCATCGTTTTTGCTTCCTCTATCGTGTCAATCGGTTTATCGCAAGCCTACAGCTTTTCGCGGATTTCGTCCCAGAACTGTTCAATCCCCTGTTTCCATCCTTGCAGGTAGCTGAGGGCGTATTTGGTATCACGATACGTATTGCTGAGGAGAAGACGGCTTGCCGAGGGATTTGTCGAAAAATAGTGGCCGAGGATCTCGTCTTTGCTTGCATTCTCCAGATCGGTCCAGTGCAGAACGTACTGGAGGTCGTCGTAATGGGCGGTCTTCGCCCACAGCATGCCGTCGGTTCTTCCTGACTCGAAATAGTTGCCTTCCGACTGCATTTTCTCCTGCCGCAGCCGGTCAATGATCTGGCCGAGGTCGAGGTCTTCGCGGATGCGCTTCTGAAACTCTTCTTTTCTCTGGATGGCCTCCGTTACGGCATCCTGGAACATTTTGGAGAGATTGAACGATTCCCGCCATTTTTCCAGCTTTTCATGGAGTAAATCCGGAATACTGATCGTCACCTTCTTGGCCATTGCTGTGCTCCTTGCTGTGCATTACGTATCTGATATTTAATACGTACTGCATTTTCAGGTCGGTTGTCAAGTTGCCGGCGGATAAAGTTCGCCATAACGATCAGGAGAGTGCGGGAGGGCGCACTTCAATGTCATTCACTTAAGAAATGGAAGGAGACGGCAGCCTTTTACAAGATTGGATCATGGAGGCAAAAAAATGAAGCTCCTGGATATCAGGCGACCGGAAGGCAGCACGGTTTTTGCCTTTTGTGCGGCAGCTATTGTCTGGGTTACCGTTACCGGGTCGATTACAACTCCTCTTGAGATTCTCCGTATGGTACTGCTTGCCATGCTGTTCCTTGTGATCAGGATTTTCTTTATGAAGGATATTTCCTCCCCGACCGGTTCCGGTGCAATTGTGATGGCCGGAGGTATTTTCATCAACGGCGCAATAGTTCATTTTCCCTTTCTCAATACAGAACTGGGCCGCTCCTTTGCGGTGATCCTCTTTGTCTTCTTTCTTTTTATTGCCAGTTCCTACATTGTGGATGTCGTACAAAAAAGGGCCTTCAAGATCCACTTTGCCGATCATGTCGGGTGTTTTGCCGTCGGCACCTGGATCGCCGGGACTTCCGTTTGTGGAATTGCACTCTGTCAAAGGCTCCCGGGTTGGAAACCGCTGATACAGGTATTGGTAATCGGCAATATCGGGCTGTGGCTGTTCTTGGTCTATCGGGCAGTCGGCAACTTCCTGCACTTCTTTTCAACTGAAGCCTGGCGGAAAGTTCACGGCGTCCTCTTTCTCTCGACAGTCAGATCTTTTTTCCAGGAATTCACTGGATTTCGCGTTCCAGCCATACCGGTCGGTCAGATA
>CAYTVF010000272.1:0-4780 GCA_964441345.1 uncultured Desulfopila sp. | reverse complement strand
GATCTCGATATCTACCGAGCCGTGGATTCGGTGTTCAGAGTCCTCAGAGAGTAAATGGAGCATCCCGACGCCATCCCCAGCCTGCTTGTTGCCGACCGGCAGGGCAGGATCACCGAGTTTCCCGAACTGCAGATGGCAGGCATGAGCAACGGCAAGTTTTTCCGGCCTGAACCAGAAGATCTCATCCCCCTGCCGCCCGGCAGTGAGTTGTTCGCCCTTCCCAGCCGACTGCCCGTGGGCTGGGACAGAGAAACCAATGAACCTGTCCTGCTTACGGAAAACCCCTATGAGAGCGGGGCAGGGGTGCAGGCGGTGGCCGCTTTCATGGCGCCGGCCCACACCGCCATTCTCACCGGCAGCTATCAGAGCGAAGCGGGCGCCCCACCCCTGCCGCTTTTTGCCTATACGGCAGTGGGCTGGCACCGGGACAGGTTCTGGGCAGCCGGCTTCCGCAGCGATCAAGACAAACGGCAGGACGCGGATCAATACCGCCAGCCCGTGGTTGAACGGAACACCCGCAAGGTTCTCAAGGCACATCAAAGCAACAGGCTTATTCAGCATCTCGGCAAATGCTGTCTCACCTATGGGTGTCCCGCGGCCCGTAACTATTTTCTCGGTCGCTGGGAGGCGCCGTTGCCCACCTCGCCGGCCTGCAATGCGCGGTGTCTCGGATGCATTTCCCTGCAACCTTCAGGCTGCTGCCCCTCGACCCAGGATAGAATTACCTTCGTGCCGAGTGTCAGGGAAATCGGTGAACTGGCGATCCCCCATCTGCAGAACGCCGAAAACCCCATCGTCAGCTTTGGCCAGGGATGCGAGGGAGAACCCCTGCTCCAGTCCGCGGTCATAGAAAAAGCGATACGGTTGATGCGCAGCAGAACCTCCCGGGGGACGATCAATCTCAATTCCAATTCCAGCCTGCCGGGCAATGTTCAGCAACTGGCGGATGCCGGACTGGACAGTATCAGAGTCAGCCTCAATTCGGTGCAGGAAATCTATTACAATCGCTATTACCGGCCGCAGAACTACGGCTTCAGCGATGTCATACGCTCCATCGATGTGATGAAAAACAGCAATCGCTTCGTGTCGCTCAATTATTTCGTTCTCCCCGGCTTTACCGATTCGCCGGAGGAGTATGAGGCGCTCTGTAACCTCCTCAGGTCCCATTCCCCCGATTTCATCCAGCTGCGCAACCTGAATATGGACCCGGAATGGTATCTGAAGAGCCTCGCTTTCCCTGAAGATTCCCAGCCCATCGGCATCCGCCGGTGGCTTGCCTTGATCAAAAAGGAATTTCCCAGCCTCCGGTTTGGCTACTTTAATCCGCAGGTTCCGCGATAAAGCAGGTACTCGGGCCTTCAACCCTCAACCTTCAGCTCCGCAGTTTTCCATTGCTTTTTTCCCCAGACAGGATATTGTTCCATTTAATAAAGCTTATCAATAATATTTAATCCGGAGCAAAACACTATGGAACAGTTGCCAAATATGCGTTTGACAACGCAGCGGCAGATCATCCTCGAGGAATTGGGCAAAGTTACTTCACACCCGACAGCCAATGAAGTCTACGATATGGTCCGCAAGCGTCTGCCGCGCATCGGGCTCGGCACGGTATACAGAAACCTTGAACTGATGGCCGACAGCGGAATTATTTTGAAAATCGAGGTTGGCGGCACGCAAAAACGTTTTGATGCAACTGTCACCCCCCACTACCACGTCCGATGTACTTCGTGCGGCAAGGTAGACGACATCGATATAGAGGTCCAAAGCCAGATCAATCAGGTTGCCGAAAATGCCAGCAAGTATATGATCCTTGGTCATCACATTGAATTTTCCGGATTTTGTCCGAAATGCTCGGAGGAGAAAAAAGCTGCAGCCCTCCATTAGCAGGGCAATGTGAAGTACTCCGGAATCCGATTCGGTGAAAATAAGAAAGGGGAAGATACTGATCAAGTGCCGGTATCTTCCCCTTTCTTATTGCCTGCGTTATGATGCACCCACCTAAAATGGGTTACCGATTTTCAGGTAAAAATCACCTTACAGAAGCGCCGTTTGCCGACTTTGATCAGTATTTCACCCTTGGCCGGGATGGCCGGGTTGATATCGTTTACTTTTTCCCCATCGATGGCGACCGCCCCCTGCTGAATCATCCTCCTTCCCTCGGAGGTCGAATTCACCAGACCGGCATCGACCAGCAGTTGCGGCAGGGCTACCGGTTCGGCAGCAGGGCATGCATACTCCGCAAGGTCATCCGGCACCCCCCCTTTCTGAAAAACTTTTTCAAAATTTGCTTCCGCGGCCAGCGCCAGTTCCTCGCTGTGAAAACGGGCAGTCAACTCCCTGGCCAGTTGTTTTTTGGCTTCCTTGGGATGAACCCTGCCCGATTCGACCTGGAGCTTCAACAGGGCGATCTCGCTGTTGCAGAGGTTGCTGAGCAACGCGAAGTACCTGAACATCAGATCGTCTGAAACAGAGAGGACCTTGCCGTAGATATTATCGGCGGATTCGGTGATGCCGATATAGTTGCCGAGGGATTTGCTCATCTTGTTGACCCCGTCCAGCCCCTCAAGAAGCGGCATGGTCAGGACAACCTGCGGCTCCTGTCCCCGTGAACGCTGCAGATCCCTGCCCATCAGAACGTTGAATAACTGGTCGGTGCCGCCCAATTCCACATCGGCATGCATGGCCACGGAATCATACCCCTGAATCAGGGGGTAAAGAAACTCATGGATAGAGATGGGCTTGCCGGTATCGAACCTCGTCCGGAAATCTTCCCTCTCAAGCATCCTGGCAACCGTCAACTCGGACGCCAGCTTGATCATGTCGATGGAAGTCAGCTTGCCCAGCCAGGTACTGTTGAACACCACTCTGGTTCTCTGCGGATCGAGGATCTTGAATACCTGCTCCTTATATGACTCGGCGTTCCGGGCAACCTGCTCGACGGTGAGAGCTTTCCTCGTTTCCGATTTTCCGGTGGGATCGCCGATCATCCCGGTGAAATCGCCGATAAGAAAATAAATATCATGGCCAAGATCTTGAAAATGCTTAAGCTTTTGCAGCAAGACCGTATGGCCGAGATGGAGATCGGGCGCAGTGGGATCGAAGCCGGCTTTCACCTTCAGCGGAATGCCGGTCTCCCGGGATTTTTTCAATTTTTTTATCAATTCGTCGCGGGAGATGATATCGACTGCCCCCCGCTCGATCAATTCAAGCTGTTCTTCGATTGAAGCCATAATAGTAAACCAATATTAGTAAACCAATATTCTCGTAAACCGTTTTTCTCTTTACTCTTTAACTTTATCTATTTTGCGTATTCGACGGCACGGGTTTCCCTGATCACGGTAACCCGTATCTGGCCGGGATAGGTTAATTTACTCTCAATTGCCCGGGCAATATCCTGGCTGAGCAGGGTAGCTTCGTCATCCTTTATTTTATTTGAATCGACAATAATCCGCAGATCGCGGCCGGCCTGGATCGCATAGGATTTTTCAACCCCTTTGAATTCATTGGCAATGCTCTCCAGATCTTCAAGACGTTTGACGTAACTCTGCAGCATCTCCTTCCTGGCCCCCGGCCGGGCACCGGAGAGCGCGTCCGCCGACTGCACCAGGATATCGATCACGCTGAGCGGTGGCAGCTCCTCATGATGGGCCCCGATGGCATACACCACCTCCTCCGGCTCGCCGTATTTTTTGGCCAGATCGCGCCCGATAATGGCATGGGATCCCTCCACCTCGTGATCGACCGCCTTGCCGATGTCATGGAGGAGTCCGGCCCTCTTGGCCATCTTCACGTCGACCCCCAGCTCGGAGGCCATTATTCCGCACAGGAACGAAACTTCAAGCGAATGCTGCAGGACGTTCTGACCGTAGCTGGTTCGGTACTTCAATCGGCCGAGCAGATTGATCAGGTCGACATGGACTCCATGGGCGCCGACATCGAAGGTTGCCTGCTCGCCGGCCTCCCTCATCGTGATTTCAAGCTCTTTGGTGACCTTCTCGACAACCTCTTCTATTCTGCCGGGATGTATCCTGCCATCGTTGATCAGCTGCAACAGGGCCTGCCGGGCAACTTCCCGCCGGACGGGATTAAAACCGGACAGGATCACCGCCTCCGGGGTGTCGTCGATGATGATATCTATTCCGGTGGCCGCCTCGATGGCGCGAATGTTTCGCCCTTCACGACCGATGATACGGCCTTTCATTTCATCGTTCGGCAGCGGCACCATGGAGACCGTGCGATCGGCCACATAATCCCCGGCGTAGCGGGAGATGGCGAGAGCAAGGATGTTCTTGCCCTTCCGGTCGGCCTCCATCTTCATCTCGTTTTCTATTCTGGCAAGCCGTTTGGCCGCGTCCATCCGCGCCTCGCTTTCCAGCGTGTCCATGAGCAGTTTCTTGGCCTCTTCCTGGCTGATTCCGGCTATTTTGGCAAGTTCGGAACGTTTTGCATCAACCAGTTCGTCAACCTCTTTACGTTTTTCCTGCAGTTCAATTTCCTGCTGGGCAACCCGCCGCTCACAGCCGAGCAGTTCGGTGTGCTTGCGATCGTAACTGTCCCACTCCCGTTTCAGACCTTCTCTTTTTCTCTTCAGCTGTCGCTGCTCGTCCTTGAGTTCTTCCCTTTCCGCCTTCAGTTCCTCCTCCAGGGCCTGCTTAACCTGGTAGGCCGCTTCCTTGCTTTGCAGAAGAGCTTCCTTTTTTAACTGCTCGGCCTCAACAATGGCTTTTTCGATGATTTGCTTGCTTTGGATTTTGATATTTTGCTCGTGTCCCTCTATCGC
>CAYTVF010000271.1:0-4795 GCA_964441345.1 uncultured Desulfopila sp. | reverse complement strand
CGGGTATCTTCATACACCACTACCGGATTGTCATTGGGGCCATTCACTATTTCGGCCACCCTGCTCCGCCGATAGCTGATGTTCGACTTATTTCCTCCCCTGACCTTGTATTCATCGAATCCTTTGCCCACCGCGCGAATATCCATGCCGAAGATGACCGAGGTCGTCTCGTTTTCATGCTCGTGGGCGATGATCGCCTCTTTGATCGAGTGCATGCAGCAGAAGCCGGAACAGAAGGGGTAAAACCGCAGGTCCCTGGAGCCGACGCACTGGATAAAGGCAAGCCGTTTGGCTGAGGCAAAGGTCGCGGCTTTCTTTTTGAGTTCCTCAAGGGTGCGGTGGACACCGAGATACTCTTGATATTTGCCCGCCCATTGCGCCAGGTCGCCGTCGGCTTCCCCCGGTGCATAATTCTGATAAAATTCCGCGGAACTCTTGCCGTGCTTTTCTTCAAAACGGGCAAGAGCCTTCAGGAGTTTACCATCTTCCTTCTCAAGTCCCTCGATCCGGTGCCGGGCGGCGATGTCGGACGGTCGGTCGATGTGGCCGTGCGTCGGTCCGCTCGCACTGAGAAATCGTTCGAACTCGATGGCGGTAACCACATTCGGCAAATCGTTATAGCGGTATTCGGGAATCTTGCCCGGATCGAATACGGTGTAGCCGCTGGCGACGATGATCGCCCCGACATCGAGCTCGATTACCTTGTCTTTCTGGTCGAAATCGATAGCCCCGGCTTCGCATCGTTTCTGACAGACCCCGCATTTCTTGCCGTTGAGTACCCGGCAGTGGTCGGGATCGATGGTATGGGTCGATGGGATCCCCTGGGCGAACCAGCTGTAGATCGCTTTCCGCGTACTATGCCCTTCATTGTAGAGATCGAGAACATCCGTCGGACATTTTTCCCTGCAGGCGCCGCAGCCGGTGCACTTGCTCTCATCGACATATCGAGCTTTTCTCCTGACTCGGACCTTGAAGCACCCGGCACTCCCCTCAACCTTCTCAACTTCGCTGTATGCCATCAATTTGATGTTGGGATGTCGACCGACATCCAGCATTTTCGGCGAAAGTATTCAGATAGCGCAGTCGTTGGTGGGAAAGGTCTTGTCCAGCTGAGCCATCTTGCCGCCAATACTCGGCAGACGCTCAACGAGATGAACCTTGAATCCCATTTCAGCCAGGTCCAAAGACGACTGGATCCCGGCGATACCGCCACCAATAACAAGCATGTCCCTGTTCACGTTCACAATCTTCCTCCTGTTACGGCAGTTGAAATCTCATATCAGGCGGTCTCTTCGATTTTCAGAGGCCCCAGAGATTGTATTACCTCTGTAAATGTCGTCGCCACTTCCGCGAATTTCGTCCCCTCTGCCGAGGAGATCCACTCCAGGCGAACGCGTTCCGTCTCGATTCCTAGAATTTCGACCAGCTCTTTGGCTGTCTGAAACATCCTTTCCGCCTTTACATTACCTTCCAGGTAATGACAGTCGCCGATGTGTCAGCCGGCAACCAAGACACCATCCGCACCATTCTGAAATCCTTTGAGAATGAAGTTCGGATTGATCCGACCGGAACACATCACCCGGATGATACGGAGATTGGGAGGATACTGAAACCTGCTGACACCGGCCAGATCTGCCGCAGAATACGCGCACCAGTTGCAGGCAAATGCGATTATTTTTGGTTTGAATTCCCCGGACATTTTCTGTTCCTTCATAAATGTTTACACTGCAAACGCCGTTTCGACCATTGCCAGCACTTCCCGG
Organism: uncultured Desulfopila sp.; assembly: GCA_964441345.1. GTDB lineage: Bacteria > Desulfobacterota > Desulfobulbia > Desulfobulbales > Desulfocapsaceae > Desulforhopalus_A. The sequence continues at coordinate 3,032 of CAYTVF010000271.1, read as the reverse complement.
TCGCCAAAGTGGCGCACCGAGGCCGCTCCCGTGGGACAGGCAACGGCACACATGCCGCACCCCTTGCAGAGAGCTTCCTGGACCACGGCAACCGGCATGGCTTCGTCCGTCTGCTGTACGGCGATCGCGTTGAACGGACATACCCGCTGACACTCGCCGCACCCCCTGCACATGAACTGATTGACATGGGATACGACGCCTTCAACCGTTATGCTCTCCTTGGAGAGTGTCACGGCGGCGCGGGAAGCGGCGGCGGCACCCTGGGCGATACTCTCTTCGATGGGTTTCGGGTAATGGGCCATCCCTGCGAGAAAGATTCCGGCGGTGGCAAATTCCACGGGCCGAAGTTTGGCGTGGGCTTCGTTGAAAAACTTATCCCCGTTGCACGACAGCTTGAACATCTGGGCCAACGGTTCATTGTCACGGGGGACAATGGCGGCGGCAAGGACAAGCAGGTCGGCAGGAATTTCGACATTTCTGCCGATGACGTGATCCTTGACGGTCACCGCCAGCCGGTCGCCCGCCTTCCGCACATCAGGCTTTCCGTCACTGTCATAGCGTATAAAGATAACGCCTTTTTCCCGTGCTTCCTGATAGAGATACTCCCTCTGGCCGTAGGTACGGATATCCCGGTAAATGACGAAAACTTTTACCTTGGGGTTCTGCTTTTTAAAGCTTATGGCGGTTTTTATCGAATGGGTGCAACAGACTTTCGAGCAGTACGGCCTCTCCGGTTCCCTCGAGCCGACGCATTGGATAAAGACCACGGAGTTCGCCGCGGATATCCTTTCGTCCTGATTGCCGATGGCCCGGTCAAGCTCAAGATGGGTCAACACCCGGTCATCCTGGCCATGGAGATATTCCTGCGGTGCATACTCCATCGCGCCGGTGGCCACAACTACCGCACCATGCCTGAGCAGCCGATTCGAACCATTTACGGCAACCGTTGTTTCAAAATTGCCGATGAATCCCGAGGAGCTTTTCACCGTCGTTCCGGTGTAAACATCGATGAGTTTGTGGGCCTCTACCCGTTTGGTCATTTCGGCGAGTTTTTCGGGAACACTCTCGCCCTGCCATGTACTCAAGAGCGAGCGGGCATTGCCGCCAAGCTGGTCTTCCTTCTCGACAAGATGCACGGCATAGCCTTGATCGGCAAGACCAAGAGCCGAGGTCATCCCGGCAATTCCGCCGCCGATGACGAGCGCGCCATGATCCACGGATATCCGTGGTTGTCCGAGGGAGGTAATCAGCCTTGCCCTGGCGACAGCCATACGGACAAGATCCTTGGCTTTGTCCGTCGCCTCGTCTTTTTCCTTGCTGTGCACCCAGGAACACTGGTTGCGGATATTGGCCATTTCGAACAGGTACTTATTGAGGCCGGCGTCTCTCAAGGTCTCCTGAAACAGTTCCTCATGGGTACGGGGCGTGCAGGCGGCCACGACCACACGGTTCAAGCCCATTTTCTGGATGGTTTCCTTGATTTTCTCCTGGCTGTCCTGGCTGCAGGTAAAGAGGTTTTCTTCAACGTACGAGACACCGGGAAGGGATCTGGCCATTTCGGCCACGGCGGGAACATTGACGATGCCGCCGATATTCGTCCCGCAGTTGCAGACGAAAACACCGATACGGGGTTCTTCCTGCGCTATTTCCTTTTCCGCCGGGAAGGTCTTCGTTCTGGTCAGGGTGCCCCGGGCCGCGGCCAGATCCGACTCCGCCGAGCAGGCCGCGGCACTCGCCTCCATGACTGAGTAGGGAATATCCTTCGGCTCCTGGAAAGCACCACAGACATAAATGCCGTCCCTGGAAGTCTTCACCGGAGCAAAGCTTGCCGTTTTGGCGAAATTATCGGCGGTCAATTCGATATCGAGCCTGCCCGCCAGTTCGGCCAGTTCTTTCGAGGTTTCCATCCCCACCGAAAGGACCACAAGATCAAAGGTCTCCTCCAGGGCCTTGCCGTCCTCGCTAACATATCTCAGGGAGATATTTTTGGACTCGCGATCCTCGACCAGGGTATGGACCCGCGTCCGGATAAATCTGACACCCTTGTCATTTTTGGCACGCTGGTAATAGCTCTCGAACTCTTTCCCGTAGGTGCGCATGTCCATATAGAAGATCGCAGTGTCGAGATCGGAGGATGAATGGTCTTTGGCAATGACGGCTTCTTTCACCGCATACATGCAGCACACGGAAGAGCAGTAGCCATGGGCACATCTGTTGATATCCCGCGAACCAATGCACTGCAACCAGGCTATTTTCTTCGGTTCCTTTTTGTCGGAAGGCCGCACCAGATGCCCATGATAGGGTCCCGTCGCGCTGAGAATCCGCTCCATCTCGAGGGAAGTGATGACGTTGTCATACTGCCGGTATTGGTAGGTGTCGAGATCCTGCGGATTGAAGGTGGAAAATCCGGGGGCGAGGATAACCGACCCCACCTGCAGGCGTACGGTCTCCTGCTTCTGCTCGAAATCGATGGCACCTGCCGGGCAGACCTTGGCACAGAAGCCGCATTTGCCTTTCTTGAAGTAGATGCAGTTCACTGCATCGATGCAGTATTTCAAAGGAACTGCCTGGGCATACTCGACATAGATCGCTTTTCTCGCGGCAAGCCCGGCATTGAAGGTATCGGTCACCTTTTTGGGGCACTTCTCGGCACACTCACCACAGGCGATACACTTGCTCATATCGACGTATCTGGGGTGCTGCACCAGTTCAACTTCGAAGTTTCCGGCGGTACCTTCGATGGATTTTACTTCGGATAACGTTTTCAGCTCAATATTCAAGTGCCGGCCGACCTCGACCAGTTTGGGTGAGATTACTCACATCGCACAGTCATTGGTCGGGAAGGTCTTGTCCAATTGAGCCATTACTCCACCGATGGAGGGAGACTTCTCCACCAGGTAGACATAAAAACCGGAGTCCGCCAAGTCAAGCGCTGTCTGCATTCCTGCAATGCCGCTGCCGACAACCATGACCGAGCCCTGAACCTTTTGAGGATTTATTGCATTCATCAACTTTCTCCGATACTCATATTT
>CAYTVF010000270.1:0-4799 GCA_964441345.1 uncultured Desulfopila sp. | reverse complement strand
ACCATCCGTGAGCGCACCGGGCTCGGCGGCATTCCCCTCGACGTGCAGCTGGAGAGGCTGACCCGCAGTCAACACATCTTCGAATGCGGTTTCACCCCGACCGACGCCCTCCATGTCCTGGGTGCAATCGAGCTCGGCGACCGGGCTGCGGCCACCCAAGGGGCCGGGATCCTCGGCCGGGCCATGGGCATGAACGGCGGGGAGTTTGCCGAGTTGGTCATCCTGCGCACCGAGGAACTGATCGAGAACATGATCATCGACTACATCATCCAGCACTACTGGCAGAACTCGCTGGCCGGCTTCATCGCCACCCGCAAGAACCACCCGGTCCTCGGCGTCGACTTTTCCATCAAGATTCCGCTGATCGGCATCGGCGCCGCCGCCCGCTATATTCTCCCGGCGGTGGCAAAGCGGCTCGGCACCACCGTCACGTTCCCGGAAAACTGCGAGGTGGGCAATGCGGTCGGCGCGGCAATGATCGGCCAGTCGGTCACCGGCCGGGCAAATGATTAAGACCCGCGTATGAAAATCCTGAGCGTAGCCGACCGGGTCGAGAAAGGCCTTCTTGACCCGGTCGGCGGCGGTCCGGCCATCGACGGCATCGAACTCATCCTGTCCTGCGGCGACCTGCCGCCGGAATACCTGGCGGCTCTGCGCAACCGCTACGGGACCCCGCTGTTTTACGTGCTCGGCAATCACGATCTCCGCTATGGCGAATCTCCCCCGACGGGTTGCGTCAACATCGACCGGCGGTTCATCCAGCTGGGAAAAACGAAGATCATCGGTTTCTCAGGCTCCAGGTGGTATAATGGCAACATCAACCAATATACCGAAGAGCAGATGGCGCGTTTTGTCGGCAAGATGCGTTTTACCCTGTGGCGGCAAAAGGGGGTCGATCTGGTGTTGACCCATGCCCCGCCGAGATTTATCCATGACGCGGAAGACCGGTGCCACCGCGGCTTTCGCATCTTCCGTCAGTTCATCGATAAATACCAGCCTCCCTTCTTGATCCATGGTCATATCCATGCCCTGTTTGCAGGTGACGAAGAGAGAATAACCAGGGTCAATTCAACCTCGGTGATAAACAGTTATGGTCACTTTGTTTGCCAAATTTAATCCGTTCTCCGCCCTGAAAAAGGCCATTACCGAGCGGGAAAAAAGCAGCGATGCCGAAAATCCCAGCAGCTTCAACACCCGCCAGGAACAGGAGGAGGCCTATGAAGCGATCGAAAGGGGCACCCTGATGGTGCCGCTGGACAGGATCGTCGGCAGCGTCGGCAGGTATCACGACTTCGACAACCAGTTCAGGACCCATTCCCATCATGTCGACGAGCGGCTGAAGACCATCATCGACGCGATGAAGGAGGGCAAGAATCTGCCGCCCATCTCCCTCTATCAGATCAAGGAGGACTATTTTATCCTAGACGGCCACCACCGCTTCCGGGCGGCCATAGAACTCGAACGTTCGCATATCCGCGCCCGCATAGTCGAACTGCTGCCGTCGACCAATACCCTGGAAAACAAGCTCTATATCGAGAAGGTCGGCTTTCGCGACAAGGCCGGCCTCACCGACTGCATCGACCTCACCGAACCCGGCCAGACCGGCCACCTGGAATGGCAGGTCGAGGAACACCGCCGCGCCCTGCAGGTGGAGAAAAAACAGGAGATCGGCTTCAAGCAGGCGGCCGTCGACTGGTATCGCACGATCTATAAGCCGCTCGCGACCATCATCGGCAACAGCGGTCTGGTGAAATCCTTTCCGGGCCGAACGGTCGACGATCTCTATCTCTATATCTCCGTGCATCAATGGGAAGAGGGCAAAAAACGCAAATACGGGATCGAGATCGATAAGCTCATCCCCACCGACATGGAGGCCTTCCGGCACAATATGGCAGAACATAAGGAACAGGAATACCCGGAAATGAAGCGGGAAATCACGGTGTTCATCCTCCTCAACGTCGATGGCAAATATGAGCAGCAGATCTTCGACAAGCTGCTCGCCCTCGACGAGGTCGCCGAGGTCCATACGGTGCACGGGTCGATCGATTTGATCGCCAAGATCACCCTGATGCGCGACCTGCTCGCCTCCGACGCCGAAATCCTCTCCCAGTTCATCCTCTCGACCATCAGACAGTGGAAAGGCGTGCTGTCCACCCAGACTTTAATCCCCGGGATGTCGCGGGTGAAAGACAAGGACCGCTGCCTGCTGTGATCGGGGGCGGCGAGCCACCAGGCCGGCCCCGTCAATCCGGAATGCCCTGGCAAGCCCCGGATGTCGCATCTTGCTTCACTGGCTAGGTTCTAAACCTGGCGCCTCTCAGTTTTTTTCCGAGCAGTTTTTCAGGTTCCGTCCGATTGTGAAATAACGGTGGTACGATATCATACGTCTGCCATTTACCCAGTCAGGTAACACCGGCCACCACCCCCGCTTACCCCCGGGAAGCAATCAATCCCCCGCTCTGCCTCTTCTCGAAACGAGGCGGCAGCATGCAGGATGCATTCTTCTCATAACTCATCATAACTTTTTTCAGAAAAGGAGTAATGCGATGTCAAAGGAACATACTTTTGTATCACCCGGACCGGCAGGTCTCGGGGCACTGGCGGTGGCCTGTTTCGGTTTCGGTGCAGTCTTTTCCGGCAAGGTCGGTCTCGGCGGGCTGCCCCTGCTTTCCGCCTGGCTGGTTGGCGGCGGAATCGTCCAGTATACCGTGGCGGTTATGGAACTGAAGGATCACAACATGACCGGCGGCAATGTCTTTCTTTTTTTCAGCGCTTTTTTCATGTTCGGGGCTGCCCTCTCCGTCCTCGCCAAGTACCTCATGCTGTCGGGCATGATCGGCACGGTGAAACCCGAATCGATGGTCGAAGGGTTCTGCTGGATGGCCGGCGCCTCCTTTCTTACCGCCGTTACTCCTTCCTATTTGAAAAGCCCGATACCCCTGTTCCTGATCGTTCTGCTCCTCGATGTCGTCCTCTGGATGATCGTCGGTCTGGACATGGGCACCCTCGGGGTCGAGTTGAAGCCAATAATCGGATACCTGCTCTACGCGGCAGGCTGGATTGCCATCTATCTGGTCGCGGCAATCGTCAACAACAATATCTTTGGCCGGGTGGTGCTACCGACGTTCGGGGCTTTGATAAAATAACAAGAGTTCTCGGCTTGATCACCTTGTGTTACCGATAAAATACACCATAATGGAGGATGCGTATGAAGGTGCCCAACGTATGTTACGATGTCTTGAGCCCGGTCAAGTTTCTCGGTCGAAGTGCGGCAGTCTATCCGGACAAGGTCGCCGTTGTTCACGGGGAAAAGCGCTTCACCTACCGCGAGTTCGAGGAGCGGGTCAACCGGTTGGCGAACGGTCTGAAAGCGATGGGGGTGGCGAAGGGCGATAAAGTTGCATTTCTCTGCCCCAACATCCCGCCGATGCTGGAAGCCCATTACGCCGTACCGATGATCGGGGCAGTCCTGGTCAGCATCAATGTCCGTCTCGCACCGAGCGAAATATCCTATATCCTCAATCATTCCGACACCAAAGCAGTTTTCGTCGATAACCAGCTGGCGGGCTCGGTTTTGCCCGTTCTGGGAGAGTTGAAAGAGGTTAAGTTTTTTATCAATATCTGCGATTCGTCCGATGAGAAGCCCCTGGCCGGCCCGGAATATGAGGCCTTCCTGGCGGAAGGCTCGCCTCTTGCTCCGGCGATAGATGTCGATGACGAATACCAGCTGGCGACAATCAATTACACCAGCGGCACCACCGGGCGGCCCAAGGGCGTCATGTACCATCATCGCGGCGCCTACCTCAACGCTTTAGGCGAAATCCAGGAAGCGGCAATGACCAGCGACGCCGTCTATCTCTGGACCCTGCCGATGTTCCACTGCAACGGCTGGTGCTTCACCTGGGCGGTGACCGCGGTCGGCGGCACCCATGTCTGCCTGCGCCAGGTCGAAGCCGGAACGATCTTTAAACTGATCATGCAGGAAAAGGTCTCCCATCTCTGTGCCGCGCCGACCATTCTCATCATGATGATCTCCTACCCGGAGGCGAAACATCTTCATCTGCACCGGCCGCTCACCATCCTTACCGCCGGCGCGCCGCCGTCGCCCACGGTGATCGAGCAGATCGAGGGCCTCGGCGCCAATATCATCCATGTTTACGGCCTGACCGAGGTCTACGGCCCGCACAGTGTCTGCGCCAGGCAAGACTCCTGGGACAAACTCGGCAAGGAGGATTTGGCCAAGATCAAATCACGGCAGGGGGTGGCCTATGTCACCGCCCTCTATCTGGACGTGATGGATATGGTGACCATGGAGCCGGTGCCTCGCGACGGCCGGACCATGGGCGAGATCGTCATGCGCGGCAATAACGTGATGCTCGGTTATTATAAAGATGAGAAGGCTACCGACGATGCCTTCCGGGGCGGCTGGTTCCACAGCGGCGATCTGGCGGTGATCCATCCCGACGGCTATGTGCAGATCATGGATCGCGGCAAGGATATCATCATCAGCGGCGGCGAGAACATCTCGTCGATCGAACTGGAAAACGTCATCTACCGTCACCCCATGGTACAGGAAGTGGCCGTCGTCTCCTCACCCGATGCGAAATGGGGCGAGGTGCCCAAGGCCTTCGTCACCCCCAAACCGGGAACGAATCCGACGGCGGCGGAAATCATCGATTTCTGCAAGGCCAATCTCGCCCGGTTCAAGGCCCCGAAGGAGGTGGTTTTCTGCGACCTACCGAAAACCGCCACCGGCAAGATCACCAAGTTCACCCTCCGGGACCGCGAATGGCAGGGCC
>CAYTVF010000269.1:0-4799 GCA_964441345.1 uncultured Desulfopila sp. | reverse complement strand
CTGGGAACCCCGAAAAATGCCGAGTTGGCGACCTTCAAAACAGCACTGCACATGGCCTGGTCGGGCAGGATGGCCTGCATCAGATCATTGGCACTGCTCTCGGGATCGGCAGTGACGGCCATGACTTTGGTGACGGTTGCCGGCAAGGCCGGAAACGCTTCGATCTGGGTATTTATGGCAATAAGGTAGGGATCGGTGGTCATGGCTGCTCTTCATGGAATGTGGCGAATACTTCTTGTCGGGCACGATGCAACACATCCGGGTCCAGGTCCAACAGGCGATTCTTTTCAATGACCGTAAGAATCTGAGAGACGAGAAATGGATCGAATTGCTTGCCGGCTTCTTTTTTCAGCTCCTCGACAATCGCCTCGGGAGTCAGTCTGCGGCGATAGGGGCGTTCGGCGTTCATTGCTGCAACGGCGTCGACGATGGTGAATATCCGCGCCCCAAGCGGTATTTCTTCTCTCTTCAGGCCATTGGGATGGCCCGTGCCGTCGTATCTCTCGTTATGACAGAGCATGACATTTCTTTCATTGGCAAAATAATCAAACATATCCGTCAGTTCAGACAGTTTGAAAGGCAGGTCGCCCATGGTTTTTCGCTCTTCGTATGACAGTTTGCCCGGTTTGGCATGCAGGTCATTGTGGAGCAGCGAGCGAAAACTGCTGTACAGGGTGATGGCGTTTTGAAAGGTCTGGATATGCTGTTCCGGCAGTCCCAGCTGTTTGCCAAGGAGGGTGACGTAGCAGGAGACGGTGGAGATATGGACCTGATGTTCGGGGCCGGCAACGTTTTGGGCGAGAAGCTGCAGGGAGGCAATCGCCGAATTCCGGGTTTTTTCCAGAATGCGGGTGAGAGTCTCTCGTAAAAATGCCAACGATTTCCGGGGAGAGAGTCCTTCCGCGGGATGTTGTGGACTGTATCTGTGAATCCTGTTGCGGCCATAGGCCTTGGCCATAAAAAGGGCGGTTTCCGCCATGGTGATGAAGTCGTCATGGCTGTCCGGTTTATGTTCGCGAAGGGAGGCGATACCTGCCGAGATGGTGATAAGCTGTTTCTTCCTGCCGTAGATATAGGGTTTTTCCGCACAGGCTTTGCTGATCTTTTCCGCCATGCGGTGGGCCTGATCGAGATCGGCACCGGGCATCAGGACAACAAAATCTTCCCCGGAGAAACGGTAGCAGGTATCGACATCGCGGGAGGCTATCGTCAGCCTTGCCGCCAATTCATTGAGAATGAAGTCGCCGAAGTGGAGACCCGAAGACTTGTTCACCTTGTTGAAGAAGTCGATGTTGAAAATCAGAAGCGAAAGGTCGGTACCATCGTTCTCCGCTGTCTCGATCAGTTCGACCAGGTTGGTGGTGAGGTGGCGTCTGTTGAACAGTCCTGTCAGTGGATCCCGGGTGGAGAGGGCGTTCAGTTGTTTGTTGAGGGTGGCGGAATTGGCATAATGTTCCGCACTGATTTTCTGCACCTGACAGAGAAAGGAGATTCGGCGGCGAAAGATCTCCCGGGATACGGGAATGACAAGGTGATCGATCAGCCTGGTTTCCCCTTGTTCCGTGAGGGGTGGCGGAACCGTCTCCTCGGCGACGAGAAGGAGGATAGGAGTGGATTCCGGCAGAGCGGGATTTTTCAGGAGGGCGGGGATTTGTTCCGGGTCACTGCCTGTCAGGATGAGGACAGCTTTTCGATACTCTTCGGGGCTTGGACTGACACCCGGAAAAAGACAGAGCGCGGACGGGCAGATCGGGTGGACCAGTGCTTTCATCTGCTTGCCTGAATGAAGGTCAGGCTGGGTAATATAATTTCTGTCCGTCATGGAGCAAATCATCGATTAGGTTGGCGTTATCATGGGAGCGGCGGGATTGACTAGAGTGTCTAACTATATCTTTTCTCGGACCAAAAATGCAAATTCAATATAACATCACTGCCAGCAAATGTACTAAAAGGGTCCTGCCTGCCGACAGTCGCGGTGGAAGGCGAAGGCCGCTTCGAGTAATGCCGTCAGCGGCTTTTTCGCCTGTTTCAGCGGCGGGACGGCGGCAAGGTCCGGCAGGAGACTTTCAACCGGGCAAGGAGGAGCGATTCTCAGCTCCTGGTCGGGATGTATGCCGGGACGATGATAGGGCTCGGTGTGGAGGAACTTTAATCGCTCGGCGGTTGCCGTATCGAAGGTCTGCAGAAAACTCAAAATACCGGTCAAGTCATTGTTGCGATGAAAATCGTTGATCCGGGTACAGATCTCCTGGTACTCCTTGCCGAGATCCAGATACGCTTGCCGGTAAGCGGTGATATTGTCGACAAGCGAGAGGTATACCCTGAATGCGAGGTCGCGATACCTTCGCCAGCGGGTCAATCCCTCGCCCTTCATCTCGGCGAAAAGCTCCCCGGGGCGGGAGGATAATTGCCGGCCGGATTGATCTTCGGTTAATCCCTCCGGAAGCCCGGCAAAACTGAGAAAGGCTTGGAAGAGCCGCTCCTGGTGGAGGAGAAACCGCATGCGAAGGAGGTCCAGTCGTATCCCCGCGGCTATTTGCCCGTCGACATCGTGCAGCCTGGCCAGGTAATCCTGAATTTCACCTTCAATCCCCGTGCGGAAGCCGAAGTAGCGGTTGGCTATCTCCAGTTTGACTTCATGAGCGAACGCATTAATAAAATCTTCCATGTCGAAAAACCAGGTGTATCGATGAGTTGGCGGATTGTTCCGGGCAAACAGATGGCGACCCGTGGGTTTCGGTAGTATAGTATCCTTGTTGATAACATTCACTTGGTATTTTTCATGGATAGGGCTATGACTGCTGGCGGTGCACGGGACGACATTACGGCGCATATCAAAGAGCGGGCCGATATCGTTCAAATTATTGGCGAATGCGTTGAGCTGAAGCGAAGTGGCGTCCGCTTTCTCGGGCGGTGTCCGTTTCACGGCGAGAAAACGCCGTCGTTTACGGTGCACGCCGGTCAGCAGTTCTACCATTGTTTTGGCTGCGGCGAATCGGGGGATGTCTTCAGTTTTATGATGAAGTACCATAACCTCGATTTTCCGGGCGCCGTCAAGGAATTAGCGAAAAGGTATCATATCGAGCTGCCCGAACGTCCCCAATCCAGAGAAGAGGAGGAACGGTCGAAAAAACGCGAACTGCTGTTCGCGATCAATGAAAAGTGCGCAACCCTTTATTCTCAATATCTGCAGCAGGCGCCGGGTGCGGATATCGCAAGGGCATATCTGCGGAAGAGAGGGGTGGGGGCAGACCTCCAGGCCAGGTTCCGTATCGGCTATGCCCCACCCGTCGAGGCGGCGGGATGGAATTTTCTCGGCAGCCAGTTCAAGGGACCGGAACAAAAAAACGCAGTTCTGGCCGGGCTGCTCGTGGAAAAGGAAAATGGCGGCTGCTACGATCGTTTTCGGGACCGAATCCTTTTTCCCATTATGGATATCAGTGGCCGGGTTTGCGGCTTTGGCGGAAGGATTGTCGGTGAAGGGCAGCCGAAGTATCTGAACTCCCCGGAAAGCGAGGTGTTCAGCAAGAGCCGTCTGCTGCTGGGCCTGTATCAGCAAAAAGAGGTGATCCGCCGGCAAAACGAAGCCATTCTGGTCGAGGGCAACTTTGACCTCATCTCCCTGGTCGAGCATGGCTGTGCGAATGTGGCGGCGCCCCTCGGGACTGCTTTGACCCGCGAACAGTTGCGGCTGGTCAAGAGGTTTGCCGAAAAAGTAACGCTGCTCTTCGATGGTGACAATGCCGGAGTCAAGGCGGCCGAACGTGCGGTGCCGCTTTTCCTCGCCGAACAGATTCCCGGTCGGGTGGCTTTTCTGCCGGATGGCCACGATCCCGATACTTTTGTGCGGGAGAAAGGGGTGGCGGAGTTGAACCGCCTGCTCGGTCAAGCCGTATCTCTGCCGGAATTCGCGCTGAATCGAATGATTCGCGAACACGGCCTTACCCTTGACGGCAAAAGCAAAATTGTCGAAGAATTGCGCCCGCTGATATCCGCGGCGGCTTCGCCCCTGCAGCGGTCCGTCTTTATCTCCCATTTTGCCGAAAAGCTCGGCATGGCCGCGGCGCAATTGGATGCTCACCTGGGAACGCCGGCCAGGTCTATGCCGGTTGTCCGGGAGGCCGCACCGCGGAAGGTTCAGGATGAGCGCCCGGTACCGCTTTCGATGGCGCAAAGGCAACTGGTGGAATTCATGATTCTGCAGCCGAGATTTTTTTCCAGGCTGGAAGAGGCCGGGCTCAGGCAATGTTTGGCTGGCGGCTTGGGGGAAATTCTCTTTCTCCAGCAGAAAAGCCTGCTCGAAGGCAATCCGGACGCGGAGCCCGAGGAATTACTGACGGTCTTGCCGGAGGGCGCTGAGCGAAACCTCGTTGCCGATTTGCTGCTTCGTCCGCCGGTCTGCTCGTCCGACGGCGATGAGGAGCGGCCGAAGGAGGAACTGGCCGACCTGCTTCTGTATCTCAGGCGGTTTCATCTGAAAAAAAATGGCGATGAGTTGCTGCAGCGTATGCAACATGCCGAAAGGGATGGCAACGCGACTCTTTTGCAGGAGTTGATGCTCGAGCAGGTGGCGATTCATCGAAAACTGCACGATCAACAAGGATGAAATTGTTTTCCCGTGTCCATGCGGTTTTCCGGGAGAAGTATTTTTGGAAACGCGATGAATTTGCTTGACTTTTTCAGCCGTTTGGTTTGATTGTGCAGGATGTGTCTGAAGAATTGGTGATTGTTTTAGTCCGCTAGGAGAGATACATGACTTTAGCAGGGCGCGAAGATGATTTGGTCAGGGAGGTAGATGA
>CAYTVF010000268.1:0-4839 GCA_964441345.1 uncultured Desulfopila sp. | reverse complement strand
GGGAGGTTATTTTAATGTAAGAAACTTCACAATCATCCCACGTTGTCGTACCTTCTAAGTAAATCAACCGCCAACCCACCCAACCCTTTCCATTGGAGGAAATATGAACCCTACAAAATTCGCTTTAATATGCATGGCAACCATCCTGATGTTTGCAGGTGTAACCTTTGCCGGAGACTATCAGGCAACCAGTAAAGCCGGTGAGTTCGATGTTGCGCTGACGATCGACAAAAATCCGCCGGTGGTCGGCAAGAACAACGTCACCATCGCCATCAAAGACAGCACCGGCCAACCGGTCACCGATGCCGTGGTTCGTCTGGAGTTCGGCATGGCCGCCATGCCCGGCATGCCGGCGATGAATTATAAAGCCGACGCGGTCCTGAGCGGCGACACGTATAAAGCGCCGGTCAACCTCTCCATGGCCGGGGCATGGTCCCTCAACGCGAAGATTCTGCGGGATAAGAAGATCGCGACGGCTAAATTCAATGTCGACGTCCAGTAATCGCTCATGTCGACGCCCAGCAAAAAAACGGCCGGCTTTCCCGGCATGACCGCACGGCTCGTTGTTGCGGGAATCATCGGCCTGCTGATGATTCCCGCGCAGGCGGCCGGCGATGGAACGTTGCGTCTCGACGATCTCATCGAGGAAGCACTGCAAAACAGCCCGGAAGTCCTGATGTTCCAGGCGCGGACCGTTGCCGCCCGCCACCGGATTCCGCAGGCGGAAAGCCTCGCCGATCCGATGATCATGTTCGGCTACCAGAACGAAGGCTTCGATTCCCTCACCTATTCGGAAATGCCCGACTCGCAGTTCATGTTCTCGGCCTCGCAGATGCTTCCCTATCCGGGCAAGCGGGCGCTGAAAGGGGAAATGGCCAAACAGGAGGCCGAAAGTCTTCATGCCGCGACCACCACGGCCCGCCTGTCTGCGATCCGGGTGATCACCGAGCTTTTTTACGATCTCTTTTTTGCCTATAAAAACCTCGATATCATCAGCGACAGAGCCGCGTTGTTTGCCCGTCTCGAGGATGCCGCATCCGCCCGTTACAGCTCCGGCATGGGATCCCTGCAGGAAGTGGTGATGGCCCAGACCGAAAAATATATGCTGCTCGAACAGGAGACCATGCAGCGGCAGAAAATTACGAGTCTCGAGGCGATGCTGCATAATGCCATCGGCAGACCGGGCAACGAACCACTGGGAGTGCCGGTAGAACCACTGTTCAGCGAAATCGCCTACACAACCGACGAGGCTTTAGGCCTCGCCGCCGTCAACTCACCGCTCATCGCGGCAAAAGAGAGAATGATCGCCGCCGCCGAGGCAAAAGTTGCGATGGCCGAGAAAGAATACTACCCGGATTTCACCGTCACCGGGACAATTGGCGAAAAAGGCTCCGATTTCGAAGACATGTGGAGCATTACCACGAGCATCAACGTGCCAATCTACTACCAGACGAAACAGCGCGAGGCCCTTTTCGAGGCCAAAGCGCAACGCACCGAGGCGCAGCAGGATCTCGCCGCGGTCAAACTCATGATCGCCGCGAATGTAAAGGATAACTACGCAATGGCAGAAAGTTCGGGAAAGCTCATGGACCTTTACAAGGGCGGTTTGATTCCCAAGACGTACCAGGATTTCGAGCTCGCTCTAAGCGGCTATATGAACGGTAAATCCGAGGCCCTGACGGTGATCAATCGGCTCAAAACCCTCATCGATTTTGAACTTGCCTACTGGGAGAAGTTCACGGACCGGGGGAAGGCGATCGCCAGAATCGAGGCGATTATCGGCAATGAGGCAAGAGCCGCGGCGCGTCCTTTGGGCCGGGAGGACAGCCAATGATTAATAAAAAAAATCAAAAACCCCTCATTGCTTTGCTTCTTGCCGTAGCCCTGGTTTTCGGCCTCGACTCCAGTCTTTCTTCGGCCCGGGCGCAAACCCAGGGCGGTCTTGCCGGTCATAGCGGTCATGGCGGAGCCCCGCCCGAATCCGGCAGGTTGGCCCCCGCAACACCCGCTGCTGCCGACCCCTGGGCCGAGTTCGAGGAGAAGAAAGTTGTCGAGATTCCGGTCGACAAACAGCAGCTGATCGGCGTGAAAACGGCGACCGCCTCGGTCCAGCCCCTGCACCGGCTGATCCGGACCATCGGCCGTATCGAGTATGACGAACGGAGGCTGACCACGGTCAATACCAAGATCGAGGGCTGGATCGAAAAACTCTACATCAACGCCACCGGCGATTTCGTCAAAACCGGCGCACCGGTGGCCGAGATCTACAGCCCGGAACTCTATGCCACCCAGCAGGAATTCCTCAACGTCCTGCAATGGACCCGGAAAGATACCAGTGCTCCCGCGCCGCGCAGCCTCCATTACGGCAAAGATTCCAGTTTTTCGGCGATGCTTTCCCGCGATGCCGACTCGATGCTCGAGGCCGCCCGCCAGCGCCTCAGACTCTGGGATATCGCCCCGGCCCAGATAGCAAAAATCGAACGGACCGGCACACCGATCCGGACGCTGACCATCGCAAGCCCGGTCAGCGGCTATGTCCTGCAGAAACCCGCCCTTCAGGGCATGCGGGTCATGGCTGGGGAAAAACTCCTCGATCTCATCGATCTTTCGACCGTCTGGGTCGTCGCCGATATCTACGAGTACGATCTGCCCTTTGTCAAAACCGGGCAGAAGGCGACGATCAATCTCAGTTATTTTGCCGGCAAAACATTTGAGTCGACCATCGATTTCCTCTACCCGACGCTGGCCGGCGAGACCCGGACGGCCAAGGCACGCTTTACCATTGCCAATCCCGGCGGCGAGCTGAAGCCGCAGATGTACAGCGATGTCGAGATCTTCATCGATCTTGGCGAGAAGCTCGCCATCCCCGAGTCGGCGGTGATCAATACCGGCAACCGCCGCCTGGTCTATGTCGATACGGGCGGGGCCTTCGAGCCGCGCGAGGTGACGACCGGGATCAAGGCGGAAGGCATGATCGAGGTGACGGAAGGCATTACTGCCGGCGACAAGGTGGCCGTCGAGGCCAACTTCCTCATCGATTCCGAAGCCAGACTGAAAGGACTAGTGCAATAATGATTTCGCGGTTCATTGAACAGAGCGCCCGCAACCGTTTTCTGGTTTTCCTGATGGTCTCTTTTTTCGCCGGCTGGGGCTGGTGGGCGCTTACCCGCACGCCGCTCGATGCCATTCCCGATCTCAGCGAAACCCAGGTCATCATTTTCACCGAATGGATGGGGCGGTCTCCCGACCTGGTCGAGGACCAGATCACCTACCCGATCACCTCGACCCTCCTTGCCGCCCCCAAGGTCCAGGTGGTCCGCGGCTTCTCCTACCAGGGCAGTTCCTTCATCTATGCGATTTTCGAGGAAGGGACCGACATCTACTGGGCACGCAGCCGGATCCTCGAATATCTGCAGGCGGTGCGGAGCAAGCTGCCGGCCGACGTCAATCCGGTGCTGGGCCCCGATGCGACCAGCGTCGGCTGGGGTTTCTCCTATGCCGTGGTCGACGAAAGCGGCCAGCAGAATCTCGCCCAGCTGCGCTCGCTCCAGGACTATAATATCAAGCTGGCGCTCGAAAGCGTGCCCGGCGTGTCCCAGGTTGCCTCGCTCGGCGGTTTCGTCAAGCAATACCAGGTGACCATCGACCCCAACCGTCTCCAGGCCTATAACATCCCGATCTCCAGGGTGATGGACGCGATCCGCAAGAGCAACAAGGATGTCGAAGGGCGGGTGCTCGAATTTTCCGGCATCGAATATATGATCCGCGGCCGGGGCTATATCAAAGGAATCAAGGATATCGAGCTGATCGCCGTCGGCGCCAACGGCGCCGGCACGCCGATTCTGGTCCGCGATATCGGCGAGGTTCGCCTCGGCCCCGACATCCGCCGGGGCCTTGCCGAACTTGACGGCAAAGGCGAGGTCGCGGCCGGCATCGTCATTGTTCGCTTCGGCGAGAATGTGCTGTCGGTGCTGGAGCGGGTCAAGGAAAAAATCGCCGCCGATATCGCGCCCAGCCTGCCGCCGGGGGTGAAGATCGTCACCACCTACGATCGGACCGATCTGATCCATCGTTCGATCGATACCCTGAAGGAAGAGATCTTTCGCCTCTCCATTGCGGTGAGCATTGTCTGCATGATCTTTCTCTTTCATCTGCCGAGCGCGCTGGCCGTTATCCTGACCTTGCCGCTGGCAATCGTCATGTCGTTCATCGCCATGCATTTCCTTGGCGTGACCTCCAATATCATGAGTCTTTCCGGCATCGCCATCGCCATCGGCGCCATGGTCGACGCCTCGATCATCATGGTCGAAAACGCCCATAAGAAGCTTGAGGAGTGGGTGAAAGCCGGCAAGCCGGGGAGCAGGATCGATGCCATCATTGAGGCGGCCAAAGAAGTCGGACCATCGCTTTTCCTCTCGCTGCTGGTCATAACCGTCGCCTTCCTGCCGGTCTTCACCCTCCAGGCCCAGGCCGGCCGATTGTTCAAACCGCTGGCCTATACCAAGACCTTTGCCATGCTGTTTGCCTCTTTTCTGGCAATCACCATGACGCCAGTGCTGATGACCATGCTCATCCATGAAAAGGTGCCGGTGCTCGCCAGGATTCCGATCCTCGGCCTCCTCTTCAGGGTCTATCCGGAAGAACGCCACCCGGTCTCCATCGTGCTCCGCTGGATCTATCAGCCTTTCGCCCGCTTTGCCCTGCGCTTCAAATGGGGGGTGATCCTGTTGGCCCTCGGCATCATGGCGGCGACAGTAATCCCGATTAAAAAACTGGGCTCCGAGTTCATGCCGCCGCTGTACGAGGGCTCGCTCTTTTACATGCCGGTGACGGTGCCGG
>CAYTVF010000267.1:0-4878 GCA_964441345.1 uncultured Desulfopila sp. | reverse complement strand
AAGCGCAATCGATTGGTCATTAACTCCATCCTGTCATCTTTTTGCTGAAAATTTGGTTTTCGATGTCCTTTGCCATCCTTCCTAAGCCAGCTTAATACTTCCTGCTTTTTTGCAATGTTTGCAATCTGAAATTTTGAAGCAATTGCCAAAAATTAATTGAATAATTAGCAAGATCCCTTGGGGAGTGCAAAAAGACTAATGAAACACCTCAGTCTTATGCCTCTTGGAAAATGCCCCTATACCAACCGCTGGACATTCTGATCTCCGACCGGCATCCGGGGTCCTGACACGGACCTCCCCGAATGCCTGGATGAATCAACAATCAATGGTAGGCATCTGATCGCCAACTGCTACGACCAATACTTTCAGCGCTACGCCCTGGAGTTTTTCGGCAATCTGCTGCACTGGCTGTGGTTCAAGGGCCAGGCGATGATTGAGTCAGAGCTTGATCCGGAGGCGGTCACGCCGGTCTGTGCCTTGGGCGTCGTGCAGCTCATTCCGGGCACTGCTGCCGAGATGGCGGCAAAATATCCCGATGGCGATGGCACCATCCTCATCCCGCACGTCAACATCCGCTTAGGCGTCTCCTACGACCGGCTAGAGTGCCTTCTCGACAGGCTTGCCGCTAAGAGGAGCAACAAATGACAGGATGGAAAACATGGCTGGCAGCCATCTGCACGGCCGGTCTTGGCGTGGTGAGCAGTATGCATGGCGAAATTGAAACCGGCTCCCGGCAGATAGCGGCAGGCATCGCCCTGGTCGGCATCGACCACAAACTGGATAAATCGAGAGGGACATTACGTGGTGTAAGAGCTTGTCCTCGTCAATGAAGATAAAGACAACTGCCGCCTCGAAAACGGCGGGAAACAGAAGGAGGCGAAGCCGGAAATATTTTCCGGCTTTGGGTTAAGGAGATTTATGGGATGGGTTTCAGGCAATCCGCCGGTTTGGTATCCTCGCCGGCGGATTGCTGTTGGTCTTTGCTTTTTGCTTTATCTTTCCGGCACCCCAACCTCCGTCTGTTCCCGGATTACCGCCAGCACCTGATCGCCATAGCTGTCCGCAACCGTTTTCTTGATCCCCAGCAGCTCGTTCCACCGCCGGAATGCCTCGACAAAGTCCACCGTCATCAGCACCATCAGGATTATCGACATGCCAGCCAGGAGGTAGAGCCCCTTGGGCAGGAAATTACCAGTGATATTGAGATATCCCGCCCACATGCCGATCGGCATCATGAAGAGTCCCGGACCGGCGGTCACCCAGGCGTATTTCGCCTTGCCGAGCCTGATCAGCATGGTGGTGCCGACGATCAGCGCACAGGTTGCCAGAAGCTGGTTGCTCATGCCGAACAGCGGCCAGATGGTGGAGATATCGCCGGTAAACACCAGATAGCCCCAGGCGGAGGTGAATATGGCACTCGTCAGAATAATCCCGGGGGTCCAGGAGTTGTCGGCAAAGGGTGCATAGACCTTGCCGAGCATCTCCTGCAGCAGATAGCGGCCCACCCGGGTGCCGGCGTCGACCGCGGTGAGGATAAAGACCGCCTCGAACATGATGGCAAAGTGGTACCAGTAGGCCATCATCCCCTTCATGAAGGGCACGGAAGAAAAGATAAAGGCCATCCCCACCGCAAGCGATACGGCGCCGCCCGGTCTCCCCTGGACCTGTTCGCCAACCTCGGCGGCAAGCGCCGGCAGGTTGACCGGCGTCATTCCCAGGGTTTCGAAGACCTTCGGTACGGAGTTGATGGCGAAGTAGTCGGCCGGCACCAGGGCACAGGCGGCGACCAGGGCCATCATGGCGACAAAGCCTTCGGTGAGCATCGCCCCGTAGCCGACGAACAGAATGTCACGTTCGTTGGCGATCATCTTCGGCGTGGTACCGCTGCCGATAATGGCATGGAATCCGGACAGGGCGCCGCAGGCAATGGTGATGAAAATGAAGGGGAAGGCGGCGCCGGGGATAATCGGCCCGCCGCCGAAAAAGTAAGGGGTGATGGCCGGCATCTGCAGGACCGGATGAACAAAAAAGATCCCCAGGGCAAGCAGGCCGATGGTGCCGATTTTCAGATAGGTCGACAGGTAGTCGCGCGGCACCAGCAAAAACCAGACCGGCAGGACCGAGGCGGCAAAACCGTAGGCGGGAATGATCACGGCGAGCTGTTTCTTGGAAAAGGTAAAGAGAGCCGCCAGCGTCGGGTTGGCCGCAATATACGGACCGATCAGAATCGACAGGAAAAGGAGAACGACGCCGATAATGGATCCGCCTTTGATGTCGCCCGGTCGGACCTTCTGCATATAGACGCCCATGATCATGGCGATGGGGATGGTGGCAAAGACGGTGAAGGTGCCCCACGGGCTGTTGAACATCGCGTTGACGACGGCGATGGACAACCCGGCCAGGGTCAGGATCAGGATAAAGAGGATGGCGATCGAAGCCACCTTGCCGGCCACCGTGCCGATCTCGGTCTCGGCGATGACCGAGAGACTTTTGCCCTTATGGCGTACTGAGGCGAACAGCACGATCATATCGTGCACCGCCCCCGCCATGACCGCGCCGATCAGGATCCACAGCGCGCCGGGCAGGAAGCCGAACTGAGCCGCCAAAACCGGGCCGAGGAGCGGCCCCGCCGCCGCAATGGCCGCGAAGTGATGGCCGAACAGGACGTACTTATTGGTCTTCACGTAGTCATGCCCGTCGGCCCGGGTGACCGCGGGCGTCTCCCGGTCGTCACGCAGATTCAGAACCTTGTTGGCAAGAAAGGGGGATATCTCCGAATGGCAATATTAACCGGACGAGTGGTGGAAAAACGGGGATGAATGGCGGAGGCTACAGATCGAAATGTCTTTTCAGGTCTTGCGCATGATAGCGGCTGACCGGGACTTTCGTCCTGTGCGTGTCGCCCATGATCAGCTTGTAACCGCCGTTAAACCAGGGGACCACCTCGCTGACATGATCGATATTCACCAGGTAGCTGCGGTGGGGTCTGATGAATCCGGCTGGTGTGAGCTTCTGTTCCAGTTCGGCGAGGGTGCAGCGGGTATGGTACTTTTTTTCGTCGATGGTGTAGACAAACACCTCGCCCTCCTCTGAGCGGGCAAGGACGATGCGCTCCGGAGCAGTCGGAATGATGGTTTCCCCCCGATAGAGCGGAATTTTGCGGCAGGGATCGGCCGTGGGCTGCGTCGAAGGAGCTGAAGACGCGGCGGAGGCGGCCAGAATTCTGGCGGCTTTCGCCACCGCCTTCGTCACCCGCTCCAAGGTAAAAGGCTTGCAGAGATAATCGATGGCATCCACCTCAAAGGCCTGCAGTGCGTATTCATTGAAGGCGGTGGCAAAGACCAGCAGCGGCCGCTCGGCCAGTTCGCCGAGAAACTGGGCCAGTTCCAGGCCGGTCAAGCCGGGCATCTGGATATCGAGAAAGACGAGCTGCGGCCTGGTCTCCCGGATTCCCTTGAGGGCGGCCGTGCCGCTTCCGGCCTCGCCGACCACCTCCACCCCCGGGTTCTGCTCCAGGAGATATCGCAGCTCCCGCCGGGCCGGCGCCTCGTCGTCGACAATGAAGGTGCGCAGCAGCGTCTTCATGGGTGCGGCACCGTGAAGGAGACCGTGGTGCCGCGACCGGGGCTGCTCTCCAGATGCAGACCATGCTCCGGCCCGTAGAGGGCGATGAGACGGGCGTTGACGTTTTTGAGGGCGATCCCGGCGCCATCTTTTGGCGACGACCGCGGCACATCCATGAGCAGCGATGTCAGTTTGGCGGGAGGCATGCCGATCCCGTTATCCCGAACCTCGATCCGCACCAGCCCGGGGTCGCGCCATGCCCGGACGGTGACCTTGCCCCCCTGTTCAAGGGGAAGGATGCCGTGTTTGAGAGCGTTTTCCACCAGCGGCTGGAGGATCAACGGCGGCAGCAGGCAGTCCAGGGTATCATCTTCAATATCAAAGGTTGCGGCGATCCGCTCCTCGAAGCGGGCCGATTCGATGGCGATATAGGCCCGGCAATGCTCCAGTTCGGTTTTCAGGGTGACGCTCTCCACCCCGGGACTGATATTGGTCCGGAAAAAATCGGCCAGCTTGACCAGCAGCGCCGAGGCATTCTCGGGGTCGGTACGGATGTAGCTGATGATGGTATTGATGGCATTGAAGAGAAAGTGGGGATTGATCTGGGCCTGCAGCGCTTTGATCTCGGCCTCCTTTACCAGTTTTTTCTGTTCGTCGAGGGCCGATATCTCCAGCTGGTTGGAAAAAAGGTGGGCCAGGCCGTTCGCCAGCTCCACATCCAGCGGGGTAATCCCGTTTTCCTGCAGACGGAACAGCTGCAGGGTGCCGACGGTCTTGTCCTGCTTGTTCAGCGGCACGATGATGGCCGATCCGAGACGGCAGGTGGCATGGGTGCAGCCGATCGCCTCGCGGGTCATCGGCGTGGCGATCCGGCCGGTGGTGAGTGCCAATTTGGTGGAGTCGTGCATATACGGGGTGCCCGGTCGATGATGGTCGTTTTCCGCCCCCGCATAGGCGAGAATGCGGCTCTCGTCGGAGATGGCCACCGCATCCAGATACAAGAATCCAAAGCCGCCTGAAAGGGCTTGGGAATGATAAGCAGGATTGCCATCTGCAGGGCTTCGACGAGAATCCCGGTGATGAAGGCCGCGGCCGGGTCGAAGGAACTCCGCTTCAGGCGGTGATAGATCAGGCCGCCGGCCAAGCCCTCGACAACGGTTGCCACGCCGCAGGCTACCGCCGTGAATCCGCCGATATCGATGAGAAATCGATGGCCGCCGGCGATGACGCCCGCGGCCGCGCCGACCAGCGCGACGATGAGGACGATCAGGCCGGACAGCGCATCGACGTAGACGATCCCGCCGAGGGTGTGCT
>CAYTVF010000266.1:0-4896 GCA_964441345.1 uncultured Desulfopila sp. | reverse complement strand
ACACCAGTCTTGCCAACCGTTCCCCCTTTAATATTCACAGATCCCATATTGGCGGTATTGTCCTCGCCAATAGCGATATTAGCAGCCTGCTTGACCGTCGAAACATTGGACACCTTCCCGTCGACTTTGGCATCGGTCAGATTTACCGATCCCATATTGGCGGTATTACCTTTACCGATTGCAATATTGGCAGCCTGCTCAACCGTCGATTTATTGGTTACCACACCGGTCTTGCCGATCTCGCCACCCTTCATATTCACAGAGCCCATATTGGCTTTGTTGTTCTCGCCTATGGCGATGTTGGCAGCCTGCTTGACAGTCGAGGTGTTGGTCAGTTTCCCGTCAACCTTGGCATCCTTCATGTTGATCGAACCCATATTGGCCTCGTTGCCTTTGCCGATCGCAATGTTGGCAGCCTGCTTGACATCGGACTTGTTGGTGACCACACCGGTCTTGCCGATCGAGCCGCCGGACATATTAACCGATCCCATATTGGCTTTATTGTTTTCGCCTATGGCAATATTCGCAGCCTGCTCGACCTTGGAATCATTGGTCAATTTGCCATCGACCTTGGCATCCTTCAAGCTGACTGAGCCCATATTGGCCTCGTTGCCTTTGCCAATTGCAATGTTGGCGGCCTGTTTTACATCGGATTTATTGGTAACCACACCGGTTTTGCCGACGGTGGAATTTTTGATATCCACCGAGCCCATACTGGCTTTATTATCCTCACCAATGGCGATATTGGCAGCCTGCTCGACTTTACTGGTATTGCTCACCTTACCGTCAATCTGCGAGGCTGCCCATCCAGTAGAAATGCTCATCGCCACAGCCAACCCCAATGCACTTGCTAACAATTTCTTTTTCATGACGTGCCCTCTCTTGATGTTTGTTGTTGTGTTAAACAAAACCTGCTCCTCCATTATAACAGAGTCCCACTTGAAGCGTTCCCTCCTGTTGCAATGTTGAGATTTTGACCAAGACCCTGCCGGCATTGCTTGCCGGCGTTGCGACATCGTTGCCTGTGCCCCCCCTGTTCCGGAAATAATATGTGCATCGCCCATACTGACAAATATTATAGCACCATTTGCTTTGCTTTTATCAAGTACAATCGACGACCGCGCAGCCGCTGTTTTCTTGCCAATGGCCGCATCGACGCCGGAATCGTATTTTACTGTATTGATTATGCTCCCGTTTATATCAATATTTTCATCGAAGTTTGAAGGTTGACGAGCCTCATTATCCTTGCCTCTCATAGCAGCGTCGACATCCCGGTCGATCTGGGCAGGAATGTCGTTCCCCCCTTGAACATTGGATCCTGAAGAGATCAGGGGAGGCAAAAGGGACAGTGGTCGGCAACACCAAACTCGAAGCGGTGCCCGGATTGATTAACTTACACTTTTTGCAGTGGAAATTCAGCAACATACCATTACCAAATTTCAGAGCATTTTTTTGCAGGGCAGACTCTTCTCCTTAGGCTTGTCGACCTAAGAAATCTACTAGGATTATAATGCATCCCCCCCCTTACTTCAAGTTAATCACAGAAAAAAACAGCTCTGGAACAGATTAAAAATTCGTTGAAATTCGTCCCCTGTTTCTTTCACCAGCGAGATCATGCAAGGCAAATTTCCGGCCTGTTCTGCCGGGCAAAAATATGATATACACATATTCCGATTCTGCTCCTCACTGCCAATTCATCAAGGTGTAATCCATCAAGGTCTGCTGCAATGAAACAACTTTCGGTGTTTGAAGGGACACCCCACCCAACAGAAATTCCACTGGCGGAAAAAGTCCGCCCCCTGGTCGTGGGTGATATTAAAGGCCAGGCAAATCTATTTGCCCCCTCCTCCGCTCTCTACCGGATGATCGAACAGGACGAGTACAGTGCCTTCATTCTCTGGGGACCGCCAGGTACGGGTAAGACTACCATTGCCAGGCTCATCGAAAAGCAGACCGCACACACCTTCCGTTCCTGCAGTGCAGTGCTCAGTAAAATCGCTGAAGTGAAGGAGTTGATGGTAAGGGCAAGATTCGCCCATCTCAATGAAAACCGGAAGACTCTCGTTTTCATCGATGAAATCCACCGGTTCAATAAATCGCAGCAGGATGCCTTTCTCCCCTACGTGGAGTCGGGAGCAGTCGTCCTTATCGGCGCAACCACGGAGAATCCGTCTTTCGAGGTTATCCCCGCCCTG
Organism: uncultured Desulfopila sp.; assembly: GCA_964441345.1. GTDB lineage: Bacteria > Desulfobacterota > Desulfobulbia > Desulfobulbales > Desulfocapsaceae > Desulforhopalus_A. Next base: position 2,701 of record CAYTVF010000266.1, on the reverse strand, counting down.
CTGTCCAGATGTCATGTCTTTGTCCTCACCCCCTTGACGGATGCCGATATCTGCGACATTCTCCGGAGAGCGCTGCCGGCCCTGCCCAAAAAAATAATAATAGAGTCCGAAGCCCTGCACCTGCTTGCCCGCAACGCCGGCGGCGATGCCAGGAAGGCCTTGAACAACCTTGAACTGGTCTCCCGGCATGCCGAGGCCGGTGATCGAATATCGCCTGAGTATTTAGCCACCGCCCTCAATACTCGATCGCTTTTTTACGATAAGCAGGGGGAAGAACACTACAATCTTATCTCAGCCCTGCAAAAATCCATCCGCGGCAGCGACCCCCAGGCGGCACTGTACTGGCTGGCCAGGATGCTGGAAGGGGGCGAGGACCCTCTCTATATCGCCAGAAGGCTGGTGCGTATTGCCTCCGAAGATATCGGTCTTGCCGACCCCCAGGCACTTATTCAGGCTATGGCGGTGAAGGATGCCGTTCATTTTCTCGGCATGCCGGAGGCCGGTGTCGCACTCAGCCAGGCAATTGTCTATCTCGCCACGGCCCCCAAGAGCAATTCTCTGGAAATAGCGTATAACCAGGCCAGGGCGGATGCCTGCAAAACCAGCCACTTCAAGGTTCCACTGGCCATTTGCAACGCACCGACGAAAATGATGAAGGAGCTCGGATACAGCGAGGGCTACCGATATTCCCATGACTTCGACAATCATTACAGCTACCAGAACTATTTTCCTGATAAAATGGCGGAAAAGACCTACTACACCCCATCGCAATTCGGCTTTGAAAAAGAGATTCAAAAAAGACTCGATTGGTGGAAGACTCTCAGGGACCAGCAGACGGATAGAGAGAAAATAACGGCGAAAAAAAAATAAAACGATGAGTTCACTCTACGAAAAAATAACGTATGTCTTCGACCCGCTGCACCACCGCTGGGAACATGAAAAAATGCACAGGAAAATATCGATCATCCTGGTGCTGTTCTTTCTTCTCAGCCTTATCTGCATCGAACTGAATCGCCGGCATCTGCTGCCCGGTTCCCTCGAATCGTTCGTCCCCGGCAACCATTTTTTTGCGGTCCAGGCAGCTTTTACGGTCGTTCTCATTCTTGAGGTGATCAGTCTGGTCTTCACTATTCCCTGCTCTTTCAGCCGATCGGTCGGCAAACAGTTTGAGATCCTCTCGCTCATTCTTATGCGAAATGCCTTCAAGGAGCTGGCCACTTTTCCAGAGCCCATCTCTTTCGCCGGTAACGAACAAGCCGTCCTGCACATCCTTTCCGACGGGTTCGGGGCATTGCTTATCTTCGCCTCACTGGGCTACTACTATATAATTCAGGCCCGAACCTCGGATGAAAAAATGCAATCGACCGACCTCTACAGCTTTGTCGCCGCCAAAAAAGGGATTGCTCTCATTCTTCTCGCAGTCTTTGCAGGGATGGGACTGCACAGTGTCGTCGCGACGGTCACGAACACCCCCACTACGGCACCCGATACGGACTTTCTCCATGGCTTCTATACCCTCCTGATCCTGACGGACATCCTGATTGTGCTTATTTCCCAGTGTTTTCAGCCGTCCTTTTACGCGGTCTTTCGAAATTCGGGGTACGCTCTGTCGACGCTGATCATCCGGCTCGCCCTTGCCGCGCCGCCCTTTTATAATGTGCTCCTCGGATTTGCCGCGGCACTCTTTGCCATATCGCTGACCTATGTCAGCCGAACCCTGTTTGCCAAGAAGACTGCGACCAAATAAAAAATAAAAAAACAAAAAATCGTTCACGACCAGATTCCGGCGATGTCCCGGGCACATCCCGGACATCGGCCACTGCCCAGTCGATTGGCCAGGATGCGAAATCCCTGGCGTGAGATAAGCGCCAGCCCGCAATGCGGGCAGCAGGTATCTTCGCCGCCCGCCCCCGGTCTGTTGCCAGCATAGACATGGTGCAGCCCCTGATCCAAACCGATCTGCCGGGCACTCCTGAGGGTTTCTTCGCTGGTGGGGGGCGGCGCGGACGGGCCGATCATTTTATAGGTGGGATAATAACCTGTTACATGCCAGGGCATGGATTTGTCGATCCCGGCCAGGAAAGCGGCAATCCGCACCAATTCCTGGCTTCTGTCATTCATTCCGGGAATAAGCAGGGTGGTCACCTCCACCCAGACTCCCAGTTCCCTGAAGCGGGCAATGCTGTCAAGCACCGGTTGCAGTCTGGCGCCGCAAACCTTTCGATAGAATTCCTCACTGAAGGCTTTGAGATCTATATTGATCGCCGTCAATACCGGCGCGAGCTCCCTTATGACCACGTCGCTCATGTATCCGTTGGAAACAAAGATATTTCTCAAGCCGCTGTCGACCGCCGCCAGACAGCAATCCCGGGCAAATTCGAAAAAGATTGTCGGTTCGACATAGGTATAGCTGATCGACCGGCAGCCGTTTGCAACTGCCGACTCGACAATATCCTCGGGTTTCCTGAGGATACCGGACGACTCCACGTCCATCCCCCGGGAGACCTGGGAGATGGACGCATTTTGACAGTGAAGGCAGCGGAAATTGCACCCATGGGTGGCTATCGAATAAGAAAGACTCCCCGGCAGAACGTGGAAGATCGGTTTTTTCTCAATCGGATCGATATGCTCGGCGACTATACGGCCATAAACAAGGCTGACCAGCCGATCGCCACGGCGAACTCGAACCCCGCATATTCCT
>CAYTVF010000265.1:0-4913 GCA_964441345.1 uncultured Desulfopila sp. | reverse complement strand
CTGCCCGTAGTTCATCGTCGGTAAGATCGTCCGGATCGAGCCCAGTCGGCAAAGAGATTGAGTGAATATTGTTTTTTCCTCTGCTCTGCAATTCCCTTTTTATCAGGCGGGTCGCTTTCCTGCCAGCCTCATCGCCATCCAGCATCAGCACAATATCCTTGACCTGTTCCAACAATCCACATTGGCTGTCGGAGAGTTGAATGCCCATAAGAGCAACCGCGGGGATATTGAGTTGATGGAGTCTCATGACACCCCATGGACATTCGGTTACCACCATTCTGTCCGGGGGCGGGCTTGCCATGCGATGGTAATTGTAGAGAATGGTACTTTTGGGGAAGGTGGGAGGAAACTGATATTTGCCATACCTCTTTATTGTCGCAGGGACCAACCGTCTTGCCAGGTATCCAATGGGATGACCGTGTAGATCATGCATTCTGATGCCGATGGAATCAGCCAGGAAGCCTCTGCCGTAATAGGCGCCGACCTCAAAGAGAGCGGCTGTTCGGGGAGTGATGTTTTTCTGCAAAAGCCAGGGGGAACAGTGATCGAGGTGGAGTTTTCGAACAAACGGCGTAAATGGTTTTGGGGAAGACGGCGGCAGGAAGAGCCGGCTCTGCCGACCCTCTGCCAGCACTCTCAGGTAGTGCAGGGTTTGCCGGCAGTTTTTGCCGTCAAGTCGGCGGACCAGATCAATGAGGTCACCGCCACCGTTGCAGCCGGTAAAGCAATACCACAGGTTTTTGCTGAGACTGACCACAAAAGCGTTCGGGTTGTTCCCGCCGTGAATGGGGCATGGGCCAACCAGCCGGTCTCCCTGCCTTTTGAAGGTAGCCAGCAGTCCTTTATCATCAAGGACTGCTGGTATGGGGACTATTTTTTTGAGGGTGTCGAACTGTAGCAGGCGGGACATCAAGGCTGAGCGGCAACGCTCCAGCCCTTCGTGGATCGTATGATAGCCCCTCTGTTCTCAAGATCCGTCAGCGTCTCGCCGAGCTTCTGGTTGTTGATCCCCAGTTTTTCTCTTAGAGATGTGCGGGTTAAAGGTTCTCCGGCACTGATAAGCAACGGCAGCAACCGGTCTGGCAGCAATGATGGTGTCGCCGATATTTGGTTTGCGGCCACTTCAAGATGGGTTGCGGAGCCGTCAGCATTCGAGATGAGTTGCACATCAAAAGGATCGAGCGGCCTTGCCGCTCGATGCTCCAGGGTCAGCACGATCCGGTCATCCTTGCGGGCCAGATAGGCATTGGAATCGCCAAAGGCATGGAGGTCGGAACTCCCCCTGAGGGCTTGCCCCGGTTGGGCTCTATGCTTTTTGCTGGCGTGATGCACCAGGACGATGGCCGTATCGTAGGTTCGTTGTAACTGCCGGAGAAAGCCGAGCAGCAAGGAGATATCCGCGGCACTGTTTTCATCGCCGCAATGCAACCTGACTAACGGATCAAGAATAAGGAGTTTTGGCCGTAACACCTTCAGTGTTGCCTCAAGACGCTGCTGATCCCCGGCAAGATCGAGGCGAATGGCCTGTTCGGTGATGACATAGAGCTCAAGCAGGTTGATATCAAGCCTTCGATGACCGCATATCGCCTCGATGCGCTTTCTGACGGCGGCACAACCATCTTCCGCCAGGAACACGAGCACCGGTCCCGGACTCTTCACGTGGAACTTGCCCATACAAGGCGTTGCCGAGGCGACACTGATCGCCATGTCAAGACCAAGCCACGACTTGCAGCACTTGGGCTGTCCTCCTATCAGGCCGACAGCGGCTTTACCCCACAACGATTCGATAAGCCATTCCTGCCCGGCAGCCTGTCTTTCCAGCTCTTTTGCCGGGCAAAACCGGAAAGTGTCAATGGCTATGCCCATAACATCCCCCTTGCCTCGGTGACGTGACCCGCATCGACCATATCGCAGCCATGGTCATGGGCGACTTCAAGAGATTTAAGGGACAACTGATCCGTTGCCCTGAGGTTGCCTCGGCCGATTTCATAAAGAGCTTCCATGGCGCTATTGTCAAAGGGGCAGTGGGTTGGTCCGGCGATGCGGCATCGGTGCCCAACGTATTGACTGATTTCCTTGCGGGACAGGAGCCTGAGGGAGGCGCAGTGGGCAATACGGTGGGCAACATCTTCAACCTTTGGATGTTGCAGCATCTTTTTTAGAGGCGCCTGGCCTGCCAGGATAAGGCTCACCACCAGGCGGTTATCCATTTCAAAGTTGGTAAGGACCCGGAAAAGGCCAAGCACCTCGGGCCGGATATCATGCGCCTCGTCAAGAATGACCACGGGACGTATGCCGTCTATGTCCAGGGAAGATGAAAAACGCTCCTGCAAGCGGCGGACCAGTGCGGGATAATTGCCGGCGGGTTCGGCGCCGACAGAGGCGGCAATCTCCCTGCAGAGATCACGTTTGGAGAGGTCGGTGACCTTGAGGTAATGGACGTGGTAGCGCGCCTCCGGCAATTTGGCCTTCAAGGCCCTCAACAGGGCGGTCTTCCCTGTCCCCGCTGGAGCGATCAAGGCGGCGGACATCCTCTTGTGCACGGTGCGGCAGAGATGATCCAGGGGATGCTGGTAGATCTCACCCGTAAAATAGTCCTCCACCCGGATTTCACAGGTGAAGGGGGTGGTGGCAAAGCCGAAACGACTGATAAAATCTTTCATTGATTTTCTCCTTTGTTGCCGGTAAAGCCCCCGTCCGCACTGACGATCGGCGCGACATCCTTGTTGAAAGCAATGTCGGCACTGCTTCTGCTATGTTTTTGCGGCGGCTCATCGGTGTTGCCGGGGTTTGCGGCCCTGCCGGCGCGGGCATTGCCGGCCAGATCGACCGGGGCAAGGTTGATCAAACGTCCCCGATCGATAAAAGAGAGCGTGTTGTTCCGGACATTGCGCCGGATAATAACCGTGGTTCCGGCATGTCCCCTCGGCATTTCGTAGTGGATGGCGTCGATGGAGACGATATTGTCGTTTGCGACATGCCGTTTTTCATGCAAGACAAACGAACTGTCGAGGATCTCCTGGTTCTCCGCAAAACGGAGTTTTCTGGGATCGTTATGAAATCTTGACCAGGGCGTCTCTTTTCCCAGGCTTTCATGTGGTGTTTGATTGTACCGGTGAGTAAGATAATGGCCCAACCGCAGGTCAAGTGCCGAACAGGCGGCGTCAACTTCCGGGTTGCCGTCAAGATGGCGCAGGCACTGTTGCTGTGCGGTTTGATTAAAGCGCTCAATCTTGCCATGGCCCTCCGGGTATGCTCGAGTGCCGTGGACACATAAAATATCAAGGTTCTTCAGGACATTTATGGTATCGTGGGCGATGAAACCGGGGCCGTTATCCAGGAAGATACTGGTCATCAGCCCGTATGTTTTGACAATGTGGTGAAGTCCGTGCAGAAATAGGGTTGCGCTTTCAGCCGTGCCCACGACCACACCAAGTAGCATGCGGGTGGCGTCATCAATGAAGAAAAGGGCTACCCGCTTTGCTCGGCCGGCGCCTGCGCGAAAATGTTTGCCGTCGCAAAGCACCATGTCCATGCGGTGCGGATAGGCAAAACGGCGGCTGTCGCGTAACTTTTTGGGATACTTGCGCCGCTTGGTGTTGAGGCCCAGTCGCTGCAGACTTCTCCAGACAGTCGTTCTGTCGATGCAGGCGTCGGCCGGGATAACTTCAAGCTGTCCGGCACGTCTGATGAGTTCGGGGATTGATGCGCGAGGATCATCCTCTTTCTGTTCTTTGATAAACTCAAGTAAAGGGTCCGGCAGCACATACGAGACGCTTGTTTTCCTGGGTGCAGGCAGCAGCCCATTAAAACCTTTGTCCTCGTAGGCTGCAAGCCAACGGTAAATGCTGCGCTTACTCACCAGCCGTTGCCGGCCATCAACAGTGACATGCACGATCCTGGAGACGGCATCGATGGCCTCGGGGCGAGGCTCACCCTTATGTGCTCTGGAAAGCACCTGAGAGACTAGCTGGTAACGAAAAAGGGCGTCTGCCGGAGCTTGTTCTTGGGGGTGTCTTGTTTGTTTCACTTCTTCTTTCTCCTTTGCAAGGTGGTTTAATTGGTTTTGGGCTGACCTTAGCAAAGGCTTGGTGAGTATTCACCGAATGAAGTCGTGGCGGCAAACACCCCCATTTTTTTATCCGGGCCCTGTTGTTCTGACGAGGTGGAACGGAGTTGGTTGGAGTACACCATCACCTGGACTGCAGAATAAGGGGGATGGCCAGAGCCCGGCGCCAGCGCCAAGTTCGACGAGCCGTTCAAAAACGGTTGCAAGGAAGGGAATTCGATTGAGAATTCTGGAGATGATCGCGCCTTTGATCTTGATAGCGGAAGCATCGGATAATGAGGCGAAACAGTCATGAAGCAATTGCCCCGGTATCATCAATAGCTGGGATACTTCCTCCCGTTGCCGTGCTTCACTAGCCGCCCCAATGCCAAACAGCCTGGCGATACGCCCTAGGTGCCGATTCTGGGTCGTAATTCGAGGCGTTAGGCTATTCTTGGTGCTTTCCTGGCACCAGACATTTTCTGCCGCCGCGTCAAGGGGCGCGTCAAATAAGGTACCCGAGAACCTGTGCTTGTCTGTCTGCTCCACCAGCAGGCTGCCATCGGGAGACACCGGAGCCAAGGTATGTCTGCTATAGGGATAATACCCCGGTGGATAGAGAGTGAACCCTATGTTGTGCTCTTTGCATACCACGACAAAAAGTGAAAAATTCGGGCCTGTTTGCCGAAACCTGCGATGACTGTTTTTTATTCTGCAGTCACGATCATCGGTGGTATGCAGGGGGCAGACAGTCGGCAATACCGGAACCGGAGATCCGTCTTTAGTATCAATCGTATAAGGGGATATTACGTATACACGCCGACGCTGTTTGTCGCCGTGCTCTTCGGATGTTGCCGGTTCTGGG
>CAYTVF010000264.1:0-4921 GCA_964441345.1 uncultured Desulfopila sp. | reverse complement strand
ATGAAAGTAGACGAAGTTCCCCAGGATAAAGGCATGATCGGCGACTACGGTCATGAGGTATGTTATGCCGTGGGCAGCAACGGCAAATATACTTTGTCGCCGAGCCTTGGCTGGGAGGCCAAGAACGTCGTCAACGATCAGGCCTGGGCATTGATCGAGGAAGAAACCAGAAGAGCGCACGGCCTGGTGAAAAGCGGCGAGTTGAGTCCCATCGCCTATTATCAGGCCAGACACCAGATGGATATCGGCCTGCTGGCCAGCTATGTCGGGATGGCCGGGTGGCGGGTGAAACGACATCGCCGGCCGACGGTTTTTACGCGGCTGCCCGAGCGTATCCTGCGACGCTATGCCACGGTCTTCGGGGTATCGATCGCCGAGTTGAAAACCGTCCCGGAAACCTTTACCCCCGATTTGATCCGACATCGCTAATGGACGCCCTTATCGCCTTTCCCCACCGCCAATCGGCCCATTGCGAAAGCGGTGTGACCTCGAATCTCCTCCTTTTTCACAATATCGCCTGCTCCGAAGCGCTGGCCTTCGGGATCGGGGAGGGGCTTTTTTTCGGTTATCTGCCCTTTATCAGGATCAACAAACTGCCGCTTACCACCTTCCGCTGCAGTGTCGGCAATATCCTCGGCAAGGTGACAAAGAGGCTGGGCGTATCGGTACGGCGGCAGAAATTCCGCTCGCAGACCGAGGCCATGGATGTCCTCGACGCAAAACTCGACCAGGGCATTCCCGTCGGCTGCCAGACCGGAGCCTACTGGCTGCCCTATTTCCCGCCCGCCTTTCGCTTCCATTTCAACATGCACAACCTGGTGGTCATCGGCCGGGACAAGGATGAATACCTGATCAGCGATCCGGTCTTTGAAAATGTAGTCCGCTGCCGCCGGGACGATCTGCAGCGGGCCCGGTTCGCCCGGGGGAGCCTGGCGCCGAAGGGGGCGATGTATTATCTGGAGTCGGTACCGGAACGTCCCGACGTGGCCGCCGCGGTTCATCAGGGTCTGATTGCGGTAAGCAAAACCATGCTGCACACCCCGGTGCCCTTTCTCGGCACCAGGGGCATCGATTTCCTCGCCAATCGGCTGGAGAAATGGCCAAAGAAGCTGGGCGAAGAGCAGGCTCTGCTCCATCTCGGCCAGCTGATCAGGATGCAGGAGGAGATCGGTACCGGCGGGGGCGGCTTCCGCTTCATGTACGCCGCGTTTCTCCAGGAAGCGGCCGAAATCACGGGACTTGCTCCGCTTCTCCAGCTGTCCGAGCGGATGACCCTGGTCGGCGACACCTGGCGGCGCTTTGCCGTTTCCGGAGCGCGGCTCTGCAAAGGCCGGGCAAAGGCCGGCGACACCTACGGCGAGCTGGCCGGAATCTTACGCGAATGTGCCCAAACCGAGCGGGGGATCTATGCGGATATACTGCAACTCCTCAATTAAGCGGAAAAGTTCCAGCTTATGATGGCACCGCCGACTAATAATCCGCCGCATCACCCGCCGCATCACCCGCCGCTGCTGGAGGGCAAGGATCTTTTTCTCACCTACGCCGGCTGCGACACCCCGGCTTTGAACGGGATTTCCCTCACCCTCCGGGCGGGCGAACTGTGCGGCCTGATCGGCCCGAACGGGGCAGGCAAGACCACTTTAATCTCGGTGTTTACCACTCTTCTCCGCCCGCAGCGGGGGACCCTGTCGATCTGCGGCATCGATGCCCGCGGCAACCCTGCCGGGGTCCGCAGCCGGATCGGCCTGGTGCCGCAGGACATCGCCCTCTACGACCGATTGACCGGTTATGAAAATATTATCTATTTCGGCAGGATGTACGGGCTGAAGCGGGATGTGCTGCAAGAGAAGGCCAAGTACTATCTCGACATGTTCGGTCTCTACGACAAGCGCAACCGGCAGGTGGCCGCCTATTCCGGGGGAATGAAGCGGCGCATCAACCTGATCGTCGGCCTCATCCACGAGCCGGAGCTGCTGTTCCTCGACGAGCCGACGGTGGGGATCGATGCCCAGTCGCGCCATATGATCATGGAAAAACTGGCCGCCCTCGCCGATGAGCGGATGGCGATGGTCTATACCTCCCATTATCTTGAGGAGGTGCAGCGCCTCTGCAGAAGAGTGGTCATTATCGACGAGGGCCGGATCGTGGCCGAGGGGACGCCGGAAAACCTGGTGGCCCAGGTGGAAGGATGCGACGACCTGGCCGGGCTGTATCTCAAAAAAACCGGCGAACACCTGCGGGAGTAGGGGCGATGAACGGATCGAAACTCTTTGCATCGATAGCCAAGGAACTCCTCCTGCTCATCCGCGACCGGGCGGGGATGGTTCTGCTTTTTGTCATGCCCGCGTTTATGGTGATCGTCATGACCCTGATCCAGGAGAAGGTGACCACTACCACCGTCGATGTTCTTTTTGTCGATAACGACCGGGGGAAGATCGGTGCGGAGGTCCGCGGCCTGTTTGGCCGGATCGACACGATCCGGCTGGTCGAGCGGCTGGAGGGGAAAGAGCTCTCGGCCGAAAAGGTCCATAGCCTGGTTGCCGCCGGCAAATATCAGTTTGGCCTGATCCTGCCGCAAGGGCTGAGCGAGGGTGCCACCGAGGGGGCAAGGATCAGAGTCACGCAGCACCTTTTTCCGGATCGCGGGACGCCCTCTATCCCTGCAATTCCCGAGATCCTGGTCTGGTTCGACCCGACGGTGCACGGCAGTTTTCGGGCGGCCGTGCACTCGGCCCTCGATCAGGTGGTCAAAGGCGTGCAGGCCCAGCTCTTTGTCGAACACAGTCTGACCCTGTTGCCGGAAAAGATCGGCGAAGGCATGAATCCGCAGATGATGCAGGCCTTCTCCCTGCCAAAGCTGAGCGCGGGGGAGCTGCTGCCCCAGCTGTTCGAGGAGACGACCCTCATTCCGGTAGCGGAGCATTTCACCACGGCGATGGGCTTCACCCGGCAGCCCACCGCGGTCCAGCAGAATGTCCCCGCCTGGGCGATTTTCGGCATTTTTTTTATTGTCGTGCCGCTGGCGGGGTCCCTGATCAAGGAACGGGAATCCGGCACCCTCCTGCGGTTGCGGGTACTGCCCGTCAGCTACCTTACCGTCATGGCCGGCAAAATCGCGGCGTATGCCTTGGTCTGCCTGATCCAGTTTGGCGTTATAATCGGCGCCGGCATCTTTATCCTGCCGCTGTTCGGGGTGGCGGCTTTCGATCCGGGCAGCGAGCCGCTGCTCTTTGCCCTGGTGCTGACCGGCATCATCGCCGCCGCCTGCGGCTACGGCATTCTCCTCGGCACGGTCGGTCGGACCTACGAGCAGATCGCCGTCTTCGCCCCGGTGTCGATCGTGATCGGCGCGGCAATCGGCGGCATTATGGTGCCGGTCTATGCCCTGCCCGATTTTCTCCGGCCGGTCTGCCTGATTTCGCCCCTCTACTGGGGGCAGAGCGGGTTTTACGATCTGCTGCTGCGCGGCGGCGACCTGCGCGCGATCCTGCCGGAAACCCTGGCCCTGCTGGCCTTTGGTCTTGGCACGACGCTCTGTGCCTGGTTATACTCCGCCCGCAAGAGAAAACGACCCTGAAAACCTGAGGATATCCGAACCATGAACATCGTGCTCATCAACCCGCCGAACTGCGGGCGTTCCATCCCGGAGGAGGAGTTCGGCATCACCTCGCTGAAGATGATCTTCCGCGGCGAGCCGCTGGCCCTGGAGATGCTGGCCGGCAACCTGCACGGCCACGAGGTGCGGATCGTCGATTTGAAGGCCGAGCCGGACGGCCTGGCCAAGCTGCTGGCCGAAGGGACCGGCCCGGATATCGTCGGCTTCACGGCGGTGACCTGTGAGGCGAATACGGTGATCAGGCTGGCCGGACAGATCAAGCAGGGGTTCGGCGGCAAGGGCCCGATCGTTGTGGTCGGCGGTCACCATGCCTCCTGCGATCCCGGTTATTTTAACCGGGAGGATATCGATTACGTGGTGGTCGGTCTCGGCAAACTGACGTTCAGGATGCTGGTCGACGGGCTGGCCCAAGGGCGGGAGCCGGCGGACATTCCGGGAATTGTCCGGGTGCGGCCGGGTGGACCGTTTATCCCAGCAGCCCGGAAATACACCACTGCCGATCTGGTCGATCACCTGCCGCCGCGCTACGATCTGGTCGAAACCCATCGCGACAAATATGTGATGAGCGGGGTCGGGGGCAAGGTCGGGTTCGTCGCCACCGCCTTCGGCTGCACCCACTGCTGCTCGTTCTGCTCGATCCCGGCGATGACCGGCGGGCGCTATCTCAGCCACAGTGTCGAGGCGATAATCCGCGATATCGGGATGTTGGGCGACATTCCCCTGATCCGCTTCGTCGACGCCAACACCTTCGGCGACCCGGCAACCGCCCGGCTGCTGGCCGAGCGGATCCTGGAACTGGGGATACGTAAAAAAATCGTCGCCGATGTCCGGGCCGATACCGTGGTCGCCGACCCGGCCCTCATGCGGCTGTGGCAGCAGGCGGGCCTTTCTGCTGTGGTCATCGGCTTTGAAGAGATCGACGATGCCCGGCTGAAGCGGATGAACAAGCAGAGCAGCCTGGCCAAGAATATGGCTGCCCTGCGGATTCTCGCCGAAATCGGCATCAAGGTGATTGGCGACTTCATCATTTCGCCCGACTACGACCATGAAGACTTCGAGCGGCTCGCCAGGTTCATCGACAGTTCGCCGATCGCCCTGCCGATTCCGTCGATTCTCACCCCTCTGCCGGGAACCGCGCTGTACCGCAGGCTGCATAAGGAATTGGCCATCACCGACCTCGACTACTATACATTTTCCAATGCGGTTCTGCCGACCAAACTTGCCACGCAGGAGTTTTACACCCTCTATTGCGACCTCATGAAACAACTGCATCACCATATACATAAGAGCTGAGCATGGATATCT
>CAYTVF010000263.1:0-4929 GCA_964441345.1 uncultured Desulfopila sp. | reverse complement strand
GCTCCTCGCCGAAATGAACGGTATGCTGGCCAAAGAAAACCTGAAATACTCCGGCACGGCCGAGGTGAAACACTACCTGACCGTCCTGTACGAGCAGGTGGGTCCGGCAACAATTAAACGGCAGATGGTCAAAATGTTTACCGATCTCAATATCTCGGTGATCCATGGCTGCCATATTCTCCGCCCCAGGGAAATCACCAGGTTCGATGATTCTTTTATTCCGAGAATCACCGAAGAACTCCTCCTCGCCACCGGTGCCACAAGTCTCGACTGGCGTGGCAAACTCGAATGCTGCGGGGCGGCACTGGCGGGCCTCAACAATGATCTTTCGCAAAAGCTTTTACAAGAGAAAATCAGCGGCGCTCAGGAAGCGGGAGCCGACTATATCACTCCAATCTGTTCCTATTGCCACCTGCAGTTCGACACCATGCAGCTCAACATGCTAAGCACCAAGCCCGGGCCTAAGCTGCTTCCGGTGCTCCTCCTGCCACAGCTTCTCGGCCTGTGCCTGGGCATTGAGGAGGAAACTCTGGGTATTACCCAAAACAAAACGATCACCCCAAAAAATATCGAGCATATCAACACCCTTCTCGGACCTCCCAAGGAAGAGAAAAAGAAGAAAAAAGCCCGGGTCACGGCCTGATTCAGGCTTACGATGGTATGGCTGCGAAGTTTTTCCCCAGCCACACGAAACCTGCACGGAGATTTGTATGAGCAAAGTAATTGCATTTGCCGGAAAAGGCGGTGTCGGTAAAACCACAGTTGCATCCCTGGTCGTTCGTTACCTCGGAGCATCCGGCAAAACCCCCATTCTCGCTGTCGATGCGGATCCAAACAGCAACCTCGGAGAAACCATGGGGCTGGATGTCACAAGTACCATCGGCGACATTCGCGAAACCTACATGAAGGATCCGCAAGGCATCCCCTCAGGCATGGATAAGGTCAATTATCTTGAGACGCTGATCGAACAGGCGCTGATCGAAAAGCCCAAATTTGATTTGCTGGTCATGGGCCGTCAGGAAGGTCAGGGTTGTTATTGCATGGTCAACAATATCCTGAACAGCTTCACCGACAAACTGACCGGTCATTATAAATATACCGTCGTCGACAACGAAGCAGGAATGGAGCATCTAAGCCGGCGGACCAGCGGCAAAGTCGACCTTCTCTTTCTCGTAACCGATTACTCCCTCAGAGGGTTGCGAGCGGTACGAAGGATCAACCAGATGCTCGGCGGCTTGAAACTGGATGTGAAAAAACTGGCTATTATCGTCACCCGTGGTCCTGAGAACCTGGGCGACGCTTTTCTCGCCGAAGCCAGGGAAATAGGTTTGCCGATCGCCGGAATCATTCCATACGATTCGGCCCTGCTCGAATTCGACATGGAACATCGCTCTCTCCTGGATCTCCCGGCCGATTCACCGTCAGTGGTGGCTGTCGATAAACTGATGAATGAATTCTGTCCCGCTGCCTGATTGCGCAGTGGTCAGGTTCGACGGGGGGAGCCTCTCCGGATATCCCCCCGGTTTTCCATCATCCCATGCCAAACTTCCCGCATCGGCATTGATTTACCGCCGCACCAGCCCCGCCTTCTCCGGAAATCGCCCGGCTCTTGACCTAGATCAAAGACAATTCCTCCCCTCCTGATACACTTATTCCATAATCGACCTTATACTTGCCGTAAGAGAGTCGTCTTGCGAATGGTTCTCACCATTACCATAGAGGAGTGCTGCCATGAAATGTCCGGGTCAGGATATGAAATACTGGAAAGAAAGTGCAATTTTCGATGTCAACTGCCCAAAATGCGGCACATCGGTAGAATTCTACAAGGACGATACCAGCCGAAAATGCGGCAACTGCGGGCATCGCTTTGTCAATCCAAAGATGGATTTCGGCTGCGCTGCATACTGCCAGTACGCCGAACAATGCCTGGGGGCATTGCCGGAAGAGTTTACCGGGGGAAGAGACAACCTGCTGAAAGACAAGGTGGCAGTTGAGATGAAACGGTACTTTAAATCCGATTTCAGGAGTATCCGTCAGGCCACCAACACCGCCCAGCATGCCGAGAAGATCGGCAAAGCGGAAGGCGGTGGCAACATTGCCATCATACTGTGCGCCGCCTATCTGTATGGCACCGGACCGACCGCGGCTCGGGAAATCCTGCATAAAGTCGGGGCAAGCGAACAAATGATCGAGGAAATCTGCCTCCTCATTGACCAACAGCAGGAGCAGGAAAATCCTTCGCTAGCCGCTCAAATCCTTCATGATGCCTTATCCCTCCGCACCCTGCAGGAAGAGATCAAAGAAAACCTCATCGGCACGGCAAGAGGAGTGCAGGAAAAAACAGAAGGGCTCTTCACCGAATCGGCCAAAACTATCGCCGCATCGCTTGTCGAGGAGGGCAACTGCTCGCTCGTCTAGTTTTCGCCGAAGGCGGGCCATCCCCCGCCGACCTTATCCGCAACAGTCGCCCGTATTCTCAAAATGAGCGGCTGTTGCTGTCAATCCGTCACCGGAAATCCGATTCATTTTACCGCGCGCCCTATCCCCGTCTTGTCTCTTGCGGCTCTTTACGATATTATCAGGTAAGCAATTGCCATTGAAGTGAACTTCCGGCTGTCACCCCAGCAGTGATCTCCGTAACCCCCATTTACAGTCAACCAACCCCGAAGGTGGCCATGGCCTCAGTATTAGTCGTCGATGACGAGCGCAGTATGCGGGATTTCCTCAAGATCCTTCTCGAAAAAGAAGGTCACAAGGTCGTCACCGCCGACAATGGTGATAAAGCTCTGGAGATTCTCGGCAACCAATCTCTTGACGTCGTAGTCAGCGATATCCGCATGCCCGGCATCACCGGTATTGAACTTCTGGAATTGATCAAAAAGGAATCTCCCGATCTGCCGGTAATAATGATTACAGCCTTTGCATCGCCGGACGATGCGGTTCTGGCCATGAAAAACGGGGCATTCGACTACATCAGCAAGCCGTTTAACGTCGATGAAATTAAATCGGTCATCGAATCGGCAACCAGTAAAAATCTGCAGATCAGCAAGCCGCAGGACCTCAGCGCCTCATTTCCGGAAATTATCGGGAAGAGCCGGGAAATGCTGAAAATATTCGATATGATACAACGCGTTGCCCCTACTCCGGCCAACGTCCTCATCTATGGAGAATCCGGAACCGGCAAGGAACTCGTGGCCCAGGCCATCCACAGCCACAGCAAATTCGCATCGCAGAATTTCGTACCCATTACCTGCAGCGCCATCCCCGAAGATCTGATGGAAAGCGAACTCTTCGGCCACGTCAAGGGAGCCTTTACCGGAGCGATCAGCGATAAGTCGGGCCTTTTTAACGAGGCCGATAACGGCACGGCTTTCCTCGATGAAATCGGAGAACTGACGCCGATCATTCAGACCAAACTTCTTCGCGTTCTCCAGGAGAGAGAAATCAAACCGGTGGGCGGAACCCGGACGAAACGGATCAATGTCCGGATTATCGCTGCCACCAACAAGGTTCTGGAGGAGGAGATCCGGGCCGGCCGGTTCCGGGAGGATCTCTTTTACCGCCTGGCAGTGGTGCCCATGCGGATCCCGTCGCTCCGCGAGAGAAAGGAGGATGTCCCGCAGCTGGTCGACCATTTTTTAAAGAAATACTCCCGGCTGCTTGGCAAAGAGGTGCAGGAAATATCCTCCTATGGCTTACAGGTACTCATGAACTATCATTTTCCGGGCAACATCCGCGAACTGGAAAACATTATCGAACGTGGCGTTGCCCTGGCCAATTCGAATATCATCCTCCCGGAGAGTCTGACCTTCGCCGGCAAGATCAAACAGCCGCAGGCGACAGCGCCAAGCGAGGAGTGCAACAGCCTCTTTCAGGCAGCAGCAAACGAGGAGGAACTCTATGATCTGGGCATCGAGAAGATAGTTGCCAACCTGGAAAAACGTATCATCATGCATGCCCTGCAAAAGACCAATAATTCGAAGATGAGGGCGGCAGAACTCCTGCAGCTCAGCTTTCGTTCCCTGCGTTACAAAGTCAAAAAATACGGCTTGAGCTGAAGGTTATGGATCTCTCTTCATTTATCGGCCGCGCCCGGACAACGGTCAGTATCAACCAGATCCTCCGCAACCAGCTGCTCTGGATGCTGCTGCTCCGTGTCGTCCTCTACACCTTGCTGCTCACAATCAACTATATTTTTCGCGGCGCACAATTCGATGTCATCGTCCTGCCCGCAAACCTGCTTATCCTGCTCCTCCTGATTATCTTTCTGACGACAATTTTTTCAGCCTTTTTCCTGCTGATTTACCAAGGCAACCTGCGACGATTCGGATTTGCCCAGAATCTGCTGGACACCTGTTTTGTTTCAATGCTGGTCTTTTTTTCCGGTTCTTCCGTATCCATCTTCACTACGGTTTATTTCTTCCCGATTGTGGCCGGCGGCCTTATTCTCCCGAGAAAAGGCGGAATGCTTGCTGCCGCGGCGGCAACCTTGCAGTATGGCGCCATCCTCGCCCTGGAAGCATATGGGCTGTATCCGGTATACCTGCAAGAATTTCTTCCGTATACCGACACCCCGCCGATGGTCATCCTCAACCATTTCGCCGTTCATGGGCTAACCTTCTTCCTGGCCGCAATGTTGAGCGCCTTGTTCGGCCTGAGACTGCAAAAAACCGAGAATGCCCTCAACGATTCGCTGAAAAACTTCGATCGGCTGGCTATCCTGTACAAACAGATCTTTGACAATATCTCCACCGGCATCATAACCATCGATTCCGATCACATCATTACCTCCGCCAACAATGCCGTCGGCAAGATCACCGGCCTGCCCCCCCTTTCATTGGTTGGAGAAAAGCTCGATTCGATCCTGCCGAATCTTGACCTGGCCAGCGAAAACCAACGCCTTACCACCGATTTCGTTAAAGATGACGG
>CAYTVF010000262.1:0-4937 GCA_964441345.1 uncultured Desulfopila sp. | reverse complement strand
AAGCCTTTCAAGCGCATACTCCTGCTCGGCTGCAATGAGTGTGTAACTGTCTGCGCCGCCGGCGGCAGAAAGGAAGTCGGCCTCCTGGCTTCCGGGCTGCAGATGGCCATGCTGAAAAACGGCAGCAATATCGATATCCGCCAGCACACCCTTGAGCGGCAATGCGACCCCGAGTACGTCGAAGAACTGGTGCCGATGATCGATGGCGCCGAAGCCATCATGTCCATGGCCTGCGGCTGCGGAGTCCAGCAGCTGGCCATGCGGTTCAAGGACAAACCGGTCTTCCCGGCGGTCAACACCAAATTCATGGGCGCCTCCGAACGGCAAGGCGTCTGGGCGGAAAGATGCCAGGGCTGCGGCAACTGCATGCTCGGCATGACCGGGGGCGTATGCCCCATCGCCAGGTGTGCCAAGCAGCTGATGAACGGCCCCTGCGGCGGTTCAACCGGCGGCAAGTGTGAAATCGGCGAGGTCGACTGTGCCTGGCAGCTGATCTGGGACAGACTGAAAGCCCTGGGACAGACTGAGAGGTACCTGGATATCATGCCGGCAAAAGACTGGAGACCGGGCGGCGGGAGTGGTCCGAGAAAGATTATCAGAGAGGATTTGGCAGAATGAAAACTGAAAGCAGATTAGAGAAGATTTTGGCGGCAGGGCATCTGGCAGTCACCTCCGAGTGTGGCCCCCCTCGCGGCTGCCAGCCTGGCCATCTCATAGAAAAAGCGAAATATCTTGAAGGAATAGTCGATGCGGTCAATGTAACCGACAACCAGACGGCCATGGTTCGCATGTCCAGTCTCGCGGCCTCCTTTATCATCAAACAGCAGGGCTTGAATCCCCTCTTTCAGGTTACCTGCCGCGACCGCAACAGACTTGCCATGCAGGCCGATATCATCGGGGCCTATTCAATGGGCATCGATACCATGCTCTGCCTCTCCGGCGACCACACCAAATTCGGCGATCATCCGATGGCCATGAATGTGCACGACATCGATTCCGTCCAGATGATCCAGATGGTAAGAGACATGCGCGACAAAGGCATCTTTCAGGGGGGCGCGGAAATCAAGGGGCCGCCGAAGATGTTCATCGGTGCTGCCGCCAACCCGTTCGCCGATCCGTTTGAGCTGCGGGTCATGCGCCTTGCCAAAAAGATTGCGGCCGGCGCCGACTTTATCCAGACCCAGTGCATCTTCAACGTGCCGAAATTCGAAAAATGGATGGAAGGGGTCCGCGAGAGGGGACTCCACAAGAAGTGCTACATCCTGGCCGGGGTAACCCCGTGTAAATCGCTGGGGGCTGCCAAATACATGGCCAACAGGGTTCCGGGCATGGATGTCCCGAAAGAGATTGTCGACCGGATGGCTTCGGTGCCCAAGGAGAAACAGGCGGAAGAAGGTGTGACCATCTGCGTCGAGACCATCGAAAAACTCAAAAAAATCGAAGGGGTCGCCGGTATCCATATCATGGCGATCGAATGGGAAGAAAAAGTTCAAGAAATCTGCGAAAGAGCAGGACTTCTTCCTCGACCTCAGGTATAAACAAGAAACCAGAAAAGTGGTTCTAACCAATATAGCGGATGGAGGAAAGTGAAACATGAGCGATAGTAAACTTATTCTTGTGGTGGATGACGATACCGATCTCGTGGAAATGGTCTCCATGAAGTTGGAAAGCAAAAAGTTCCGGGTAGCCAAGGCATATGACGGACTGGAAGCCATGGATCAGATCAAGAAAGAACGTCCCGACCTGATCATCCTGGATGTCATGATGCCGCGGAAAGACGGCTACACTCTGTGTGATGAACTGAAAAACTCTGAAGAGTATAAAGGCATTGTCATTATCCTGCTGACCGCCGTTACGGAGGCGATCAAGTCGACCAACTATACCCATATGGGCGGCAAAACCACCCTGGCCGATGATTTCATTCCTAAGCCGATCGATCTCGACAAGCTGATGGAAATAGTGCAGGACAACTTGTAATAGAAGAACTCACAGAAGGATTCGACCGTTCTCCTCCGGCGAAAGAAAAGTCCGGGGGAGAACGGCTTCCTTCCATATTTGTCGAACCGTTGGAAGATAACACGAAAATTCCCATTGGCGGCATCAAGTTCAGCGAAGAACTGGTGCAGGTGACGGTTGGTCGCAATTCCGCCGGCGAAGCCTCGTTTGACAACTTGCTTCATCTGTTAGCCGGCAGACAGATCAATATCCCGTTCATCTGTCATTCCAGTTTGAACTATAACGCGCATTATAACGAAAAAAGCAGTTTCTGCGTTTTGTCGAGCGACCTTGGACGAGTTCAGGAAACATTGATTTTTTCTGCATTTACCAGCCGCAGCGTCCGAATCGTTCCGTCCGTCGGCACCTTGACGCTTTTTCCCCACCGGAACAGTTTCCGCCTTCTCGGCCTGGTCATCGGATTTTTCGGTAAAAATCAATACCCGATCCATTCCCTCGCCACTTCGATATCGGCTATCGCCCTCAATACCGATTACCGCCTTCTCGACGACATTGCCGGGAAATTGCAAGCCATCGTAACACTGCCCGAAAACCACGCACCGTACCGGCAGGAGTTCCTTCTCACACAAAAGCTTTAAGGAGCGGCCCGGAGGAATCGGCCCGGAGGAATCTTATTGGAAACAATTGCCGTCTACTGGGAATCACGCATTAAAGTGTATGGCATCACCGGAAAACCGGGTCTTGCCATGGGCGTTCTTCAGTTTCCCGCCAACCGCACCGCCCACTGGGGAGAGCGGATCATGGAACTTGAGGGTGCGCTGCAGAGATTCGAGCTGGTAACATGCCATGGAGCCGACCAGGAGCGGATGGAGCTATTTCTGTTTATTGAAGACACCGGCCGGGACATCATGGTGAAGTTGATGAACCAATGGCTGGAATCGGAAACCGCGGCCCAGTTCAGCATGAAGGGTCCGGTCGACATGGTTTTTTTGCATGGCCCCCACTTTCAGGATAGATTTGGTATTGCCGAAACCGCTTTTTCCGCACTGGCCAAAGAGAGTATCCCCATAGTGCTTTCCGGCTGTGCCGGAACCAGCATGTACCTGGTCCACCCCGAAGGCCAAGGCGCCGCGGCCATGAGAATACTTACCGATACTTTCCTCATACCAACGTCGGCCTGACGTTGAAACCCAGAAAGATTTTTCCACCTACTCTCGATGATCAAACACGTAGACGATGAAGCGAATGAAACCGAATGGCGATTGAAAGTTTTCGATTCCCTTTCATACCCCAGCCTCATTCTCAAGCCCGACCGCACGATCATCGCGGCCAATCGAAAATTTTTTGAACACCACCAGATATACGGCAGGCAGATTATCGGCAAAACCTGCAAAGATATCTGCTCGGAAAAACAACTCCTCAATCAACTCTCCTGCTCTGATGCGGACTGCCCCCTGCAGCGGCTGCTGGAAACCAAACAGCCGCATTCGGTGGTTATGAAAAACGTCGACGAACGCGGCGACGAAATTTGGGAAGAACGGGTCTTCTCCCCCATCTGCATGGATACCGGAGAAGTAAAATATGTCATTGAAAGTATCCGGGATGTCACGGCAGTAAAGCATCTCGAAAAAAAATACAGCGATGTGCGGGAACTCATCGACAAAGTGGTCCAGAGTTCGGTGAGTGGCATCCTGGCGGCCGATCGCAAGGGTGAAATCATCCTCATGAACAAAGCCGCCGAGGACCTTTTCGGCTACTCGGTGCGCGATGCCAACCGGGTCAATATCGAGGATTTTTATCCACCGGGCGTGGCTCGTCAGATCATGCGCAAACTGCGCGATGAAAATATCGGGGAAAAAGGCAAGCTCCCCAGCACGCAGGTAAATATCGTAACCAGGGAGGGTATCGAAATCCCGGTGGAAATGACGGCGGCAATCATCTATGAGGATGGCCGGGAGGCGGCAACCGCCGCGATTTTCAACGATCTGCGCGAAAAACAGGCCGTGCAGAAAAAGCTCGAAGAGGCGGAAAGCCAGCTCTTTCAATCGGAAAAACTGGCCTCCCTCGGCAGACTGGCGGCCGGAGTCGCCCACGAAATCAATAATCCGCTTACCAGCATCCTGCTCTACGGCAACCTGATGAAGGAAAAGCTGGCGCCCGACCACCCCCTGTTCAACAACCTCAGCTATGTGCTGGAGGATGCCGAACGGTGCAAGGACATAGTGAAAAATCTCCTGGCGTACAGCCGTCAGACCCGGCCGGCCAAGGAGGTCTTTTTTCTCAACAATCTGGTGGGGGAGAGTCTCAGATTGATCCGCGACCAGAAGCTGTTCATGAACGTAAAAATCATTAAAAATCTCGACGACTACCAGATCCTGGTCAATGCCGATAAAAATCAGCTCTGCCAGGTGCTGATCAATTTGATAATCAATGCCTTCGATGCCATGGAGGGCAGCGGCACCCTTACTCTTACCACCTACAGGGATCGAAAGGCCGGGAAGGCCTACATCGAGATTGCCGATACCGGCAGCGGCATTCCGCCTGAGAATCTTTCAAAAATTTTCGATCCTTTTTTTACCACCAAAGACGTCGGCAAGGGGACAGGTCTCGGACTCAGCATGGCCTATGGCATTATGGAAGAAAACCACGGGCGGATTTCCATTAAAAGCACGGGGCCGGAGGGCACCACAATACTGCTCGAACTTCCTGAGGAGCCGGTCTCCAACGAATTCCATTTCATGTCGATCGGTTGAAGATTATCCGGGCAAAAACCTGGCAGACAACTGTATATAAAGACAATCCATTAATTTTATGGCCGTGCAAAGACTGCTCGACTCGGGTAATGAAAAACGGTAAGATCAGCAATCAACAATGCTTCCGATAATGGGAAAATGACTGAGGGTATAGAGAATTGATTATGAGTTTTAATCAGTAATGTCCGGTTAGCAAATTGCAGTAAAAAAAAAATGAAAATATTTTAA
>CAYTVF010000261.1:0-4991 GCA_964441345.1 uncultured Desulfopila sp. | reverse complement strand
CAAATGAGGGAATCTTTCAAGGCGGTTTTCCGGTAGTCATCCGGCCGCATTGCCGGGATATGCCCTTTTCGATCAGGGATAAACAGAAGAAATGGGTAAGGTTCAATGCAGTCTCTATCACACTGGAGAGAAAAGATGCAACCGATCAAACAGGCAGCCGTTCTTGGCGCCGGAGTAATGGGGGCGGGCATTGCCGCCCATTTGGCCAATTCGGGCTTGAAGGTTCTGCTGCTCGACATGGTACCGCGGGAAATCACCGAAATCGAAAACCAGCGGTTTGTCGATCAATGAGATGGCCGAGGCCCTGCCCGAGCGATTGCGCAAAAACTTCCTGGCGACCCATTTTTTCAACCCGCCGCGCTTCATGCGGCTCCTGGAACTGGTCCCGTCGAAATACACCGATCCGGACATTCTTGCCGGCCTTGCCGGATTCTGCAGCCTGCGTCTGGGCAAGGGCATCGTCTGCGGCAAAGATACTCCGAACTTCATCGCCAACCGGATCGGGGTCTTCTCAATCTGCAACGGTGTTCATCACATGGCAAAGATGGGCTTGACCGTCGAAGAGGCCGATGCCGTCTCCGGTCCGGCGACAGCCCGTCCAAACAGTGCGCTCTGCAGGCTGCTGGACCTGGTCGGTATCGATACCATGAAGCTGGTGGCCGAAAATTCCCACCGTCTGCTCGTCGATGACGAGGACAGGGAGATGTTTCGCCTGCCGGGTTTTGTTGCCGCCATGGTTGAAAAGGGTTTGACCGGCAGAAAGGCACGACAGGGCTTTTACCGCCGCGACACCGATGGTTCAAGCCAGAGCTTTGATTATGCAAGCGGAAGCTACCGGCCGACCCTCCAACCGAAAGCCGCCTCGGTCGACGCCGCGACAAGGTGCCCGGGGCCGGCGGAAAAGCTGAAGGCCGTAATGGCCGGCAACGATCCGGTCGCACGGTTCGCCTGGTGCAATCTCCGGGACACCCTGCTCTACACGGTGAAGCGTATTCCCGAGATTGCCGACTCTATCGTCGATGTCGATAACGCGATGAAGTGGGGGTACAACTGGTCTCTCGGCCCCTTTGAAATGCTCGATGCCCTTGGGGTGCAAAATTTCGTCAGGCGGGTGGAGGCGGCCGGCCTGGCAGTTCCCGAGGCGCTGAAAAAGGTGGACAGCTTCTACCGCGATACAGGGACGGGACCATTGGCCTGGAACCCGGCAATCGGTGAATTCCTCGAAGTTCCAACAAAAAAGGGGATGATCGATCTCCGGACCCTGTATCGCCGCGGATCGGTGGTCGAGAAAAACGGTGACGCCTCGATCCATGACCTGGCGGACGGTGTCTTCTGTCTCGAATTCCACTCCAAGATGAACACCATCGATATGCCGACCCTGGAAATTGTCGGCAAGGCCATCGCCCGCGCCGAACGGGAAGGGATCGGTCTGGTGATCGGCAATCACGGCAGGGTTTTTTCCGCCGGGGCCAATCTGGCGAAATTCGCCACTGCGATCGAAGCCGGGCGGTTCGACAGTCTTGACGAGATCATCCGGGTCTTCCAGGCCAATATGATGGCCTTGAAATACGCCTCCGTGCCGGTGGTGGCGGCGCCGTTCAACCTGACTCTCGGTGGTGGCTGCGAGGTGATTCTGCATGCCGATGCCGTGAATGCCCACGCCGAAACCACCATGGGGCTGGTGGAAATCGGCGTCGGGCTCATCCCCGCCGGCGGCGGCACCAAGGAGATGGCCGTGCGCGCCATCGAGTTGGCGGCTTCCTATCATACCGAGGTGCTGCCCTTTCTCGAGAAACATTTTCAGAACATTGTCATGGCCAGGGTTTCCAGCTCTGCCGACGAGCTTTTCACCATGGGGCTGATGCGCCGGGGAGATTCCGTCACCATGGATATCGACAATCTCATCGCCGATGCCAAACGAAAAGTTGTCGCTCTGGCCGGCAATTACCGCCCACGACAACCACTGGAAAAAATAGCGGCTCCGGGACGCAACATTGCCGCAAGACTGAAGGGCAGTCTGCGGACCCTGATGGCCGATTCTCCTCCGACCGAGTACGAATCGGCCATCGCCGGCCATATAGCCGACATTATGACCGGTGGCGATGTTTCGGCCGGAGCGTCGATCTCCGAACAGCATCTGCTCGATCTGGAGCGGGAGGTATTCCTCCGGCTTTGCGGCAACCGGCAGACGCTTCTGCGCATGAGGCACATGCTGAAGACCGGTAAGGTTTTAAGAAACTAACCCCATCCCCCTGCCGCGAATAAAAGAAGAGGAATGATTATGGCCAATAGATTAATGAATGGTGGTGAGTATCTACTGAGGGAAGTCGGTTGTCAGGATATCTACACCCCTGAAGATTTCAGTGACGAACATAAGCAGATCTCAGAGACCACCGAGCAGTTTGTTCGGGATGAAATCCAGCCGATAAACGACGATATCGAAGCGAAAAGATTCGATATCGTCGTTGGAAAACTGAAAGATTGCGCCGAACTCGGACTGATGATGATCGATGCCCCGGAAGAGTTTGGCGGCCTCGAACTCGACAAGGTGACCAGCATGCTGGTCACGGAAAAAATGGCTTTTGCCAGAAACTTCGGCCTGACCTACATGTGTCATACCGGGATCGGCATGCTGCCGCTGGTCTATTTCGGTACCGCAGAGCAGAAAACTCGTTATCTCGGCAAGTTGATCCGGGCCGAAATGATCGGCGCCTACTGCCTGTCCGAACCGGGCTCAGGTTCGGATGCCCTGGGTGCGAGAACGACGGCGATTCTCTCGGAGGATGGTGCCCACTACGTCCTCAACGGCACAAAACAGTTCAGCACCAATGCCGGGTTTGCCGACTTGTTTACCGTTTTCGCCAAGGTTGACGGCGCGCACTTTTCCGCATTTCTGGTGGAGCGCACTTTTGCCGGCCTGGAATTCGGTCCGGAAGAGAAGAAGATGGGCATGCACGGCTCTTCGACTCGTCAGGTTATCCTCGATAACGTCAAGGTGCCGGTAAAAAATGTTTTGGGAGAAATCGGTAAAGGACACAAAATCGCCTTTAATGTTTTAAATATCGGCCGCTTCAAGCTGGGGGCGATGTGCGTGGGCCAGCAGAAATACGCCCTTTCGGAAGGGGCGCGTTACGCCAACGAACGCAAGCAGTTCAATGTCCCGATAGCCGGTTTCGGGGCCATCCGGGAGAAGCTGGCCGATGTGACGGCTATGACCTTTGCCTCCGAGGCCGTAGTATACAGACTGGCAGGTCTGATCGACGATCGGCTGGCGACCTTCGACAAAGGGATTGATAACTATTACGTGGAATACCAGAAGGGCATCGAGGAGTACGCGGCGGAATGCGCCCTGACCAAGGTCTTCTGTACAGAGGCGGCCGCCGAGGCAATCGATGCCATGCTGCAGGTCCATGGCGGTTATGGGTATATCGCCGAGTATCCCATCGAACAGCTCTACCGCGACGAGCGGGTGCAGAGAATCTACGAAGGGACCAATGAGATCAATCGGATGCTGATTCCCGGACTTTTCATGCGAAAAGGAGTGTGTGGAAAATCGGTCGATCCGGCGCTTGCGACCCGGGCCACCGGAAGCTTTGCCGCGGAGAAACAACTAGTGAAAGGAATGAAACGGATTTATCTCATTCTTTCCGATTATGCCGGCAGGACGTTCGGTGCCGCAATCGCCAGTGAGCAGGAAGTTCTGTTGGCCCTGGCCGATGTGGCAATCCAGGTATTTGCCCTGGAAAGCACTGTGTTGCGAGCGGAAAAAGCCTCTCTCGCGGCGACCGAGGAAAAACAAGAACTCTATCGGGCGGTTGTCAAGATTTGTACGTTCAGAGCGAGACAGCAGCTGATGAACGCCGCCGATAAGTGCGCGGTCTTCTTGGAGGATGATGCTCTGTCGGTATCGATCGGCGCCGAAATCGGTTACAGGGCAAGCGGCCTGCAGGCTGCCAAACGTTTAATTGCCGACGCGACCAGCCGGGCGGAAAAGTATTTTTTTTGACACCCCACAAGGGGGAATCGGTACCTTGGAAAACCATTTTTAATAAACAAGAAATGACTTTCCAAGGTGCCGATACTATTAACCGATGCGATATGGATGACGACATGACCCTCGAACAGGGAATTCGGTTGACGAGCATTGGCGACAGCACCTTTGCCGGGAAAACCCTCGAGGAGTCCGTGCAAAGACTGGCGAACATCATCGACTTCCTTCCCGATGCCACCTTTGCCATTGATTTGAAGGGAAAATTAATTGTTTGGAATCATGCCACGGAAGAAATGACCGGGGTGAACGCCAGAGATATTCTCGGCAAGGGGGATTTAGACTACGCCATTCCCTTTTATGGCAGGCGAAGACAAACACTCGTTGATCTGGTCTTAAAGCAAAATAAAAAATTCGAGGAGAACAACTATTTTTATTTGCAAAGGCTGGAAAGACAATTCCTCATTGCGGAAACCGATCTTCTTACCTTGAACAACAGAGATGTATTCCTTTGGGGAAAGGCTGGTCCACTTTTTGACACTGAGGGAAATATCATTGGTGCCATCGAAACTGTCCGCGACATTACGGAACGAAAGCAGATGGAACTGGACTTGCAAAAAAGGGAGTCCGATCTCAAAACAAAGGCGCACGAACTCAAAGATCTCAATGCAGCGTTGAGGGTTTTGCTGAAACAGCGGGACGACGACCGCACCATGGTTGAAGAAACGCTTCTCTCCAACATCAAACTTCTCATCCTTCCCTATGTAGATAAGCTCAAAGGACAAATGGACAGTGGATCCGGAACGTACCTCAATGTCCTTGAGTCAAATCTAAGAGACATCGTCTCACCCTTCGCCCAGAAATTATCTGCCCAGCACCTCACCCTCACCAACAAGGAAGTGCAGATTGCCAATTTGATCAAGGAGGGGCTCGGCACGAAGGAGATCGCCAATCTGCTCAACGTGTCCGAAGCGGCAATCAACCTGCACCGCTACCGTATCAG
>CAYTVF010000260.1:0-5014 GCA_964441345.1 uncultured Desulfopila sp. | reverse complement strand
GGGAGCGGGCGACCTGATATTCCGGAGACATCGTCGGAATCTGCTGCAGACGCTGAAAATCCTTTTTCACCTCATCATAGATGGCTTCGGGCAGTTTGCAGGCGTCGAACTTGCTCTTTAATTTGGCGAATTCGCTCTCGGTCGGGTTCGATTCTCCCAATTCTTTCTGGATCGCCTCCAGCTGTTCGCGCAGGATGTATTCCCGCTGATTTTTCGAGATCTTCGATTGGGCCTGATCGGAAATCTTCTTCCGCACTTCGAGGATCTGGATCTCGTGATTTAAATGCTCCTCGAGCAGCTGCATCGCCGCGGTAAGAGTGGATGCCTCAAGCAAAGCCTGGCGGCGCGCCACCGGCAACCCCAGTAATTGCCCGAGCGAATAGACGATCGGCGAGAAATCCCCCTCGGGGGGTACCACTTGCGGAATACTGACATCATGACTCGGATGGGCGAGGGCGAAATATTTTTCCGCCAGGGCCAAGATCTCTCTTTCCATCGCCTCCGTCTCGATACCCTGGTCCCTGCCCATCGGAATACTGCGAACCCGAGCCATGAGAAACGAATCGCGGGAAAGCAGTTCGGTAATTTCAATCCGCTCGATTCCCTGCAGAAAGACCTGGACCGTGGTATCGGAGCGGGCAAACATACGGACAACGCCGGCGGTGCCGATGGAGTACAGATCCTGCAACCCGGGGTCTTTGCTTCCCGGCTCCCGCTGCGCAAAGATTGCCAGGGTTTTATCCTCCCTGCTGAGGGCATAATCGATTGCGGCTACCGATCGAGGGAGATCGGTGACATACGGCAGAACGATAGAGGGGAATACTACGGCATTTTTTACCGGCAGGACCGGCAATTCATAGGTGCGATTCGCATCAACCATACGCTACTCTCCGATTTCTCAAAAACTTCAGATCCCTCATCAATTCTTAATACCGTTAAACACGATGCGCTCGTAAAAAGTCGCACGCGCTATGATTGCGAAACCCTGTACACCTCTTCTACCGTCGTGATTCCCTGCAACACTTTCATGGCCCCATCCCGTTGCAGGGTGACCATGCCGTTTTCAACGGCCCGTCGTTTTATCTGATTGGCATCGGAGGTTTGGAGGATGAGCGCCTTCATATCCTGGCTCATGAGCATGAGTTCGTAAATGCCACAACGGCCTTTAAAGCCGGTATGGTGGCATTGCACGCACCCTCTCCCGCGGTATACTTTTCGATGCTGTGCCTCTTCTTTGCCGACGCCTATCATTTCCAGCATTTCCGGAGGGGCATCGTATTCTTCCTTGCAATTTGTACAGATTATTCGCACCAGCCGCTGGGCCAGCACGGCATTGACGGAAGAGGCGATAAGAAAAGCCTCGATCCCCATATCCCGCAGACGTGTTATCGCCCCGGCCGAATCGTTGGTGTGCAGCGTCGAAAAGACCAGATGTCCGGTCAATGCCGATTGAATCGCGATTTCGGCGGTTTCCGTATCGCGTATCTCCCCCACCAGGATCACATCGGGGTCCTGCCGAACAATGGACCTGAGTCCCGACGCAAAAGTCAGGTCGATCTTGGGATTCACCTGCACCTGACCAATCCCGCTGATTCGATATTCAATCGGATCTTCAATGGTGATTATATTGATATCGGTATTGTTGATTGCCGAAAGAGCCGCGTAAAGAGTGGTGGTTTTGCCGGAACCGGTCGGCCCGGTCACCAGCACGATACCGTTTGGAGCCTTTATTGCCTTGCTGAACGGAATAAAGCGATCCTCCGGCATGCCAAGGTCGGTGAGCGAGATCAACACCGAAGATTTCCGCAGCAGCCGCAGCACCACACGCTCGCCGAAGGCGGTAGGCAGGGTCGAAACCCGGATATCTATCTCCTTGTCGGCGACCTTCAGCTCGATCCTGCCGTCCTGGGGCAATCTCTTTTCGGCGATATTCAGCTTCGCCATGATCTTTACCCTGGAGATAAGCGCAGACTGGACATGTTTGGGCGGACTCAGCATATCGTAGAGAATTCCGTCCAGCCGCTGCCTGATCTTCAGGCTGTTTTGATACGGCTCGATATGGATATCCGAGGCGTTGTCGCGAACCGCCTGGGAGAACATCAGATTCACCAGACGAATTACCGGCGAATCGCTCGTATCGTCGAGGAGGTCGCCGATCTCCTCGATTTCAGAAAACAATCTCTCCGGATCCTCATCGTCGATATCCTGCATTACCTCGTCCGCCGAGGTCTGCTTCATGTCATAGGCAAAGTTGATTGCATTGAGAATATACTGGGACGGAACGAGCGCAATGCCCAAGACCAGCGGGGACAGAATATTGCGCAGGTCGTCGAGGGGCTGGAAAACACAGGGATCGTTAATGGCAATAAACTGTTCTTCGGCGGTTACGATCGGTACTATTTTATTCTGTTTCAGGAAACCGATGGCGACGTGATCGGTGAAATCGGTTTTGATATCGGTCGGAAGAGATTTACGAACCTCGATCCCGTACTGCCGCCCGAGTGCCTGCAGGACATCGATTTCATCCACCTGCTTATTCCTGATGAGAATTTCTCCGATCGAATCCCCACTTCCCGAATCCCCACTTCTCTTTTGAGCCTCGAGGGCTGCATCGAGCGCGGCTGAAGACAATCCGGAAGCCTCGACCAGTATCTGTCCGATTTTCTCCATACTTTCTTCACCGGGTGCAGTCGATCAACGGGGCCGGACGGTATTGCCGTGCGCAATCAATTGACATGTTCATCCTTCATTATCCTTTCGATGCTTTCCCTGGCAATCTGCAGAAGAGATTTCCCGGTCCTGTCCGGATCGCTGGATATATTTGCCACCGCCGCGGTGTCGCTGGCAATTACCTTCTGGTACATCTGCAGCGCCAGTTTCGTCTCCCCTACCTGTTCATACACTACCCCCATGTCCATGGCTGCGAACGGGTTGGTGGGATCCATCTCCAGAGCTTGCTGAAAGAGACCTTTGGCATTCTGCAAATCTCCGGCCTGAAGTTTTTCAAATCCTTTCGCGGTAAGTTCCATGGATTGATTACGACTATCGTTCCTCTCCAGTTTCTTTTGCGCCTCCGGCAGGAGTTTGCCGATCTCGTCCTCTTTCGACTTGGTAACCTCCAGTGCATCGGCTGGATTGCGCACTATGCGGGGGGTGATGAAGATAAACATGTTCGTTTTTCTCGTGGCGGTGCTATGGGTTTTGAACAGCCAGCCCAACCCTGGGATATCGCCAAGAAACGGTATCTTCCACTCATTCTCGGTTTCATCGTGACCAATTATGCCGCCGATGACGATGGTGTTTTTGTCATTGAGGATCACCGTGGTGGTCGCGGTCCTTTTGAAAGTAGTCGGCGTATCTCCTGAATCCTTGAGCCTTACCACC
The DNA here is from genome assembly GCA_964441345.1 of uncultured Desulfopila sp. GTDB lineage: Bacteria > Desulfobacterota > Desulfobulbia > Desulfobulbales > Desulfocapsaceae > Desulforhopalus_A. The sequence goes on along the minus strand of CAYTVF010000260.1, from coordinate 1,630 downwards.
TCCGTGTCGATTTCCAGGCGCAAGGTATTCGCCTGATTAATATGGGGAGTGATCGACAATTTTGTGGCGACATCCTTGTATTCATACTGAGTATAATCCAGGTTGCTGGCGTTGGTGTTCTTGCTGGTAATAAAGGGAACATTTTCACCGACGGAGATCTCGGCCTTTTTGTTGTCGGTGGTGAGAATCTGAGGGGTTGCAATGATATTGACATCGGAATCGGATTTCACCGCCCGAAGTATCGCCGCAATGTTCGGAAATGTCACATTTCCAATCCTGATACCCTGTTTGAGTATCCCAACCGAATATCCCGGCGGCAAGCTGGGAGCGTCGCTGCTGAGGCCGCTTATCAAGTCAAAACCTTCCGCCCCGCTGAATCCGGTGGCAACGACCCCCGTACCGTCGGAAAATGAGCCGCCGGCTGCCCACTCTACCCCGAACTCCAGAGACTTGTCCGCATCCACTTCCAGGATAAGGGCTTCCAGATAGACCATGCGCCTTGGAATATCCAATTTTTCCACCACTGCTTCCAGCACCGCGTATTCATCCTTTGTTGCTGTGATAATCAGCGAATTTGTTTCCTCATCGGCCATCACCTGGACATTTTTCGAGATTGCGGCCGCTTTGCCGGCATTGGCCTCATCCGTTTGCGGCTGTTTGTCCGGGAGCACATTCAGCACCTTGGCCAACTCCACCGCGGTTGCATTCTGCAGATAATAGACGTGAATATTCCCTTCTGCCCGTTGCACCTCGGTGTCAAGGAGAGCGATCAAGCTCTTGACCCGCCCCATATCGCTGGCATTGGCAAGAACAATCAGGGCATTGACCCGTTCATAGGGAACAATCTGTATGTTATCACTGGCTAATTTTCCTTCACCAGGCTTTTTGGCCACCCCGCTCTTTTGATAGATGGTGGTCAGGATCTTAGCCAGTGCAGTCGAAGAAGCATTTTTGAGTAAAACAACCGCGACCTCGTCCTCGCGCGATTCGACATCCAGCGCCTCGATGATGCTCAGCAGCTTTTGGATATTTGACAACGTTTCGGTAATTATCAACATTCTTGAAGGAACATGGGCGAGGAGGACTGAAGTCTGCGAGACGAGCGGGGTCAACACCTTCTGTATTTCATCCGGAGAGCTGTATTTCAATTGTACCAGCTGGGTTACGACCCTGTCTTCGGGAGTGCTCGCGGCACTTGTATTCAACATTTCAATATTCTGCGACCGGGCGCGGGCCGAGGGGATTATCTTGATCACCGATCCCGCCTTAACGGTGGTAAATCCATGCACATCCAGCACGGATTCAAAAACCCGGTAAGCCTCTTCCACGGAAATCTTCGTTGGTGAAATGATGGTCACATTGCCCTGTACGACTTTATCGACAACAAAATTTTTTCCCGTCAGTTCGCTGATATATTTGATAAACAGGTTGATATCGACATTATCGAAGTCGATGGTGATAAAACGTTTGCCGCCGACTTCCGCCTCGGGGGAAATATTGGTCAACGGACGGGGCAATGCCTCCCCAAACGCATATCCCCAGCCAAATCCTGAAAATATCAAGAAAATCAGTGCATTAATAATGGAATATTGCAGCCTGCTCATTTACTCTTCACCTTGAATGCGTTGGG
>CAYTVF010000259.1:0-5031 GCA_964441345.1 uncultured Desulfopila sp. | reverse complement strand
AATCGGCGGAATGTCCTCGATTTTTTGTTGGGCGAGTCTCCGGTAATGCTGGAATTGAAGGATACCATCAAGAGGGTTGCCGCAACCAGCTATAATGTATTGATCACCGGCGCTTCCGGCACCGGCAAGGAGTTGATTGCCCGGGCCATTCACTGCCTGAGCCGAAGAAAACATGAGCCTTTTGTTTCACTCAACAGTGCGAATCTCCAGGAAGAACGATTTGTTTCCGATTTGCATGGGCACGAGAAGGGGGCTTTCACCGGTGCCACCGCCGGCAGGCATGGTGCGTTCGAATACGCCGGCAAAGGCACTGTATTTCTCGATGAAATCGGGGAATTGTCGTTACCGGTGCAGGCCGGAATGCTTCGCGATCTGCAGGAAAGAACAATAACCAGGCTTGGCGGGCATGACGTAATACCGATGGGTTGTCGAATAGTAGTTGCGACGAATAAAGACCTGGGAGAAGCGATACGGGATGGATCCTATCGTCCGGATATGTATTACCGGCTCACCAACGGCCCGTGTCTTTACAGCCCAAGCCTGGCCGAGCGGGGAGACGATATCGTCCCGCTTGCTCTCTGTCTGGTGATCGGCCAAATGAAAGAAGAGTGTTGCGACTTTGCCGGGAGCGGGGATAACCGCAAAGCCCCTTCCCCGAGAAAAGACCGCGTAACGATCCGGCAAAGTTTTTTCAACGCCATGAAATCGCACAACTTTGCCGAAGGAAACATCCGGGAGCTTGAAGGAATTGTCAAGCGCGCCATGCTCAACATGAAAGACAATACCCTGACCGGGGAAGACTTTTTTGGCAGTGTCATGAAGTGGAATTCGGGGAAAGGCCGCAGGCAAACGGCGATGAAGCAGGAATTAGCCGAAGAAATCCAGCGCCAGTTGAAGGCCAGGGGAGGAATACAGGAAGCCGCGAAGGCGCATATTGCGACAATCCTTGCTTGTTTCGGCGGCAACAGCTTCAGTCCCAAGGCTTTTATCGAGCAGATGAAAGGTACGTATCCGCTCCATGACAACACCGCCAGGAAGTATCTGCGGATCTTGAAAGAATGGGGAATTCTCGAGCACAACGAGGAGATGACCAACTGTTCCCTCTACTGGTTGGCGAAGAGTTTGCAAGGTCCGGGGGAAATTTGGTAAACAATGAAAATAACATCATATTTCCATTGTTTTCGACCGCAGGAAAACCGGGGGGCTCGGTGACAATGTCAACTTGAAGAGGACGCTGCCGCCGGGCCGGACAGGTGCCGGTCCTCCCGCGGATTTGCTATATGTGCCAGGCGAGCCCCTGGCATTCCGGGGAACAGGGATGATCGAACACCTCGTCCCAGGCATCGAATGCAACACCCGCTTTCATGATTTCCGTGACAACATAATATTTAATGAGAAACAGCAACTCGTCCCGGCGGCAATCGATGCCGTTGAAGTCGCCACGGGCGACCAGGGCCTGGTTTCGGCAACCACCCTTGCAGAGCGGCAAAACTGCGCAGGCGTTGCGGCAGCTGTCCGGCAGGCGGCGCTGGCACAGCTGCGCCTCGGCTCGGAAATCGACTCCGATAAGGACGTCGCCATAGGCCATTTCGCCGGTCCGCAGCGATGGACAAGGCAGCAGATTGCCTCGGCAGTCAAAGACCATGAGGCTGCGCAGTTCGGCCAGGCAATTGCTGGCCGGCGGCCCGGATTCATCGGACATTGCCCGTTTGGCGGCCTCCTGCTGTAACCAGATCTGTTTGCGCGGATCGTTCAGCCCTCCGGGGTATTCGCAGCCGCGGCGTTGCGCCAGGATTGGAGTGAAATGGATCTGCCGCACCCGGATGTTTCTGGCCAGGAAATCATCCATCATTTCCGGCATGCGCCGGAAATCAGCCGTGAGGCCGTCGTACTGGCATTCGACCACGACCGGGATCAGGTCGGAAACTGCCGCGAGGTTGGCGACTATTTCCGCGTAGGTCGGTTCGCCGTTTTGGCCGGGCCTGAGCGAATCGTGGACATCGGGCGGGCCGGCCATGCTCACCCTGACTCCATCTTGAGGGCGGTCTCTTCGCTCATCGACACCGGTTCCCGGTCGACAATGCAGTACCGGCAGCGGTTGTTGCAGGCCATGGTCAGCAGGACCTTCGCGCCCATGCTCCGCAGATCGTGGACCTGCTGTTGCCGCCAGTGGCGGTAGAGTGCTTCTTCCCGGTCGAATCCGGCCGCAAGGAGAAAGCCCTGGCCGGCAAGATCGGCGCCAAGCTTTTCATTTTCTCCGGAAAGAAGAGTATCTTCGAGCAGTTTCGACCAGTCGTCCCGTCCCACCAGGCAAAGAGCCGAGGACAGGGTGTTGAAGATTGCTACCTGCTGATGATTGTCGTGCCTGCAGGGCACGATTACATTGTAACGCGATGCCGAATACATCTCCATGGCATATCTCCCGGCCGGGCAGGTTCTTTTAAAAACCTGCCCGGATTGTTAAAGGTTTGGTTGGGTTGGTTGGTTCCATTCGGCGACAATTCGGCAACCAGTCAGCGCCGCGGGATTCGCGGAAATCGCCTTTTTAAGACGGAGCAGTTGTCAAAACGTGAATAAGCCAGAATGACGTTGAAAACGGACAGCAGGTAGGGTAGCGTAACGCATTCTCAATCCTGGCAGGTCCCTCCCCGCAAAATCTGCCAGGATTGTTGAATAAGGTTAGAAAATACTGTTTGGTCCCAGGCGGCAACAGAGCAGCATGGACATGGGGGTTGCATAGGTCGCGGTTTGAAGCAGCAGCATGGTTTTGTTCTCCTTGGATGGATTGTTGGTGGATGTGGCGGCCGCCGGGTGTTAACCTGAATAATGCAGGAAAGATGCCTGATTCGCAATTTATTCAAATGAGGCATGACATCTTGTGTGGTTCTTGGTTTTTTGACAAACATTTCTTTACGCGTTGAGCGGCGCGGACGATTTGCCGCGGTAATGCTGCAAGCGGCTTACAACCGGCTTGCAACTTGCCTCTCCCGGATCTTTGAAAAACATCATATAACATCACAGAGCTACCCACCGGCATGAATGTATCGCGTTTCCTGACTCCGGCAATTGCCCTTTTCATCTGTTCCTTGTCAACCGTGGCCTTCGCCGAGGATCAGGACCTTGCCTTGTTTTTCAAAGATACGACCATGGTCGATACGGTGAGCCGCCATCCGAAACCGATCGTCGAGGTCGCGGAAAACCTCTCTCTGGTCACCGCCGCCCAGATCAAGGCGATGAACGCCCATACCCTCTACGAGGTTCTCAATCGGGTGCCGGGACTCTTTGTCGGCTTCAACGGCGGCGATTTCGGCAGCTCCGCGTCGGTTACTATTCATGGTGCGGTTTTCGAGGATGAGCACCGCCTGGTTGTGCTGCTCGACGGCGTCCGGCTTAACACCGCCAGTAACGGCATTGCCCTGTTGAACGGGATTCCGGTGGCGATCATTGACCGGCTGGAAATCATCAAGGGTCCGGCCTCGTCGACCTGGGGGTCGGCCATTGGCGGAGTGGTCAATATCATCACCAAAAAACCGGCGGACCGGGAAAAGCCGAGCGGGCAAGTGGCCGGCTCTTACGGCGCGGCCGACAGCCGCGATCTGCGGGCGGAAGTGGAGGGATCCGGCGCGGGGCAGAGGTACTTTCTCTATGCCGGCAACCAGCATTCTGACGGTCTGCGGGGCAACCGGTACTTCGATAACAGCCAGGTTTTCGGCAAGGCCATTTTTGAGCCCTCAGCGGACAGCAGACTGACCATCAGCACCGGCGGCAACAGACCGGAATGGAAAGAAGGCGATTTCGCGGACGTTGATCAACGCGGCATCGTCGAGACCAAGAACGGATACGCCGCCGCCAATGTCGATTACACCTTAAGCAGCGCCGCCAGCCTGCATCTGGACGGCAGCCTGACAACCTTCGACCAAAACAGCGATGTTTCAGTCCTCGGCACCGGCCTCCTCGGCATGGCGGGTGATCCCTTTCTGCATCAGAACTGGCAGGACCGGCGAGCCGCCCTCGGCGGCAGCCTGGTCTATGCCTTTGCCGGGCAGGTGGTGGTGGCCGGCGCCGAGGTCTGGCATGAGCAGACCGATTACCATCTGGCCTCGGGACCGGCGGGTCTCTACGGCCTGCCGGAGGATTACCGGGCGGACCGGGCGGAAACGGACAACTTCGCCGTGTTCGCAAGCGACAGCCTGCGCCTGGCCGACCTCACCCTCATCCCCGGCCTCCGCTATGACCGCAACTCGGTAAGCGGCGGCTTCGTCAGTCCGAGCCTCGGGGCGACGTATCCGGTTTCCCCGGCGACCAGGTTACGGGCCACCCTGGCCCAAGGTTTTTCCTCACCTTATGTATCATTGTTAAAGGGGGTCACGCCATTCGCCACCACCAATCCCGACCTTCATCCGGAAGAGATCTGGTCGGCTCAGGCCGGTCTCGAGACCAAGGCCGTACCCAGGCTACTGGTGAAGACCACTGCCTTTTACCACGATATCGACGAGGTCTGGGGGTTCGACGATCTGGGCAAGATCGTCAACAAAGGCCACAGCAGGCGAAGCGGCATGGAAGTGGAGGTGGAGACCATGCCCTGGCACCAGCTCATCCTTGCCGGCTCGCTCGCCTATACCTACGACCAACCGGAGGAAGGCGAGGAGGACGATTTCTCCAAAGGCACCGTCAAAGCCGGTTACACCAACCCGGCGCTGGTCGATGTGGAACTGTTCGGCTCTTACGTCCACTGGCTGGACGCGGCGACCTATCAAGCCGAAGGCGACAACTTCATCTGGGATTTGAATATCGTCAGGAATGTGGCGATGGGGGAGCGCACCTCGCTCGATATCTTCATGACCCTGCATAACCTGACCGATGCCGACCAGTACTGGCATCTCTTCTTTCAAAATCCCGGCCGCTGGATCGAGGTTGGACTGCGCTTCTATTTTTAATTTTTTTTTGTTACTTAGAAATATGTTTCAATAGTATGCACTTTGTCCGGTTGGTTTTGGCCTCCCCTCCCTTGACGGGAGGGGATTGAGGGGT
>CAYTVF010000258.1:0-5052 GCA_964441345.1 uncultured Desulfopila sp. | reverse complement strand
GTCGTTCTTGATTCCGGCTTTCAAGATCAATCCCAAGGCTTTTTTACAGGTTGCTGCGCAACTCACGGTTTCGCAGTGGAAACTGCCGATGGGGAGTAAACGTCCAGTGATTCATGATTATCCTGTGAACCTCAGCCATAAGGAAGCGATTCAGGCCATCAAAAGCATTCTTGCGGCCACCACCTCGAACAAAAAAGACAGGTTGCCGTTATTGCCGGAGATGATTGTCGGCACTACCCACCACAAGCTCGTGTATCTGCCATTTATCAAGCAACCGCATGACCTCGTCCAGGAATATACGCTGGCGACACTTCAGGTCACCGCCCTGCGTTACGGGAGATCGCTCTGATCCCGACTCGCACCAAATAACGACTAACATATCAAAAAAAATAAAGAAATCACCCCATGAAGCAACACGAAAAATATATGGAGATGGCCCTGCAGCAGGCCCGGGAAGCACTGGCAATCGGCGATTTTCCGGTTGGCTGTGTGATTGAATATGATGGCGAGATTGTTGCATCCGGCAGGCGAAGCAACAGTTTCGGGCAGATGAACGAAATAGACCACGCCGAGATTCTCGCTCTCCGGGCGCTTTTAGCCGGGAGCCGGAAAATAGCTTTTGACCGGGTTACCGTTTATTCGACGATGGAACCCTGTTTGATGTGTTTTGCCACGATGCTGGTCAACGGGGTGCGAAAATTTGTTTACAGTTACGAAGACGCCATGGGCGGGGGGACGAATCTGCCCTTGCCGCAGCTGTCCCCCCTGTACCGCGATATGAACGTGCTGGTGGTGGGGGGAGTTCTGCGGGGAAGTAGCCTTGCGCTGTTCAAAAAGTTTTTCTCTTCTCCGGATTGCCAATATTTGCAAAGCACTCTGCTGGCCGCCTACACTTTGAACCAGAAATAATGCAATCCCCTGCACCATCCGGACCAATGTGACGACGTATGAAAATGAAGAATAGTGCGAGAACGGTAGGGTTTAAGAAAGGCGAAAGAAATGTCTTTTTTCATATCCTGACCGCATGCAATCTCTCCTGCCGCCATTGTTATATCAACAAGGCCCAGCACGGATCGGCGCCATTGTCGAAAGAGAAGATTTATAAATGGCTCGCTCTTTTTGCCGATCCGGCTAAAAAAACCAATCTTATTATTCTTGGCGGTGAACCGACCTTGCATCCGGATTTGCCTGCGGCGATTGAAAAAGCCAAAGAACTCGGTTTCTCCGTTACGGTCGATTCCAATGGCTACCTGTTCAACGATCTGCTGGACAAAACCACTCCGGATCTTCTCGATTATTTAAGTTTCAGCCTTGATGGACCGGATGCCGGCACCAATGATCCCATCCGCGGCGCCGGGGTCTTCGATGTCTGCACGGCAAATATCGAAAAGGCGGTGCGGCGGGGGTTCAAGGTGAGTGTAATTTACACGGTGAGCAGAAAAAACCTCCATGCCCTGGTGAGGATGGTTCCGCTGCTGCAGCGTTTGCAGGTGGTGAAATTTTTCATTCAGGTTCTTGGCATGCGCGGTAACTCCGTCTTGACCGAAAGCGAAGAAACAACGCAGGTGAGTCGCAAGGAGTGGCTGGAGACAATCCCGGAAGTTGCTCGCCTGGCTGCCGGGAAGGGGATCCATGTGACCTACCCGAAAGTATTTCTCGGCCGGGGCGAACGATTCGAATGTGCCGGCAATGTTGCCGAAAATTTCTTTATTTTCCCCAACGGGCGGGTCTACCAGTGCCCGTTGTGTGAAGATCATCCGATTAACGCCTATCGAATCGAAAACGATCGGCTCATAAAAAACGAAGGGTTGATGGAGGACAGGTTTTTCCGGCTGAATATTGCCGAAGGATGTGTGATGAATAAGCTCCTGCAGGCAGACAATATCGAATACAATGACCGGGGACAACCACGGTACAGGATCTCCTGTTGTCTCTTGAAGCAGGAAATCGGCTGAAGCTATGAGGTGGTGCTTTGACCGGTGGCTGGCTTTCTGGTGAAAAGAGCAGTGAGAAGAATCCCGGCCTCGTACAGGGCAAAGAGCGGCAGGGCCAGCAATGCCGTGGCCATGAAATCGCTGGCGGTGAGCAGAAAGGAGAGCACGACGATGGCTCCATAGAAATACATCCGTTTGCGACGAAAATACGCCGGTTTGACAATATCCCCCTTGCCGGCCATGACCATCAGGAAAGGTATCTGAAAAGAGATGCCGAAAGTAAGGATCGTTCTGGCAACAAAGGTCAGATAGTCGCCGAGCTTTGGCAGCGGTTCCAGCCCTTCATTGGCATAACTCATCAAATAGACAAGCATTTTCGGCATCACCACAAAAAAAGCAAAACACGCGCCTCCGGAGAAGAGCAGCATGGCCCAGAAAACGACGATAACCGCCAGTTTTTTCTCGTTTTTTTTGAGGCCAGGGGCAACGAAGCGCCAAAGCTGGTACAAAACGATGGGCATGCTGGCAATAAGTCCCACCACTACCGCGAGTTTGATATAAGCAAGAAATGCCTCGGGCAGATTGGTGTAAACGAGCCGGTAGACGAGGGGGCTTGCGGCAAAGAGCGGGGCAATGAAGAGGGCGGCAATTTTCTCGGCGAAGAAATATGCCACAAGGGTACAGCAGCAGATGGCCAGAAACACCTTGATCAGTCGTTTTCTGAGCTCCAGATGATGCGGTCTGAAAAACTCGAGGCTTCGCTCGATGATCGGGATCGTGCTTTGGAGTTGATAATTTGCCATATCGGGAATTTGCCGTATCGGGAGGGAGGTGCCTATTGCTCGTTCTTTTTCGGCTCTGTCGCTTGTCTGCCGATTTCCGGGGGATTGAGGGGGGGCGTTTGCTCCTCGTCGGTGGTGGCAGTATCCGCCGGTGCGGTTTGAAGACCCGGAGGGGGACCGCTGGTGTGTTTTATCAATTCCTGATATGCTTCGGCGGCTCGATCCGCCGGCGGGATCACCTGGTCCAGGAGAGTGGGCGTGTCTCTCTGGTAGGGGGGAGTATCCAGCAGGTTGCTTTTGAGAGACTTTGCCGCTTCTTCCAGTTCGGGGCGAATCTCATTGAGGGGATTGTCTTGTTCGGCAAAGGAATGTTTCAGGTTTTCCGCTGTTTTTTTCAGTTCCATGAGCCCCTTGGCAAGGGAACGCGCGAGATCGGGGAGTTTGTCCGGTCCAACCACGATAAGAGCCAATGCCATAATGAGAAGCATTTCCGGCAGACCAATACCAAACATTTCCGTACTCTCTGTGTAATGCCAACCATGTCAATGGATCTGGCGAAAATTCAAGGAAAAATAGTCCAATTGTCCGGTGTTCCCCGGGGAGGCCAGGGGATCGATCCCGGCTACCGGTACGAATGTAAGGTATTTACAGGAGAGTGTCAATGCTTGACGATCTGCCGCATTCCCGCGGAGGACGGCCCGGTGTCTCCGCATCGCATTGATTTTGCGATGTTTAGCTGCGGTGTACAGATCCTAGCGCATGTTAAATATGATTGATTGACTTTATTATGTCACTTTACTATAATTAGCGGTTTGTCTTGCGCGGTTTTGTCGTGAACTGAAAGTACGGAAGCTCCCTTTCACGATAAATGTTCGTTAACCTCTGAGAGGAGATGGAGATGTCCAGTGTTGTTGTTGTTGGTACGCAATGGGGAGATGAAGGTAAGGGGAAAATTGTCGACTTGCTGACCCGTTATGCCGATTGCGTCGTCCGTTTCCAGGGTGGTAATAATGCCGGCCACACCCTTGTAGTTGAAGGGAAAAAGTTTATTTTTCATATTATTCCTTCAGGCATTCTGTATGAAGGGAAAAAATGCATGATAGGTAACGGCGTGATTATCGATCCGGGTGTTCTTATCGGCGAAATCGAGAAACTGAAGGAACAGGGGATGATGGTTACGCCGGACCGCCTGATGATCAGCGAAAGAGCCCACCTCATCATGCCCTATCATGCCAGCATCGATCAGGCCAAGGAGGCCTCGCTTGCCTCCGACAAGAAAATCGGCACCACCGGTCGCGGCATCGGTCCTTGTTATATGGACAAGGTCGGCAGAATCGGTATTAAGGCCGGCGATCTCCTGGACGACGATCTTTTTCGCGAAAAACTGCAGGAGGCTGTCGCGGAGAAGAATTTCCTGCTCACCAAAAAGTACAACGGCGCGCCGGTGGATTATGAACAAATCTACCGCCTTTTTAAAGAATATAGCGAGAAACTGATACCGTACTTCGGCAACATATCGGTGGAACTGGATAAGGCCAGAAAAAGCAACCGGAATATTCTCTTTGAGGGGGCACAGGGAACGCATCTTGATATAGATCATGGTACCTATCCTTTTGTGACATCGTCAAATACAATAGCGGGAAACGCATGCAATGGCTCCGGGTTTGGTCCGGCCCACATCGACGCAGTGGTCGGCATCATGAAAGCATATACCACCCGTGTCGGGGCAGGCCCGTTCCCCACCGAATTGTCCGATGAGATCGGCAACCAGTTGCAGGAGAAGGGGCATGAATTCGGAGCGACGACGGGACGGCGCCGGCGTTGCGGCTGGCTCGACGGTGTGGTGGCAAGCGACGCCACCAGGCTGAACGGACTCACTGGACTGGCGATAACCAAACTGGATGTGTTAAGCGGGTTGAAAACCATCAAGTTTGCCACCTCCTATGATTTGGCCGGCAAGACCCTCTCGACGATGCCTGCCAACATCCGCCAGGCAGGATCCGTTACTCCTGTGTACGAGAGCCTGGAAGGGTGGCAGGAGGATATTGAAAATGTCCGCGAGTACGATGCGCTTCCGCTGCAGGCGAAGGACTATATCAAGCGAATCGAAAATTTCACCGGAGTCCCGGTAAACATTGTTTCGGTGGGACCCGACAGGGCCGAAACACTGTTGTTGACGAATCCGTTTGCATGTTGATGACCTCCACGAGGTAAAAAAAAGAATTATTTTCGAGGAGTTATTTTCTCTCCTAAATCGTTTATTGAAGCACCAATGAGGTTGGAATGGCAAGAATTACCTGTGAAGATTGTTTGGAAAAAGTTGGCAAACAGAATCG
>CAYTVF010000257.1:0-5105 GCA_964441345.1 uncultured Desulfopila sp. | reverse complement strand
AAAAGATATAAAGATGATCGATATTGAGATGCAATATGGCAAGGTCAATTATCATTGGAATCATGCCAATCTGGACCAAGGAATAAAGGCGGGTTATGAGGGAGCATTGAGGTCGATCAAAAAATACAGGGAAATTGAATAACAGGGATATTGTTTCCAGTATCTCATTCCGGAGGGTATATGAAAACTGCCTTTGCATCATTTTTTGTGGTAATAGTAATACATTTAGCTGTAAATACGGGTTATGCGCAAGACACTCATGCTGTCTTAAAGGTTGGATATTTTGATTTTCCAGGACTTACCTATACGGATGAAAATGGCAAGGCAGCAGGTTTTGTAAACGAGATCACAATAAAAACCCTGGAAAATACCAATCTGAAATATACCATTGCCTTGTATCCTGCCGCCAGGTTTTACGAATATCTGTCAAATGGGAAAATTCATATTTTTAATGGCTTAAGTTCAATTCCAAGCGTACAGGCGTCATGTATTTCAAGCACGATTCCTCTCTTCCCGTTGGATATGAGAATTTATCATTCGAGTGATAAACCTTCTATTACAGCAAAGGAAGAACTTGTGGGTCATTCGGTTATTCTGGTCAGAGGATTTTCCTATAAAGACTGGGGCGCATGGATCAGGGATGAAAAAAACAAGGTAACTTTTTATGAAACAGACTCACATGAAGCAGCATTTGAAATGCTGCAAAGGGGACGGGCTGAGTATTTATTGAATTATAAATATATTGACGAAGAAGTATTGAATAGAATCAAGATACCCGGATTGGTTATTAAGTCATTATTCCGTTGGTATTGCTATTTTAACATCAATAAAGATGTTCCAGGCGCAGAGAAATTATTAAAAAGGCTTGAGCAGAGTTACGAAGAGCTGGTGCAGCAAGGCAAATTGAGAAAATTCGAGTAGGTTGCAAAGAAATAAAATGGTTAGGAAAAGCATGACCATAACCCGAATATTGATCGTCACCCTGATCGGAGTAACCGCATTGGTAATGACTGCCTTTGGGGTGTTTGAATATTCTCGTCAGTATCATACCAGAATGGATGATCTCCAAGCCAAACTTGACAGTATCTCAGCCCAGTTGTCCGTTGTCCTGGTAAACCCGATGTGGACTTTCAATATCACAGATATTACCAAAGTCATTGAAAGTTTCTTGAAGGACAAAGAAGTTTATGCTGTTTTTGTAGAAGACGAAGAGCGATTTATCGGCCGTACTCAAGACGCCGCTGGAAACATCTCACCCATGCCGGGCAGAATATCATACAGGAGAGGTTTCAGTTCAGAAAATGATATTTTTTTCAAGGGAGAGAAGATCGGAGTTATCGGTGTTAGTCTAACTACCATATATGTCGAAAAAGAACTTAGAAACATCCTTGTCTATCTTCTGCTAAGCTTTTTTATCCTCAATTTCCTGCTTGTCGCGATTACATTTTCAGTCCTTATGCGGACAGTCGTTACTCCTTTGAAAATCATCGAGAATTATGCAATAAAAATGAGTGCCTCTGCCGGGATGGAGGATACCTGTATACCCGGGCAGGGATTTGCAAGAGAGCTGGATAATTTGAAAAATTCCATCCAGAACATGATAGGACAACTCAAGAACAGGTATTTCGAACTTAAAAAATCGCAGACAGCCCTGAAAGAAACAGAGCAAAAATACCGCGAAATATTCGATAATGCCGCGGAGGGCATCTTTCAAACCACGCAGGATGGCCGGTTAATAACAGCCAATCCTGCCCTGGCAATGATATTTGGTTATGACTCCCCCCGGGATATTCTGGAATCCGTTGCCAATGTAGCCAATGATTTATATGTCGATTCTTCAAAAAGGGAGGAATTTTTACATATCATCAACAGCAAGAAGCGGATACGGCATTTTGAAACCGAAGCTTATCGCAAGGATAAGAGTGTCATCTCGGTCTCCGTTACCGCCCATTCCGTTTTTGATGAAAATACAAATTTCCTTTATTACGAAGGGATGATCGAAGATATCACCCAGAAGAAAAAGGCTGAAGAACTGAAGATAGCCAAAGATGCGGCCGAAGCGACCTCCCGGGCCAAAAGCGTTTTCCTGGCCAACATGAGCCATGAGATCCGTACCCCGATTAACGGGATCATGGGGTTGACCGGTCTGGCCTTAAAGACCGATTTAACGGCCAAGCAGCAGGATTATCTGGAAAAGATCGGGAGCACTACCCACGATCTTCTTGCAATCATCAACGATATCCTCGACTTTTCCAAGATAGAGGCAGGGGAGCTGAACATGGACCATGTGGTTTTCGCGCTGGATGATGTTTGGGTAAGTTTATCCGATATCTTTGCCAAAAAATGCGCGGAAAAGGAGTTGGAATTCCGGTTTTCCGTCGAGGACGATGTTCCCGCCGGCCTGGTCGGCGATCCGCTCAGGGTCAGGCAGATTCTCATTAACTTGACGGGTAATGCCGTCAAGTTCACCCAAAGGGGAGAGATCGCTATCCGGGTTGCCCTGGCAATGAAGAAACGCGACCGGGTCATGCTCAAGTTCTCGGTAAGAGACACCGGCATCGGCATAGAACAAAAGAATCTTGCAAAGATCTTTACGCCCTTTTCCCAGGGCGAGCCTTTTATTACCAGGAAATACGGCGGCACAGGTCTTGGTCTGAGCATCTGCAAGCAATTGGTGGAGATGATGGGTGGCGAGATCTGGGTGGAAAGCAAACCAGGCCATGGCGCTTGCTTTACCTTTACCGCAGGCTTTGGTCTCCAGTCAAGGGAGCAGGAAACTGAAATCGTTCGTCCTGAAAGGATTTTAAGTAAAATCATCAATAAGGGAGGTCTCAAAGGAGTCCGGGTTCTTCTTGTCGAGGATAACTCCATCAACAGTCAGATTGCCGCGGAAATCCTTGAAAGCCAGGGAATGAAAGTAATAAATGCCGAAAACGGCTTGGAAGCGGTCAAGATCTTTTCATCCCCAACAGATAACGGCCTGTTACGGTTCGATGCCGTGCTTATGGATGTACAGATGCCGGTGATGAACGGCTTTGAGGCAACAAGGCGGATCAGGCAAAGGGAATCGAAGGATTTGAGACCTAAGGGCTTAAAGGAGCTACCGAGGATCCCCATCATTGCCATGACCGCCCATGCAATGAAGGGGGACCGGGAAAAATGTATTGAATCGGGGATGGACGATTATATTACCAAACCAATCGACCCGGATCGGCTTTTTGCCACCATGGGAAAATGGATTTCTCCAGGTACGGATATAATTCATCTCGCAGAAGGGGAGGATAAGGCAGTTGAAAATAGAGGAGCCGGGGTGAAAGACGACGATACCGATTCCGGCTTGTTGGATATATTTGCAGAAAATTCATTGCCGGGAATAAATATTGCCAAAGGGATGCAAAGACTCCAGGGAAACAAAAAGCTCTATGTAAAGCTCTTGCATGAATTTGTTCTGAATCATTTGAATGATATTAAGAAAATAAGAAAGGCGCTTGAAGAAGAGGATATTCAGCTAGCCCAAAGGCAGGTTCACACTTTCAAGGGCGTAGTGAAGAGTATGGCGGCGGACGATCTGTCCGCCATGGCCGAGGATTTGGAAGTGGCAATATGTCAAGGCAAGACCTTGAAAGGCTCATTTTATGATAATGCCCAAAAGATGTTTTCCACGGTTGTCGACTCGATAAGCAAAATACAGGACAGCGAAAAAAACGAGGACAAGGAGTCTTACCCGGCGGAAACATCCCCAGATATCGGCGGAATCACTCCGGTAATTCTAGAGATGTATCAATTGCTGCAAAAAAACAGAATCGATGCCGATAAATATCTGAGCAGTATGAAAGCTTTTTTGATTCCCTCGGGACTTGGTAACTTTGCCCGGGAACTTGATGTTTCTCTGGGACAGTTTGATTTTAAGGAATCAAGGGCTGTTATGGAAAAGATTGCCGGAAAGTTGAATATTTCCCTGGAAAGGAGAGATATATGATCCATCATCCTGGCGCCCAGAATATTCTTGTTATCGACGATACTCCGATTACCTTAGTCGAACTGGTTGATATCCTGAGGGAGGAGTACAGTCTCATTATTGCCACAAGCGGGAGAGAAGCTTTGGAGTGTATGAAACAGGACACGCTGCCGGATCTTATCCTGCTCGACATAATGATGCCTGACATAAATGGATATGAGGTGCTGAGCCAGCTTAAAAAGGATGAAAGGACGATGGATATTCCGGTGATCTTCATTACCGGACTGGGCGAGACGGACAGTGAAACAAAAGGGCTTGTGCTGGGAGCGGTCGATTATATTAAGAAACCGTTTTCCCTGTCCATTGTTAAAGCTAGAATAGACACGCATTTAAAATTGAAGCGTTACCAGGACAGGCTTGAAGACCTGGTGAAACTCAGGACCATCGAATTGACCGATACTAACCGGAAGCTGAACCGGAAAATACATGAATATGAACAGGCTGAAAAGGCGGCGCATAAATCGGAAGCAGAATATCAAGACCTGTATAACAATGCTCCGGATATGTATGGTTCGGTCGAGGCGAAAACCGGAAAAATTCTGAAATGTAATCAGAGAATGCTGGCAGGCCTCGGCTATCGGGAGGAGGAACTCATCGGCCGGTCTATCTTTGATTTTCTGACTCCTGAGAGCGTCGAGTATGCAAGAAAGAAAATAGCCCCGCTGACGGTCAAGAACGGGATGCTGCACGAAGAGGAACTGCGGGTGCAGCGCAAGGATGGCAGTATCATGGATATATCCATGAATACCAGGACAATGCATGATGAGGATGGCGATATATCGTTTGTTATTTCAAGCTGGCGCGACATATCGGAAAAAAAGAAGCTGGAATCCCGACTCCATCAAACTCAGAGGCTGGAGGCAATAGGAGCTCTTGCAGCCGGCATAGCCCATGATTTTAACAATATACTCTCCATAATATGCGGTTTCACCGAGCTCGCCATCAGCGATGCCGCGACAAATCCAGCTATAAACCTTCAGGACGATTTTCAGGAGATTCTCACTGCATGCGGGCGGGCAAAAGATCTTGTCCAGCAGATACTCACCTTCAGCCGTCCGACCGACACGGAATTTAAGCCGGTCAAGGT
>CAYTVF010000256.1:0-5180 GCA_964441345.1 uncultured Desulfopila sp. | reverse complement strand
AGTTGAAGCTGGCGAAGATGATGGAGGAAGGCAAAAGGAGAGTTCAGAATGCTGTATTGACAGCGCCTCTTGCCATTCCGGCTCTTGTCGAGGTAGTCAAGGGGCTTGAAGCGAACAGTGAAAAAATATGCCAGATTTTAAGCGGAATAACCGACAATGAATCCGGCACGTTTAAGCGGGAGAGCAGAGATTTTCTGGCCCGCGTCGATCAGGCAGCCGCTTTGAGCCGGGAACGGACTGAACTGCTGGCTTTGTATCTTAAGCAAAAGAGCGAGTCCATTGAAGCCAGCCGGCTTGCCGCGGAAATCGAGCATATCGGCCAGGGGATTGCCGGTCTTTTTGCCGAAAAGCTCATCTGTGTCGAATGTATTAAGGCCATCGCCGATGGACTGGAAGAGTTATCCAAACGGTTCCGGAAGGTTTTTGTCGAGGTGATCAACCAGCATAACGGCCGGTCTCCCGATTCAGGCCCGGCTCTGCTGCCGGAGGCATTGGAACGGCAGGTCAATCGGCAGATGCTCGAAGAGTCCGGGATCGATCAGCGGCAGCTGCAGAAGATACTTCAGGAAATCGATACCGGCTGGGACCTGTATAAGCAGGCGAAGGAAGGGCTGGTCAGAGCCAATCTGCGCCTGGTGATCTCTGTTTCCAAAAAATTTGTCAATCGCGGCCTGCAGTTTTCCGACCTTATCCAGGAAGGGAATATCGGACTCATGAAGGCGGTGGAAAAGTTCGATTATCACCGCGGCTATAAATTCAGTACCTATGCCACCTGGTGGATCAGGCAGGCCATAACCCGCGGCATCGCCGATCAGGGCAGAACCATTCGTCTGCCGGTCCATATGATCGAAACGATCAACCGGTTGTTGCGTGCCTCGAAGGATTTTATGCTGGAAGAACACCGGGAACCGACTCCGGAAGAGATGGCGAAACATCTGGGCACCGAGGTCAGCAAGGTGAAATCGGCGCTGAAGATTGCCAAAGATGCCATTTCGCTCGATACCCCGGTCGGCGACGATGGCGAGACCTTTCTCGGCGACTTCATCGAAGACAAGGATAAACTCGGGCCTGACCAGATATCGATGGTAGCCAGTCTCCGTGAATGTCTCAACCAGGTGATGTCGTCACTTTCTCCCCGGGAGGCCAAGGTGCTGCGGATGCGATATGGCATCGACGTCGAATGCGACCACACTCTCGAAGAGGTGGGCAAATGCTTTGCCGTTACCCGGGAGCGGATCCGTCAGATAGAGGCCCAGGCGATCATGAAACTCAAGCATCCGTCGCGGGTCGAGGAGTTGAAGGTTTTCATGACTGACTGATGTGTATCGCGGCCGGTTTTTCCACCACAATGCAGGCTCTTCAAGCTCTTTGGCTGCACCTCCGCAACCTGAATCTTCTCTTTTTTTTCATCGGCAATGGCACCAACCCTTGAGTGGATGAGTCTGAGTCTGGTACCTGGATTGGGACTTTCGGGGTTCTGGCGCCTCGTCGATCATTTTCAGTCTCCCGCCGCTGTTATTCGGGCTTCCGGCCAGGAACTGCTCCGCGTCAGGGGGATTCGGGAAGGGCAGATTGCCGGTCTTCTCGACAAAAATGAGGTAATGGCGCGGGGTGAGCGGGAGTTGCAGCGCCTGACTGGTGCCGGGGCGACGGCGCTCACTTTCGCGGATCCTCATTATCCCTCGTTGCTGAGAGAACTTCCGGATCCTCCTCCCGTTCTCTATGTTCTCGGCCGCCGGGAACTGCTCGGCATGCCGTCGGTTGCCATCGTCGGTTCCCGGGCGGCCACCGCCTACGGACGAAGAATCGCTTTTGCCCTGGCCCGGAACCTGGCCGACTGTTCATTTACCGTCGTCTCCGGGCTGGCGCTCGGCATAGATACCGAGTCCCATGCCGGCGCCCTCACCGGTCGAGGAGGTACGGTTGCCGTTCTTGGCTGCGGCCTGGATGTGGTGTATCCACGGCAGAATGCCGGTTTATATAAAAAAATTGCCGAACACGGCGCTCTGGTCAGTGAGTACCCCTTGGGCACCCCTCCGGAGGGATTCCGCTTTCCGGCCAGAAATAGGATCATTGCTGGACTGAGCCGGGGGGTCGTGGTCGTCGAGGCGGCTAAAAGATCGGGTTCTCTCATCACCGCCCAGATTGCCCTGGATTGCGGCCGTGAAGTATTCGCCGTGCCGGGACAGGTCGATTCGTGCAAAAGCGAGGGAGCGCACTGGCTGCTGAAGCAGGGGGCCAAGCTGGTGCAGAGCCTCCATGACATAGTCGAGGAGCTCGGTGTCCCCGTACCGGCCGGTGAGGGGGACAAAAGCCGGGACGCCGCAAAAAAACATTCCGGTCTTGAGCCGGATGCGGTAGCCTTACTTGGCAGACTCGAGAGCTATCCGACGCCGCGGGAAACACTTCTTGCAACAGCCGGGATGGTCCCGGGGCGGTTGAGTGAGCTCCTTCTCGTTCTTGAGCTGGAAGGGTTGATTGAAATGCTGCCCGGCGACAAGGTAAGAAAAATCGCATCATGACCGCTGTCGTAACCATCCAGATTCGCTGGAATAGTACCTTCCAACCAGGGTGTAGAAAGGAAAAAAACAATGAACAAGACCATACGGATTGCGCCTTCAATTCTGTCCGCTGATTTTGCCAGACTGGGCGCCGAGATTAAAGCAGTCGATGAAGCAGGTGCCGATATTATCCACATTGACGTGATGGATGGGCACTTTGTGCCGAATATCACAATTGGCCCTCTTGTTGTCCAGGCCGCCCGGAGGGTGACCGGCAAGGAGCTTGATGTCCATCTGATGATTGCCGATGCCGACCGGTATATCGAACCCTTTGCCTCGGCCGGGGCCGATTGGATAACGGTCCACGTGGAAGCGTGCACCCATCTGCAGCGGACCGTCGCCAGGATACGCGAGCTCGGCAAGAAGGCCGGGGTGGTTCTCAATCCAGCCACCTCGCTGTCGGCGCTGGATTATATCCTGGAGGAGGTCGACCTGGTTATGCTGATGGCGGTAAATCCGGGATTTGGCGGGCAGTCGTTTATTCCCTCGACCTTTGCCAAAATCTGGCAGCTGCGGCAACGGATCGACGCCATGGGCCTCGATGTGGAGATTGAGGTCGACGGCGGAATAAGTGTGCCGACAGTTGCCGATGTTGCCGAGGCCGGGGCCAATATTTTTGTGGCCGGATCGGCGGTGTATGGCAGCGATGATTATAAGGCAACGATAGCGGCGCTGCGGAAAGAGGCAGAGGCTGGTGCCGGACGATATCGATAATTGATTTCGGGAGGGAGAAGGATGGCCATTGCATACAAAAACCTGACGGAAAGCCGGGTGTACCTGGAGTTGCTCCGCCTGGCCGAAAATCCATTCGATCTCACCGGGCCGAGGGCTTTGCAGGCTGATAACCGATTAGCCCGGTATGTGTGCCGCTCTGAACTGCTGCATCTTCATTATGGCACCGAACGGATTGATGAAAGGGTGCTTGACAGTCTCCAGCTGCTCGCCGATGAGCTGCAGTTGGTGGAGCAGTTCCGGGCAATGCGGCGGGGGGAGGTGCTGAACCGGATTGAAGGATTCGCCAGTGAAAATCGGCAAGTGCTGCATACTGCCTGCCGGGATGTGTTCAGCGCCGAACCGGCGGAACCCGCGGCGAGCGGCGAAGCAAAAAAAGAGCTTGAAAAACTGAGAGGATTTTTAGCGGACCTTGCGTCAGGCAAAATCTGCAACCGGCAGGGGGAGCGGTTCGATACCATGGTTCATGTCGGCATCGGGGGATCGGATCTTGGGCCGCGGTCGATTTACGAGGCCCTTAAACCCTACGGTATTTCAGGGAGAAAGGTTCGTTTTATCGCCAATGTCGATCCCGATGACGCCGCGGCGGTGCTGGCCGAAGTCAATCTGCCGACAACGCTCGTCAATATCGTTTCCAAAAGCGGTACCACCCTGGAAACATTGACTAATGAGCAGCATGTCCGGCTGGCTCTGGCGCGGGCCGGTCTCGATCCATCGCGACACTGCATTGCGGTGACGGGTGAAAAGAGCCCCATGGACAATCCCGATACGTATCTGCGATCTTTCTATATGTATGACTATATCGGCGGCAGGTACAGTGCCACGTCGATGGTAGGCGCGGTGATGCTTGGATTTTACCTGGGCTTTGATCCGGTCATGGACTTTTTGCAGGGAGCAGCAGCGGTTGACCGCGAGGCGGAGGAGGGCGATATCCGGAAAAATATTCCGTTGCTCCTGGCCTTGCTGGGCATCTGGAATCATAATTTTCTCGGCTGTCCGACCCTGGCTGTTTTGCCCTACAGTCAGGCGCTTAACCGTTTCCCCGCGCATCTGCAACAATGCGACATGGAGAGTAACGGCAAATCGGTGGACAGGCAGGGGCGGGGGGTAGCGACCAAGACCGGGCCGATCGTCTGGGGTGAACCGGGCACCAACGGCCAGCATGCCTTCTATCAGCTGCTTCATCAGGGGACAGAGGTCGTTCCGGTTGAATTCATAGGATTTCATCACTCACAATACGGGGTGGACGCAACGGTAAACGGATCCACCTCCCAGCAGAAACTCCTGGCAAATCTTTTCGCCCAGATGATTGCCATGGCAGCGGGGCAACCGTCGGCGAATCCCAACAGGAACTTTCCCGGCAATAGACCGTCCTGCCTGCTCCTGGCCGATAAATTGACGCCAAGGGTAATGGGGGCGCTGCTTGCGACATATGAAGCGAAGATCGTCCTCCAGGGATTTGCCTGGAACATCAATTCATTTGATCAGGAGGGCGTGCAGCTGGGAAAAGCTCTGGCGACCGGTTTTCTGCGGGCCATGACCGAGCCTTTGGGGCCGTCCGAAACCATCGAAAAAACATTTTTGGATCACTTGTCGAAGATGGCGTAGGACATGAATTTCTCAGCTGAATAGCGGTTCAGTTGCAGGCTGGTTTTGTATTGGATTTTTGTTGACAAAACTGCACAGCAAAGCTATTCTCACACCCTGATTAGAAATTCATTTTATCATCCAGCCGCCTTTTTTTGCTAGTTAAATATGTCAGGAAAACGGCGGGTGAATGTGTTGAAAAGATAGGCCGGAAATTACACTTCGGTTTTCTGTAAAAAGTTTGGTCAGTAAAAAGTTTGGTTAAGGTTGCAGTATAAACAGTAATTCAAAGGAGGAAAT
>CAYTVF010000255.1:0-5190 GCA_964441345.1 uncultured Desulfopila sp. | reverse complement strand
GGTCTGCTTTGATGGTTCGGCGGTCCGAATAAAATTCGATCCAACCCATAATGCGATTGTATCGCCAATTCATTCGATTTAGACAGGAAATGAAGCGATTTTCAATTTCGTCTACTTCTTCAGCTGAGATCGAACTTTTTCCAAAAAGTCGCTCGATCCTTTGTGTTTCTTCTTTTCGTCTTTGTTCATCTTCACGATCAAGACTCGCATAGTATTCAGCCTTTGTTTCGCGGTAAATTGGGACTAAGAAAAGGATATAGCGGGTATTCGTCATAGATTATGTTTTTAGGATAACAAAGGATTTACTAGTTTCTGCATAACCCGCAAATATGAGTGTTAAACAGAAAAAACAAAATAAAAAAAATAATAAATACAATAAGATAAGTTTGATAGGCAATTTTTTCTAAACGCACATATTCATCACATTGTCCTGACGCGAGTCACTTGGCTGGATGGTTGATTTTTGAGCCATACGGTTGCTCCATGTACTAACGAATAGTGGTTGCTAATTTTGTCGGTTATGTCAAGCAGTTTTTGAGCCGATCAGCTATCGAACAAAATGGGGAACGGGGCTATGCACTTGACTCCACCGACCACTATATAAAGTATGTTTGTAATGGAAAATTATTCCCAAACAATTACATAGCGTAAGGCGCGTTGCACTACTGAAGATAATTCTTTTCGTTACCTTATAGCCATTATGTGCCCGGAATGACATGAGTTTTCAAACTGTGCTCACAATGTAGAGTGGCACATGAGACGTAAACTTTATCATTAATTCCACTAGCAAGACCACAACATATTGTATGTGGTGGAGTGAAGTGCATAGCCCCGATGGGGAATTTGGGCGGAATTTTACTTGGATTTGGGTGATTGCCTGGAATATGCCTGGCTCTAGCCCTCCGCCAGGTTCGGCAGGGCGTTGCCCAATACCTCATCCCGTTGCAACAAAAAATCAGGCAGGGCTCTTAAACCGATACCCCACCCCAGTCTCAGTCAGGATATACCGCGGCCGCGAGGCGTCCTTTTCAAGCTTATGGCGGAGGTTGCTGATATTGACCCGCAGGATATGGGGCTGTTCGAGGTAGGCCGCGCCCCAGATCTGGGTGAGGATCTGGCGGTGGGTCAGGACCTTGCCGGCGCTGACGACCAGCAGCCGCAGCACGTCGTATTCGGTGGGGGTGAGGGAGATCTCCTCCCCCCGGAGCGCTACCCGCCGGCGGGCGAGGTCGACCTCCAGTTCGTCGATGGTATAGACCGGTTCGGGGCTCTGCTGCAGGGAGCGGCGGAGCGTCGCCCGGATCCGCGCCAGGAGTTCACCCATCCCGAAGGGTTTGGTCAGGTAGTCGTCCGCGCCGCTGTCGAGGGCGGTCGTTAAAAAACGCCGTATGGCGGGTTCGTCGTCGACGATGAGCAGGCGGGGAAGATGTGTTTGCTGTAGCATGATCGGTCACTCTTTCATAAGGGGAGCTGGATGGCGATCCGCAGACCGCCGCCGTCACGTTTGGCGGCCCAGATTCTGCCGCCGTGCGCCTCGACGATTCCTTTGCAGATCGACAGTCCCAGGCCGGTGCCGCTGGCCCCCTCCGGCACCGGGATGCGGTAAAACTTCTCGAAAATCCGGTGCAGATCGGGCTCGGGGATGCCGGGGCCCCGGTCTAGCACCTCGATGAACAGCTGCCGGCCATGGGTGTTGGCGGTTATCTCCATAGAACTCCCGGCCGGCGAATATTTCAAGCCAGAATATTTCAAGCCATTCTCGATCAGGTTGACCAATACCTGACTCATCAGGACCATGTCCATGCTGACCAGCGGCAGTCCTTCGGCCAGCTTCACCTCCACCTCCCTTCCCTCAAGTTTTGGCTCCAGGGCGGCGAGGGCGCAGCCGATCAGGTCCTGCACGTCGCAGGGTTCCTTGCGCAAACCGAGCTCGCCGGCCTCCAGCCTGGTCATGTCGAGGAGATTGCCGACAAAGCGGTTCAGCCGCTCCGCCTCGTCCCAGGCGCCGGTCAGGAGGTCGTGCCTTCTCTGGCCGTCGATCCGCAGATTCTCGTCGCGCAGACTGCTCAGGGCGCCGATGATCGACACCAGCGGGGTCCGCAGGTCGTGGGAGATCGAGTTGAGCAGCGCCCGTTCCAGGGACTCCCTGGCTTGCAGGATCTGCGCCTGTTCCGCTTGTTCGGCCAGGTAGACCCGCTCCATGGCGAGCGAAATCTGGGTGACGAAGGCATCAAGCAGCCGGCGGTTGTGGGGCGAATGGTAGTCGGCCATCTTTTCCAGCTTGATACCCAGTACCCCGAGAAAACTGGAGGCTGTAGTGAGCGGCAGATAGAGGAGCTCGGCCGAGCCGAGGGTTTCGGTGCCGATCCCCGCTTCCCGCCGATTGCGAAAGGCCCAGTCGGCCACAGCCAGTTCCTTGACGCCCAGCAGCAGTCCCTCGCTGATGGCCAGGGTTTCCATCTGCTCTCCCTGCGGAATGAGGACGGCCAGCTGGGCCTGCAGGGTTTCGCTGATGTTTTTCAGCACCGCCGCCATGATCGATTCCCGGTCGACCGCGGCCGCCAGATCGCGGCTCAGGTAGTAGAGGCTCTCGGTCTGCAGCTCGCGCTCGCGCATGACCTCCGCCCGGTCGCGGGCCTTCGCCACCAGGCTGCTGATCACCACCCCGACGATGAAGAGCCCGAAAAAAGTGAAAACATACTCGGTATCCTCCACCGTGAAACTGAAGCGGGGCGGGATAAAAAAGAAATCGAAGGCCAGCACCCCCAGGGCGGCGGTGAGGATCGCCGGGCGCAGGCCGAGCCGGGCGGCGGCCAGCACCACCGCCAGCTGGTACATCATGACCAGATTGATCGGCGACAGAAAGGGCATTGCCAGGGTGGAGAGCAGGGTGGTCGCGGCAACCAGGGCCAGGCTGGCCAGGTAGACTAGCCAGGGGATGGTGCGCCGCGGAGCAAAGAGCCGAAATACCCCTGCCGGTTTCAGCGGCACCCCGCTGATACTGACGACATGGACGTGGATTGCCCCGGAGAGCCTGATAATCTGATCGACGATGGGCGGGCGGAACAGCTCGCGCCAGCGGGACTTGGCCGGCTTGCCGACGACGATCCGGGTGACGTTGTGGCGCACCGCGTAGTCGATGATCGCCTCGGCCACCGATGAAGCGGTAATGGTCACCACTTCGGCCCCGAGACTTTCGGCGAGACGCAGGTCGCGCCAGACCCGTTCCCGGTTTTCCTGCTGCTGCCAGGCGAGACTCGGAGTCTCGATGTATACCGTAAACCACTCGGCCTTCAGCTCGTCCGCCAGGCGGCGGGTGGTGCGGATCAGCTTTTCACTGAAGGGGCTGCCGCTGGCGCAGACCAGGAGCCGCTCGGTCACCGGCCAGGGGCCGGGGATGGCGCGGGTTTCCATATAGGTCCGCATCTCTTCGTCTACCCTGGCCGCCGCCCGGCGCAACGCCAGTTCGCGCAGGGCGATGAGGTTGCCGGGCCTGAAGAATTTCTGCATGGCCCGGGCGGCCTGTTCGGGGATATACACCTTCCCCTGGCGCAGCCGTTGCTGCAGCTCCTCCGGCGGGATGTCGACCAGGGTGATTTCCGCGGCCAGATCGAGCACGCTGTCCGGCACGGTCTCCTGGACCGTCACGCCGGTGATCTGGGCCACTATATCCTTGACGCTCTCGAAATGCTGGACGTTGACGGTGGTGTAGACGTCGATGCCGGCGGCCAGCAACTCCTCGATGTCCTGCCAGCGTTTTTCGTGGCGGGAGCCGGGGGCGTTGGTATGGGCCAGCTCGTCGACCAGGACGATCTCCGCCTTTCTCTGCAGCGCCGCATCGATATCCAGCTCCGGCAGGCGCACCCCCTGGTATTCGCGCTGGGCCTTGGCGATGGTCGGCAGCCCTTCGAGCAGCTCGTCGGTCTCCGGCCGGCCGTGGGACTCGACGTAGGCGGCGACCACGTCATGTCCCTCCTGCTTCTGCTGGCCGGCCGCCTTGAGCATCGCATAGGTCTTGCCGACGCCCGCGGCATAGCCCAGAAAGATCTTCAGTTTGCCCCGCGCCTCTTCCCGTTCCTCGGCCTTGGCTGCTTTCAGCATCGCCTCCGGCGAGGGGCGCATCTCCTCCTGCGGCACGCTCATGGCGACACCCCGTCCAGGGTCAGATTGAGGGCCAGGACGCCCACCCGCGGCGCGCCCAGCACGGCGGCCTGGCGCATCTCGGTATGGGTCGCGACAATCTTCTCCAGCTCTTCCACCCTCATCCCCCTGGCCTCGGCGACCCTGGCGACCTGCACCCGGGCGGCCTCGGGCGAGATATGGGGATCGAGGCCGCTGGCCGAACCAAAGACCAGGTCGGCCGGGATTTTGCCGGCGATACCGGTTCGGCGGAGCTCAGCAACCCGCTCTTCCACCCGCCGGATCAAGGCGGGATTGGTCGGGCCGAGATTGGAGCCGCCCGAGAGGAGCGGGTTGTAGGGGAAATCGCCGGTTGCCGAGGGCCGGGGCCAGAAGTATTTCTCCCCGGCAAAGGGTTGGCCGATGAGCAGGGAGCCGACCACCCTGCCGCTGTCGTCCGTCACCAGACTCCCCCCGGCCTGCCAGGGAAAGAGAAACCCGGCGGCGACGGTCACCACGGCCGGGTAGACGCCGCCCAGCAGAACGGTCAAAATAACAAACAAAAGCAAGGCCGATTTCAGATCTTTCATGCAAATGTCCTCTGTGTTTCAGATAAAGAAACCAACCACCATATCGATGGCCTTGATGCCGATAAAGGGGGCGATCATCCCGCCGGCCCCGTAGATCAGCAGGTTGGCGATAAGCAGCCGTTCAGCCGGCATCGGCCGGTATTTCGTGCCCTTGAGGGCCAGGGGAATAAGGAAGGGGATGATGAGGGCATTGAATATCACCGCCGAGATAATCGCACTGCAGGGGCTGGCGAGGTGCATGATATTCAGCCGCTCCAGCTGGGGATAGACCGAAATAAGCGCCGCCGGGATGATGGCGAAGTACTTGGCCACATCATTGGCGATACTGAAAGTGGTGAGATTGCCGCGGGTCATCAGGATCTGCTTGCCGATCTCGACGATGTCGAGGAGCTTGGTCGGATTGCTGTCGAGATCGATGATGTTGGCCGCCTCCCGGGCCGGCTGGGTGCCGGTGTTCATCGCCACCGCTACGTCAGCCCGG
>CAYTVF010000254.1:0-5229 GCA_964441345.1 uncultured Desulfopila sp. | reverse complement strand
GTGGGCGTATGTGTGGTTTATTGTCAGCCCTTGACGGGAGGGGATTGAGGGGTGGGTGAGTTTGCTACAGAGCTGAATGGATACGACTAACAATAAGATCGCCAATCAAACATTCAACACATTCGAGGTGGAGTCGCTATGGTCAAAATTATAGCCGAAATTATAGGCGAAATGGATTTGGAGCCCGCATTGACCGATCTGGAGGGGCTCGCCCGCCGGGCGGGCACGATTCTCGCCGCCGGGTATGAGAAGGACCATCAAATCGATTTCAAGGGGGAAATTGACCTCGTCACCGAAATCGACCGCCGGTCGGAGGCCTTTCTGGTAGGCGAGATCGGCCGCAGGTTTCCCGGCCATCGCGTACTGGCGGAAGAAAGCGGCGGCGAGGACGGCGGCAGGAACCAGTGGTATATCGATCCCCTGGACGGCACGGTCAACTATGCGCACGGCGTGCCGTTTTTCTGCGTCTCGATCGCCTATGCCGTCGACGGCCGCCTGACCCTGGCCGCGGTGTACGATCCGCTGCGCGACGAGTTATTCACCGCCGAAAGCGGCAGGGGGGCGTGGCTGAATGGCCGGCCGCTGCAGGTGAGCTTGCAGACGGAGCTCTCCCGCTCGCTGCTGGTCACCGGATTTCCCTACGATATCAGGAAAAAAGCGCAGAACAATCTCGATCACTTCGGCAGGTTCGTCATGCTCAGCCAAGGCGTGCGCCGCCTGGGGTCGGCGGCGCTCGACCTCTGCTATGTGGCCGCCGGACGATTCGAAGGGTACTGGGAACTGGCACTGCAACCGTGGGATCTGGCGGCCGGGGCGCTCGTTGCCCGGGAGGCGGGGGCGATGGTCACCACCATTCAGGGCGACCCGCGGCTCCTGTCCCCGCCCTACTCGGTTCTGGCGGCTGCTCCGGGGGTTCATGGCGCAATGCGGTCGGAGCTGCGGTCTTCCAGGTGAAATTTTCAGTTTTCAGTACATGTCGTCCATGTTGCCCGCCGGCATGGCGGGTTTCTTCTTCTCGGGCTGTTCGGCAATCATCGCCTGGGTGGTGAGGAGCAGGCCGGCGACCGATGAAGCGTTCTGGAGGGCGAAACGCACCACCTTGGTTGGGTCGATGATGCCGGATTTGATCAGGTTTTCATAGGTTTCAGTCTGGGCGTTGAAGCCGAAATCATCCTCTCCCGCCATGACCGTATTGAGTACCACCGATCCCTCGAAGCCGGCGTTTTCCGCGATCTGTCTGAGGGGAGCGGCGAGAGCTTTGCGGAGGATCTCAATGCCGTTTTTCTCGTCACCGTGGAGGGAAAGGCTGTCGAGCACCTTGCTGCAGCGAATCAGGGCAACCCCGCCACCCGCGACGACCCCTTCTTCGACCGCGGCGCGGGTCGCGTTGAGGGCGTCCTCGACCCTCGCTTTTGTTTCCTTCATCTCCGTCTCGGTCGCCGCGCCGATCTTGATGACCGCCACTCCGCTGACGAGTTTTGCCAACCGCTCCTGCAATTTCTCCCGATCATAGGTGGAGGTGGTATCTTCGATCTGCCGCCGCAGCTGTCTGATGCGCTTGTCGATCGAGTTTTTGGAACCGGCACCATCGACCAGCGTGGTGTTATCCTTGTCGATCTTGATCGATCTGCATTTTCCCAGGTCGCCCAGCCGGACATTTTCCAGTTTGATGCCGAGGTCCTCGCTGATCACCTGCCCTCCGATCAGGACGGCGATATCTTCGAGGATGGCCTTGCGGCGGTCGCCGAAACCGGGGGCCTTGACCGCAGCGACCTTCAGCGTTCCCCTGAGCTTATTGACGATAAGGGTGGCCAGCGCCTCGCGGTCGACATCTTCGGCGATGATCAAGAGCGGCTTGGCCGCCTTGGCGACTTCTTCCAGGAGCGGTACCAGAACCTGCAGCGTGGAGATCTTTTTGTCGTAAATGAGAATGGTTGGCTCTTCCAGCAGGACTTCCATTTTTTCGGCGTTGGTGACGAAATAGGGAGAGAGATAGCCGCGATCGAACTTTATCCCCTCGACGACATCGAGGGTGGTTTGCATGCTTTTGGCTTCTTCGACCGTGATGACACCATCCTTGCCGACTTTGTCCATGGCATCGGCGATCAGTGCGCCGATGGTCGCATCGGTGTTGGCGGAGATCGTGCCGACCTGTTCGATTTCCTTCTTGTCCTGGATCATCTTGGAGATTCTGTGCAGCTCTGCCACGACTGCCGCCACCCCTTTATCGATTCCCCGCTTCAGTTCCATGGGATTGGCCCCGGCGGAGACCAGCTTATGTCCCTCGCGGATGATAGCCTGGGCCAGAACCGTCGCCGAGGTCGTACCGTCGCCGGCGACATCGCTGGTCTTGCTGGCAACCTCCCGCACCATCTGGGCCCCCATGTTTCGATACCGGTCCAGCAGGACCACCTCCTTGGCAACGGTGACGCCGTCCTTGGTGACTATCGGCCTGCCATAGGACTTGTCGATGAGGACATTGCGGCCTTTCGGCCCCAAGGTCACTTTGACCGCATCCGCCAGGGTGTTGACCCCGGCGAGAATCGCTTCACGGGCTTTCGCATCAAAGGCAATCATTTTCGCGACCATTGTTCTCTACCTCCTTGTTAGTGGCTGTCATAGCCTGTGCACATCCGGTCCCGACATCCGGTCCCGTATTGGCGATAAGCTGGCAGACCGGCGGTTTTGAAGAGGAAATGTGTCAGCAAGATAATTACGCCTGCGCGGCTGTCAAGATTTCCGGGGAGAATACCTTGCCAGGTTGATTCGCCTTCTCCGCCGCCGCTGCTTATAATAGATACCGGTACTGTAGAAAGCCAGCCATTTCAGGCAGAACTCCCAAGAAGGAGATATTGCAATGAAACTGTTAATCATCGGGGCGAAAAGGGGAATCGGCAAGGCGCTTCTCGATTGCGCTCTCACCGAAGACAACGAAGTCACCGTTCTCGCCAGAACTCCGGAAATCCCGTCTGGATGTGGCCGATTTCATATTGAAACAATTGGCGGATCCCAGCCAGTTCGGCAAGACGCCGCTCTTGGCATATTGAAACCGGGATGAGCATTCATTGCCGTAAAATAGCTGGCTGAAAACGTTAAAATGTTGTAATATGGCACTTTGCCGATAACTGGAAAACGAACCGGGTTCCGATTATCAACAGGCAAAGTCACGCTGCCCGAGGAAATGAAACCAGAGGGCCCCCTTCATCGGACGAGTCTATCTGTCAAAAACGCCAAACCCATGTTTATAAAATATTTTCATCGCCTTTCCCTGCCGCAGAAGAGTTCCGTCGTGCTCTTTTGCCGCAGGGCGGTATCGACCGTCTTGCCCTTTATCGTTCTGAGCCTCATCCTCCTGGCCATCTCTCTGTCCTTCGGAATGGCAGGGGGCATCGATGAATATTTTACAGCTTTCAACCATGAGCTGCCTCTCCTGCTGGTGGTTTATGCCTCGCTGCTCTATCTGATGAGACCGGGCATCTGGCGCACCCTGATCGCGGCGGTGCCGATCCTTGTTCTCTATCTGGGCATGGATCTCTATTATGTTTATATGCACAGCATCTTCAAACTCGACGATCTTCTGCTGCTGCCGGAGGGTCTCACCGT
This sequence comes from uncultured Desulfopila sp., assembly GCA_964441345.1. GTDB lineage: Bacteria > Desulfobacterota > Desulfobulbia > Desulfobulbales > Desulfocapsaceae > Desulforhopalus_A. Next base: position 1,626 of record CAYTVF010000254.1, on the reverse strand, counting down.
CTCGCCGATCTGGGTTCGGGGCGGGGTCTGGCTGGCTCTTTTCGCGTGGTCGGCCGGTTTTCTCATCCTGCTGAGACGCAGGCCCCGGGAACTGGTCCTGCCGCTGTTGCTTCTGGTCATTGCGGTGGTACCGCCAATCACCGCCTTCACCGCCCCGAAACAATTTCTCAAGGCGGCTGAAAGTCAGGGGCTGAACGTCATTCCCTGGTCCGATCGCTGGACCTCGGCAAGCGTCGGCCGGGCAACTTCCCTTCTGCTTTTTGCCGCGACCAAGCATAAGGCCATGGCGGAATTGGCGATGTTGCCGATGGTCGAAGATCCCGAACGGGATCCGGCCGTCCTCAAAAGCACATTGCATGAGGCCCGCAACATCCATATCCTCGTCCTTGAGTCCTTTCTCGATCCGGAGCGTTTCAAAGCCCTGAAGTATAAGACTCCGACCGCGCCACCCCAGTTTCAGGCACTGCGCAAGAAAATGCACATTGCCGAGTCACCTGTTTTCGGAGGCGGAACGGCTCAAGCCGAATTTGAGGTTCTCTGCGGCGTGCCGGCCCTCGAACTCTACACCTCGGCGGAATTCAACATGCTTGAAGGTACCAGGGCGCCCTGCCTGCCGAGCATGCTTGCCGAGGTCGGTTACCGGACGGTTGCCACTCAATCGTATAAACCGGATTTCTTCAATTCGGAAAAAGCGTATCGTTCCCTCGGCTTTGAAGAGACCAATTTTCCCACGGCCTTCGCCGGCAGCCGGCCAACCTATCTGCAATATAAAGATTCCGAACATTATATCTTTGACGGCGATCTTTTTTCCCAGAACCTCCTGTATGTCCAGAAGCTGATCACCGATGGCAAGCCTTTTCTCAACTATGTTCTGGGGGTATACGGCCACCTGCCCCACGAGACCGATATCGCCCGGTTTCCACCGAAGGTCGAGATCGTCGGAGTGGATAAGAACAGCCAGACATATCTGGCGATCCAGCAGTTCTACTATCGGGCGGAGGCCGTTGCCGACTACCTGAAAAAACTGCGGGAGATTGACCCGAAGAGTTTGATCCTGGTGACCAGCGATCATCTGCCGCCTCTCGACGGCGGTCCGAAAACGTATAAGAACTTCGGCTACACCTTGACCGCAAATGACGAATACCGGCAGAATATCTGGCTGTATGACGGCCCGCAGCATAAGAAACTGGCCTGGCCGGATCATTATTATGAATATATGGATTTCATCCTCGATATTCTCACCGAGGAGCGCATCTGCAAGCAGGTGGTTTGTAAAAACCGCGAGACCTGGTCCGCTGAAAAAATTACAGCCAGTTATAACAACATCATGAGCAAAGGTGCCGGCATCGTGCGACAGCCGGCGCCGCTGGTGGCGGGAACTCCAACCGGGGCAAGCGCCGCTCCTTCAGCCACTGCGCCCCAGCTGTAGCTTCGGCGGCGGGATAGCGGCGAGCAATGCCGCTCGCCGGTTTCCGGCGGAAAATATCGGTTTTGATTAATAAAGGCCGGGATCTCTGGTGGAGATCCCGGCCTTTATTCTAAAAGTAACAGACATCTTGTTACTTAGAAGGTTGTTTCAATAGTATCCACTTTGTCTGCTTGGTATTAGCCTCCCCTCCCTTGACG
>CAYTVF010000253.1:0-5247 GCA_964441345.1 uncultured Desulfopila sp. | reverse complement strand
GTGCAGTAATGCATGCAGCTTACCGATACTAATCAGCCGTGCGGCTTATCCATATCAGAATTCAGAAGCCAGAAGACAGAGGACAGACAACTGCCCTCTCCTTCTGGTGCCTGATTCGATCAAACACTACTGGCTAATCTACTATTCAATTATCGAGTTTTTAAGACTGAGGATTGGTTATTGAACGTAACCAACCGGCAGTTGCCTCGTGCCGAAGGCAACTCACTGATCTGGTTTCTGTCCTCTGTCTTCTGGTTTCTGTTTTCGGCGGTCATAGCGAAGAGGATCCACCCGTTCCCATTCCGAACACGGAAGTTAAGCTCTTCAGCGCCGATGGTACTGCATGGGAAACTATGTGGGAGAGTAGGTCACCGCCGATTCTTTTTAACTGAGCCCCGTTGAGTTTTACTCAACGGGGCTTTTGTTTTAAGGATTTTTATGGTTTTTTCTTCCGTAACCTTTCTGTTTTTTTTCCTGCCCGCAGTGCTGGCCATTACCTTCTGTTCCGGAAAATGGAAGAATTCCACCCTCCTGCTGGCCAGTCTGCTTTTTTACGCCTGGGGCGAGGGCATATATCTGCTGGTCATGGCTGGATCTATTGTGATGAATTTCACCTGCGGTCGGCTGATTCGTCGCGGCGATTCGTGGGCAATCTCTTCGCGCACTGTTCTTATCCTGGCAATCATCGGCAATTTTGCGCTGCTCGGATTTTTCAAATATGCCAATTTCATCATCGACAATCTGAATGTTCTGTTGGCCGTACTGCATCTGCCGAGCTTCGAGTTGAATCCGATACACCTGCCGATCGGGATTTCCTTCTTCACTTTTCAGGCGGTCTCGTACCTGATCGATGTCTACCAGGGCAGAGTGCAACCGCAAAGAAGTCTCATCAACCTCGGTTTGTATATCACCCTTTTTCCTCAGCTCATTGCCGGTCCGATCGTCCGCTACCACGATATCGCCAAGGCTCTCGCCTTCAGAAAAGTCGATATGGACGACTTTAGTGCCGGAGTGCAGCGGTTTCTCCTTGGCCTCAGCAAGAAGGTTCTGCTGGCCAATCCGCTGGCCCTGACGGCCGACAAGATTTTTGCCCTGCCGGCCGATGATCTGACCTCGCCCCTCGCCTGGCTGGGGGCGATATGCTATTCCCTCCAGATTTACTACGATTTTTCCGGCTACTCCGATATGGCTATCGGCCTTGGCCGGATGTTCGGTTTCCATTTTCTCGAAAATTTCAATTACCCCTATATCTCCCGATCAATCCAGGAATTCTGGCAAAGATGGCATATCTCCCTTTCCAGCTGGTTCAGGGACTATCTCTATATTCCCCTCGGCGGCAACCGGCGCGGCCCCCTGCGCACCTACCTCAACCTGCTGACCGTTTTCCTGCTCTGCGGCTTGTGGCACGGTGCCAGCTGGACCTTTGTCGGCTGGGGCCTCTACCACGGCCTTTTTCTGATCATCGAGCGCACCCGGATCGGCACCATTCTGGATCTGCTCTGGCGCCCGCTGCGGCACGGCCTGACTCTGCTCATTATCGTGGTCGGCTGGGTGATTTTCCGCAGCGATACGATCGGTGCCGCCTTCTCTTATCTGGGCATACTGTTCGGTGGTGCGGAGCAGACGAGCCGATTGTCGCTGAGCCTGTATACCGATAAAAAACTTGCCTTCGAGCTGGCCATGGCCATTATTTTCGCGGCTCCGGTCCTGCCTGCCCTGAGAAAACTGCCGGGGCTGTGGATCAAGCGCTGCCGAGGCAGACTGTCGGCCGTTTCCCTGGAAATCACACTGGCAATCGGGCGGCTGACCGTGCTTGCGGTATTGACCTATTTCACCGTGATCAGTCTGGCCGCCGGGGTCTATAATCCCTTTATCTACTATCGGTTTTAATTTCAGCATGGCACATTCGATATCCGTGAAAAAAGCCGCCAACACCCTCCTTGTTGTGCTGTTTCTTGGATTTATTTTATTACCGCCACTGGGTATGTTGATAGGCAAACAATCCGTATGGTCGGCCGCGGAAAAACGCAGCCTGTCCCTCCTCCCTCACCTGCCTACTGCACTCGACGAAATCACCACCTTCTTTGCATCTCTGGACGACTATCTCGACGATCATTTCGGTTTCCGGGAATTTTTTATCCACCGCTACCAGCGGGAACTGGATAAGCGGTTCAATATGACGAGCAGTTCCTCACGGGTGATCAAGGGGCTCGATGGATGGTATTTCTTTAACGAATTCAATCTCCTCCAAGATTTTCTCGGCCTCATCCCCCTAAAAAAAGACCAGCTCGAGACCTGGCTGGCGCGTCAGCAGGAAAAACAGACATGGCTGCAATCACAGGGCATCCGCTACCTGTACATGGCTATTCCCAACAAGCAGACAATCTACCCGCGGTATGTGATGGACCATGCCCTGGCCAGGAAGGGGACCACGCGCTTTGAACAGCTCCGTGAATACACCGGCAACCGTCTTCCCGATCATATGATCGATCTGCATCGGGTTCTGCGGCCCGAAGCCTTTGCCAAACCGCTGTATTTTAAAAACGATTCGCATTGGAACACGTTCGGCGCCTACGTGGCTTTTCGGGAGATCATGGCCAGAATTGCCGCCTGGTTTCCGCAAGAAGAATTTGTCACTGACTTCGCCTTCGGCCCCGATAAAACAGGAACCGGCGGCAATACCGGCAACGGCGGCGATCTGGCCTTGATGCTCATGCAGCGAGATCTTACCGAAACGTATCCCGAGGTACAACCATTTACCGGCTGTGGCCCCTACGCCCACGTACCCTATCGCCTGAGCAACGTCATCGAAGGCGAGGGACGGGATTCATTCATGAGGACGTGCGCACAAAAAAACCTGCGCGCGGTGGTGTTCCGTGATTCCTTTTTTGTACCGCTGGAACCATTCCTCTCGGAGAATTTCCGTGAGGTGCTCTATCTCTGGAAAGAATACGATCAACAAAACCTGGAAGAGCTGCTGGTCCACTTCAAACCGGATATTGTTATCGAAGCCGTGGTGGAAAGGCATGTTTTCGATTCCCTGCTGAGCGGGGAAAAAATTCAATAGCATGCACTCTGTTTGGTTGGTTTTAGCCTCCCCTCCCTTGACGGGAGGGGATTGAGGGGTGGGTGAGTTTGCTACAGGGGTGGGTGAGTTTGCTGTAAGAGTGGGTGAGTTTGGAACGAAGTTGCTCTTTGCGGCTTCCCCCCTCCCCCTACCCCCCTCCCGCAAGGGGAGGGGGAACTTTGACCATAGCCCCTCCTGCAAGGGGAGAGGGAACTTTGTTCATAGCCCCTCCTGCAAGGGGAGAGGGAACTTTGTCCATCGAGTTGAATGGATTCAAAAAAAACCTACTCGCCCTCAAACTCCATTATGGAGAAAATCTCGCAATCGGCAATTCGCGACCGGCCTTTGAGGTCGGGCAGCTCGATTAAAAATGCACATTCAACAATATTCGCGCCGAGAGCCCGGACCAGCTGGACGGTCGCGCCAACGGTACCGCCGGTGGCGATGAGATCGTCGACAATGACCACCTTGTCGCCTGCCTCCAGGGCGTCCTTATGTATTTCCAGGGTGCCGGACCCGTATTCGAGACTGTATGACTCTTCCACGGTTTCCGCCGGCAGCTTCCCTTTTTTGCGCACAGGCACAAATCCCACCCCCAGCTTGTAGGCGAGCACCGCGCCGAAAACAAACCCGCGGGCATCGATACCGACAATCTGGTCGATGTCATGATGCCGGTACCGTTCGTAGAGAATATCGCACGACTCGCGAAAGGCCTCGGGATGATTCATCAGGGTTGTCAAATCCCGGAAAACCACACCGGGGATGGGCCAGTTGGGTATACTGCGTACGCTGCTTTTCAGATTCATAATTTTTTATATTTCCTCGGTTAATGTCGTCTATTCGAAATGAATGCCGTCTATGCAAAACCCTCGATCACCCTCACCAGCAGTCGGGTGACATTATCGGCGTTTTTATGGAATACCTCAAGAATCTCATCCCATGTCACCGGTTTTTCGTCTTCCTTCCAGCAATCGTAATCGGTCGACATGGCCACCGCCGCATAGGGAATCCCCGCCTCGTTTGCCAGCATCGCCTCCGGAGCGGTGGACATGTTGATCACATCGGCCCCCCACATCCTGAACATCTTTGATTCGGCAACCGTTGAAAAGCGTGGTCCTTCAATGGTTACCACACAACCCCGCGGATGGACTGCGAGGCCGAGAGCCTGCGCCGTTGCATACAGCTTGCCGCGTAAATCTTCGGCAAAGGGATGGGCCATGGCGGTATGCCGGGGACCGGACGCAAAGGAGTCAAAAAAAGTGTTTTTCCTAAACCGGGTAAAGTCGATGAACTGATCGAGTACCACCAGATGGCCCCGGTCAATTTCCAGCCGGAGGCTGCCGCAGGCGGTGGTGGCAATGATATGGGTGACCCCGACCGCTTTGAGCGCCGAGATATTGGCACGGTTGTTGATTTCCGTAGGGCTGAGTTGATGACCGCGGCCGTGCCTGGCCAGGATCACCGTTTCGATTCCACCGATCCTGCCGGCCAGGAGCGAGGACGAAGGTCTGCCGTATTCGGTTTCCACCTCGACTGTCCGCGGCTCCTGCAGGATGTCCGGATTATCGAGTCCGGACCCGCCGATTATTCCGATCTTTACCATGATATACTTACTCTCCTCCTGATTGTCGGGACATGCCGCCCTCTTGTCTTTTTTTGTTCATTGCCCTGCAAACTACCATTCCCTTTAGCAGGCTACCTTATCGAACTCCCGGTTCAGACGCAACTTTTTTATCATTGTCGACCGGGTTTCACCACCTGAAAGAATTGACTTTCTGCACTCTTCGGTCAATAATAGGAGGTGCCTGCTGAGATTCGCCCCCAAAAAAACCGTAGGAGTCGAAGACATGCTGGAGTTAAGAAAATTTGTCGCCCCCGAATTCATCTTCGGCCCCGATGCCTTGCAACTGATTGGTCGCTACCTGAGCAACTTCGGCGCCCAAAAGGTCCTCATCGTTACCGATCAGGGCATAATCGACGCCGGCTGGCTGGCCAAACTGACCCGCCTCATCGCGGGTGAAGGAATAGAATCGGCTGTGTTTTCCGGCGTCTCCCCCAACCCCCGCGACATGGAGGTTATGGCGGGAGCTGAATTCTACCATCAGGAGCACTGCGATGTGATCGTGGCGATCGGCGGCGGCAGCCCCATGGACTGCGCCAAGGGCATCGGCATCGTCAGC
>CAYTVF010000252.1:3874-5272 GCA_964441345.1 uncultured Desulfopila sp. | reverse complement strand
ACAATAGAAATGTATGAATGGGGAATGAGAAGAAACATCCCGGTTATTACAATTCCGACAATGGTAAGTGGCAAGGGTGCCGAAGAGTTGGAATGGCTGATAGGACAATTTGCAAACAACGAGATGCTGATCAGAAGATACGACCCCAGCGGAAATATGAATAAGGATCAAAGATATGTTGAATGGTTGGTCGATTTTTATTCCGATATTTATACAAGAGCAATTGAAATTGGGGTTACCGATATCGATGATATAAAACTTGAGGGATTGTCGGGATACGCTGGAGCGGCAAAATGCCAGCAAGCATATAACGGAATGTATATAAGGCTTCCCGGTTCTGCTCAAGAATGTCCGGGGAGATGTATCGGGGCGGAAATTCAGGACGATATAAGAGGGCAAAGTCTTGTAACAACGTGGGTGGCCAGTCGAAATTATAGCAGAAGTGTCGAGTGCAGAGCGCTCTGCGCGGTAAAAAATAAAGAATCTGACCGGGAGCAAGGTAAAAGTGTGCGATTGCTGCCAGGTTTATGAGAGTGTGGGATCCATGCCGTTAGAATTGGAAACCCGCGTTTTCCAGAGCTTGGAATTGTCATTTATGGAAGCTCTCGTTTGACCACTTTGGGAGAATATCAATGCAAGAAGCATCCTGTATCGGGAAAAATCTGAAAACAGCAAGAAAAAGAAGAGGACTCAGTTTAGATAAAGTCGCTGAAATCACCAGCGTCAGCAAAGCTATGTTGGGTCAGATTGAAAGAGGGGAGTCCAGCCCATCGATAAACATTTTATGGAAAATCGCAACAGGGCTTAAAGTTTCCTTTTCATCTTTGCTTGCGAATAAAGAAGGAGATAAAGAAACCATTTTTATTCCATATGAAAAAATTACCCCAATCCTGGAAGACAATGGATTGATGAAAATATATCCACAGTTCTTCTTTGATAGCATAAGGGGATTCGAAATATTTATACTCGAACTCGAACCGGGCTGTAACCATACCTCTGAACCCCATGACGAGGGAGTCGAAGAATATATCAGCGTCACTGAAGGAATAGCAGAAGTAACTGTTGGTGAAGAGATATATTTATTGAATAAAGGAGACTCTATCCGTTATCTCGCCAATAAAAAGCATACTTATCGCAATAGATCGGATAAGCGTACATGTATTCACCATATAATTTATTATTTTTCCTAGAATAAAGGGCTCATCCGGCATACGAGTAGCTGAATTGCCGGTCCTGGAGCCGGCCTGTTGCTGTCACCACAGTAAAATTGTCGAGGGGCGTCCAAATCGCTGTCGAAATCGCTATCGCTATCGAATTCCGCTTCTCGGAAGGTCAGGGGGATTGTATCCATTCAGCTCTATGGACACCTCCCCCTACCCTTGCGGGAGGGGGTTAGGG
>CAYTVF010000252.1:0-3830 GCA_964441345.1 uncultured Desulfopila sp. | reverse complement strand
CCCTCAATCCCCTCCCGTCAAGGGAGGGGAGGTTAATACCAAGCAGACAAAGTGGATACTATTGAAATAAACTGAATAGTTACGGAGAGTTTTCATAGATGAGAAGATAATATCAGGCCAATTGTCCAAGAGCCGTTTCCCATGCCATTTCGATTTCGATAGCGATTTCGATCCCGATTTCGATCCCGATTTCGAGAATTCATCCCTCCTCAAAAAAATCTCTTTAACACGATCGTACCCCAGGTACTCGTATGCCGGATGAACCGAGAAAAAACATATTGCGCACTCAAGCGAAAATGTGTTATGAAAAACTTGTGCGTTATAACGCATTTTCAATTATGCCCATTGTGAAAAATTTTATCAAGGAAAGAGGTGAAAAGAGTGCATCCCACGATATCATCAACGGCAAGCAAAATAAAAGATGATTGTTCCGTCTCGGCCCTTGTTGCCGGTTTAATTGCCGTTGCTGTTGTCTATGGCGGCCCTGTATTGCTCATTTTTCAAGCCGCGAAAGTGGCAAATTTGAGTAACGCAAACTTATCGTCCTGGATATGGGCGATTTCCGTTGCCAGCGGACTGACAACTATCATGCTCAGCATTTGGTTTAAAGTGCCGGTAATAACCGCATGGTCGACTCCAGGGGCGGTATTATTGATATCAGGCTGGAGCGCTTATTCGTATTCGGATGCCATCGGTGCATTTATTTTTTCCGGGTTGGTAATTGCCATCTTGGGGTTTTCAGGACTATTTTCCGCGTTCATGAATAGAATCCCCTACGCCATAATTACGGCGATGCTGGCGGGGATTCTGCTAAAGTTTGGAGTTGATGTATTCGTTTCTTTAAAGCAGTTACCGATATTGGTATTACCGATGATAATATGCTATTTGGCGTCGAAGCGGTGGTTTCCGCGATATTCCGTGGTTACGAGTTTGTTTCTTGGTCTCTCGGTGGCCTATTGGCTCAAAAGCATCGATTTTGGCAATATCGACGTTTCCTTGGTTGGTCCGATCTTTACGTCGCCAACGTTTTCGATCAGTTCAATAATAGGCTTGGGCATACCGCTCTCTATAGTCACGATGGCCTCACAAAATGCGACAGGCATTGGCGTCCTCAGGGCGGACGGATACAATGTTCCTGTCAGCCCCCTCATCTCGATTACCGGAATTACGTCGATCATTTTCGCTCCATTTGGCGCTCACGGCATCAATCTTTCGGCTATTACCGCCGCTATCTGCACCGGGAAGGAGGCTCATCTCGATTCCGATAAGCGCTATATCGCGGGAATAGCATGTGGGGTATTCTATATTTTATTCGGTATCTTCGGTTCAACAATCGTTTCGCTTTTCACCATCTTCCCTGTCGAACTGATCGTAGTAATTACAGGTCTGGCATTGTTTGGCTCAATTGTTTCAAGTCTTTCATCGGCTATGAATGAGAATATCCAGAAGGAAAGTGCGTTGATAACTTTTCTTTTTACTGTTTCCGGGATTTCTATTGCCGGAATAGGGGCACCTTTTTGGGGACTGATCGCCGGCATCGTAACGAATTATATACTTACGGGTGACTTGAAGGCAATAATTTCCAAAAATAAAGTCGCATTGCCGGGAGGCGAAACGCGGGAGAAGTGACATGCGTGTTACGAATCATTTATAGAATAAAATATTTGTGAGGATGAGAAAATTTATGAGCGATCTCAATGGGAGTGCTAATAAGGTTCAGTTGGTATTGGACTGCTTCGGGCTTAAATTTCAAGTAATTGAATTGCTGGAATCAACCCGTACAGCAAAGGAAGCGGCAAACGCAATTGGCTGCGAACTTGGACAAATCGCTAAGTCTCTGATATTCCAAAGTTGTTGTACGCAAACGCCGATCTGCTTTATCGCAAGTGGATCGAACAATATAGATGAGAAAAAGTTTAATAAGCTATTGGGAGAAGGAATTGAGAAAGCAAATGCCGGTTTTGTCGCAAAGCACACTGGATATGCGATAGGCGGCATCCCTCCTATCGGACATTCCACGCCAATGAAGACGTTCATAGACGAAGACTTGTTTACGTATGCTGAAATATGGGCCGCTGCCGGGACGCCCCATGCTGTTTTCAAGCTCACTCCCAGCGATTTATTAAAGATCACAAGGGGTGATGTTGTGTCAATTAAAGCGAACAAGAGGTAATGAAATGATACATTCCAGTTCAGTAGATGAATCGAGGAAGAGATTTGAAGCATTGAATATACCGGTTATATATGAGAAATTTCCACCGGATTTTCATATGCATATCGAAGGATGGTCTTCTCCGGCCGATACCTTAAACAGAAGCATTGATGTTGATCTGGCACCGGAAGAAGTAATAGAACTGTTTGAAAAAGATTTGTTAAAGAAATTATTATGTGTTTCAGGCCAGATTTTCAGAATTAAAAGATTAGTCACATTAGATATTGAAATTGCGGCGGATGATGTTGCCGACACGATGAACTTTCTCAAAGATCGCTATGATGCCGGAGAATTTATAAACCGTGCTGGCAGCATAGACGAAAATGCAATGAAAAAGGAATTTGCTCGCCTCTATAGAGAAACCTGCAATCAAAGATGTCCGCATTGTTTTAATCAAGAAGATGATTTTTATGTTAAAAAAATTATCAACGGCCAAAAAATTTTAAAATGGAAGGAAACAAAATCTATTCTGAAACAAGCTAAACGATTTGGGCTGGAGTGTGTTAAATTTGTAGGGCCGGGCGAGCTGTTTAAAAATCCAATGCTGTTTGAAATACTCGATGAGTTGCGGGATGAAGCAATAAAAATAGCCATTTTTACTAAAGGCGCTGCTCTTGGAGATGATGAAATCGCCAGAAGTTGCGGTTATGAAGGTATTTTTAGTGCGGAGGATTTGGTCAGGAGAATCGCCGGCTATGAAAATGTCAGCATACTCCTGGGCGCAAATTCATTTAATCCGGATCTGCAGGACGAAATGGTCGGATGTGGAAAAGAAGGTGGTATTACCGAATATACCAACAAACGGGATAAGGCCCTGCAGATCCTGGTTAAACATGGTTTTAATAATCCGCTGAGAGGGAAAAGACTGGCGTTGATTGCGACTCCTGCTACTCCACTTGTCAGTGATGAAACCATTGAAATGTACGAATGGGCAGCAAAACGCAATATTCCGGTAATCACCCTGCCAACGGCTCTAAGCGGTAAGGGCGCGGATGAACTGGAATGGCTGTTCGGCCAATTTGAAACGAACGAAACCCTCGTCAGGAGATACGACCCTCAAGCAACGATGACGCGGGAACAAAGGTATACTGAATGGCTTGTCGATTTCTATACCGATATTTATACGAAAACTTTTGCCATGGGCATTCTTGACGTCGAGAGAATGAAAAGCGAAGGCTTATCGGCTTATGCCGGTTCAGCCAAGTGTCGGCAGGCGCATAATGGCATGTATTTGCGGCTCCCCGGTTTCATTCAGGAGTGTCCCGGAAGATGCAGAGGCGCGGAAATTATAGAAGATGTGCGGACACAAAGTCTCCTGGCCACATGGTTGGGAAGCAGGAACTATGACAGAGATATGGATTGCCGGTCATTATGCGCAGTAAAAATGAAGGACTTGACTGGAAGCAAGGAAAAGTCTTGTGATTGCTGCTTAATATACGAAAATGTGGGTTCAATGCCTTTAGAGCTGGAATCAAGGGTACTTCAAAACTTGTCGGAAATTCAAAATCGTATGTGAAATGGGCGGAGATCAAGCCCGATGAACTCGTAAAATTCGGTATCCATTCAGCTTCATGAGCAAAGTTCCCCCTCCCCTTGCGGGAGGGGGGTAGGGGGAGGG
>CAYTVF010000251.1:0-5279 GCA_964441345.1 uncultured Desulfopila sp. | reverse complement strand
CCGGATGGAAACGGGAGTGGTAATGGTTCACTCAGTAAATCGAATGAGGCTTTACTGGATGCAACTACCAGCGCCATAGGTCTTGGCCAGGCAATAGATGCCGGTGATAATTGGGGAATTGCCGGACAATCCGTCAATCTCCTGCAGGATATCGATAAATACCTCAATGAAAGTGGCAGTCAGTTTAAGGATATCATCAGTACTGACGGATCTAAACTCTTAGGGATTGGCGCAGCGGGCATCGGTCTGGCGCAGGCCATTGAAGCGGATAACGAATGGGGAGTTGTTCAATCATCTGTCGGCATTCTTGAAGGAATCGACAATTATCTCACCCCGGCCGCCAAAAACGGGGCCGCCGTGGCCTCCTCCCTGGACGAAGCCTTCGGGGCTTCGGCCGGCACAACAGGAAACGTGTTGGCCGGTGTTGGTTCTGCCGTTGGTTTGGCGATGAATATCGCCCAGATGGACGATGTCTTTGAGTCGGGAGATGCCGGCGCAATTGCCTGCACCGTCACCAGCACGGTAAGCAGTTCGATTAACACCTATAATGCTGTTGCGGCTATGGCAGGGGCAAGTGGAATAGCCGGTAATGTGGTGCCTGTCCTCGGCTTTGTCACCGCCGGTATCCAGCTTATGCAGGGAGATGTGGTTGGCGCGGCGTTCAGCGCAGCGTCGGCAGCTGTGGCAATGGCGGTCGCATGCGGCCTGATGTCCACCGGGATTGGCGCCATTGCCGGGCTTGCGATCATGGCCATCCAGATGCTGATAAGCGACGACGATCCGCCGGAAGCCTCCGCAACATTCACCCTCGATGCAAGCGGCAACGTGGTGATGGATACCCACGGCGACAGTGCCATGCGGGAAACCGCCGGTGCCTACGGCAATTCGATGATTGCCTTGATGGAGAACTATCAACAGAACGGCGGCCGGCTGTTGATCGACGGTTCCCTGCCGACGGTCCGGGTGGTTCAGGGGGAAAACTCGGCCATCAACTACCGCAGTGAGACCGGGGGGCGGACCTCGGTGGTGGTGGAGGACCCATCGCAGTTGATGAAGGAGATGTCGGCTGCGCTCTATGCCCGGGACCGCGGCGAACGAATCGACTCGGCGATCAAGGTGGCAAGGGATGTCGATGGTAAGATAGATTTTGATAAGGTCGATGCGATCATGGCCGGCCACGGCTTCGGCAAAACCGGCATAACCTATACCTACGGCGAGACCGGCGCGCGGACCGCCGCGGCCTGGGGCAGCGGCGTCTGGCACGGCGGCGGCAATGTCGGGCCGGAAGGGCAGCTGTTTATCGCCAAGCCCGGCGACTTCACCTCCCTGCCGCTCCGTCCGGAGCAATTGCCGCGGCAGCAGCTGGGCGAGATTCTGCGCATTGTCGGCCTGAACAACTTCTTTAGCGGCTCGGGCTCCGAACTCATGACCATGGCCCTCGGCCTTTCCGGCGGTATGCTGGGTCTGACCGGGGCTGCCGGGGCGCAGAACACCGTGGTTGTGACCAACAGCGAGTATGTGAAGCCATTGGACGGGGTCGAAAAGGCGAAGTATCTGCAGCAACCGAACGAACCCACCCAACCTGAAAAAGCAGCAACACCCGAATTCTCTCCGCGGCCAATCCCGGCCCTGGCCGATCCCGGGACGATGCCGCAATTCCTCACCCGGCACTGGCCGGAACTCCTGGCCGATACCTTGCCGCAGCCCATGACGTCCGCCCCCGGAGCCTATCTCTACCGCGAAACCATCGGCTACGACGGCCTGCTGGCCGACGGCAGCCGGGCGCCGTGGTGGAAACCTGAAGAGACCCAGGACTTTTACCGGCAGCTGGTGCAAAAAGGACAGCTCGACAGCGGCTTCATCGACAAATCGGACGCCAGCTTTTCCGGACATCTTGTCGCCCCGGAGGAGGTCGAGCGGTATCTCCAGGAGAATCTCCCGGCCTCTGCCGCTCTGGCCGAGCCTCCGCCCGGCGTCGCGACCGGCCCCATGTTCACCATGGCCGAGGATTCGATCCTGCGCTTTCTGCCCGCCCAGCTGGCCGAAAATACAGGGGCCGGCAGCTATGAATCCATGGAAACGACCTTTACCTTTGTCTCCTTCGGCGCGGTGCAAAACGGCCGGGTATGGCTGGAGGAGAACGGCGATATCCGCTTTGCCCCGAATCCTGGCTTTGTCGGCACCGGCTCCTTTGTCTATACCGTGATCAGTCCCAGCGGCGAGCTGGTCGAGCGGCTGGCCACGGTGCTGGTGCAGAACGTAAACGACCCGCCGCAGTTGGCGGACGACACCTGCATCCTGCCGGAGGGGGAGATCTTCTATCTCGACCGCCTTCTGGTCAACGATACCGACCCGGAGGGCGACCCGCTCCTCCTCGATCATTTCCGGGATGTTGATCATGGGAAGGTAGCGATGCTGAACGGCCGACTGGCCTTAATCCCGGAAGAGGGTTACCACGGCGACATCGCATTCACCTACTGGGTTCGCGACCATGCCGATGGTTATCCGGTCATGGCGAATGTCACCCTCACCTATTCCGATGTCGATAAAGGCGCGACACCAACCAACGACCGCTTCATTATAGTGGAGGATACGCCGCTTGTCACAAGCCCCGAAAAACTCCTGGCCAACGACCTCGAACATGACGGCGAACCGATCACCTTCGCCGGTCTCGGCGCGGCCGCGCACGGCACGGTGGCAATGCAGCCGGACGGCTCGATCCGCTTTACCCCGGAGCAGGATTATGCCGGCACCGGAGCCGGCTTTGCCTACAACGTTCAGGACGGTTCGGGCAATATATCTGCCGGCTGGGTGGCGGTCGAGGTGCTTGATAAGCGCGAAGCGCCAACCGTGCTGAGCATTACCCGTGAGCCGCTGCCGGAAGACCAGATCCTCACCTTTTCTCCGGACGAGGTCGCCAAATTTGTCCATGACGCCGATGGCGACGCCGTCCATCTTGAACGGATCACCAATGTCACCGGCGGCACCATTGCCATCCGTGGCGGCTACTCCTCCTTTATCCCCAATCCCGATTATTCCGGGCCGGCCTCGTTCGATTACCTGGCGAATGACAACCATCGCGGCACGGTGGAGGGCCATCTGCAGTTCGAAATCGCTCCGGTAAACGATGCCATCGTTACCGGGCCGGATGTCCTGGCCACGACGGAAGATCAACCGGTCAGCGCCACCGCGGCCCAACTGCTCGCCAATGACCGCGATGCGGACGGCAGCGTCTTCGCCTTCGCCGGGCTCGGCGCAGCGGCGCACGGCACGGCAGCTGTCGACGCCGGCGGCAGCATCGCCTTCACCCCGGAGGCCGATTATTTTGGCGATTCTGCCGGCTTTGCATATCTGGTCGAGGACAGCGAAGGTCTCGCCTCGGCCGGCTGGGTGCAGGTCCGGGTGGCCGGGGTTGGCGATGCGCCCGAACTGATCGCGGACACCCTGACCCTCCCTGAAGACCAGCCGCTCGCCTTCGATGCGGCAACCATCGCCGGATGCATGAAAGATGCCGACGGCGACACCATAACCATCACGAACGTCGATTCTGCGGAAGGTGGAGCGGTGAGCGAAAGCGGCGGCATCTTCACCTTTACCCCGGATACCGACTATCACGGGCCGGCATCGGTGCGGGTGACGGCAAGCGACGGTCATGGGGAAACCCTGACTGCGACCCTGGCTCTCGATATTCTCGCCGTCAACGATCCGACGGTTTTTGCGGCAAACCTCCTGACCACCGGCGAAGGCCAACCGCTGACCGCAAGAGTCGCCGACCTGCTGGCCGGTGCCGCCGATGTCGATGGGGTGCTTGAGTTCGTCGGCCTAGGCGAGGCCTCGCACGGCACTGTTGCAATGGCCGCCGGCGGTACCGTCACCTTCACCCCGGAGGCCGATTATTTCGGCGATGCGGCGGGCTTCAACTATCTGGTCCGCGACCCGGAGGGCAATCAGGCCACCGGCCGGGTGACCATCACTGTCGAAAACGTCAACGACGCTCCGGAGATCCTCGCCACCACCCTGACCAGCCCGGAAGACCAGCCAATTCTCTTCGATGCGCCGACCATCGCCCGGTTTATCGGCGACCCGGATGGCGACGCCATTACGCTGACCGAAATTACCGCAACCGCCGGCGGGACGATCTCGGCAAATGCCGGCGTCTATACCTTTACCCCCGCCGCCAACTTCCACGGCCCGGCCACTCTCGGCTACAGCGCCACCGACGGCCACGGGGCAAGCCTCACAGGTGTCTTAAATCTCGACATCCTTTCCCGGAACGATCCGACCTCCTTTGCCGTCGACAGCTTTACCACCCTTGAGGAGCAGCCCCTGGTCACCAGCGTCGCCGACCTTATGGCCGGCGACAGCGACCCGGACGGCGACGGCGTCCTTGAATTTGTCGGGCTCGGCGCCGCAAGCCATGGCCAGGTGCGGATGACGGCGGCCGGCACCGTCGAGTTCATCCCGGAAAACAACTACTTCGGCGAGGAGGCCGGGTTTGCCTACACGGTTCGCGACGGCGAGGATAAAGAGGCCGCCGGCTGGGTAAAGATCAAGGTGGAAAATGTCAACGATGCCCCGCAGATTGTCGGCAACCGGGTGCATATCCGTGAGGACGAACCCTTACGTTTCACCACCGCGGAGGTGGCGAAGTTTATCACCGACGCCGATGGCGAGCTCCTCCATCTGGATATGGTTACCGAGGCAACAGGCGGCAGGATTGAGCAAAGCGGCGGCATCTACACCTTTATCCCGGATAAAGATTTCTACGGCGAGGCATCCCTTGCCTATCTGGCTAAAAACGACCGGGGAGAAGAGGTGAGTGGAAAACTGTCTCTTGCCATCGCCCCGGTCAACGATCTGCCGGAAACCACCTATCTGGCAATCGCCGGCATCGAAGACCATGAAATCACCCTGGATTCGGCAACCCTTATGGCCGGCGCCACCGATGTCGAGGATGGCACGGCGCTGCGCTTTGGCACCATCGACAGCTCCCTGCACGGCGATGTCCATGTCGACCCCCAGGGGATGATTCATTTCCTGCCGGATAAGGATTTTTCCGGCAGCGCCTTTTTCCGTTACCAGGTGCTGGACAGCGAGGGCGGCGTCGGCATCGGCTATGTGAGTGGTGAGATCGCCGGCGTAAACGATCCGCCCGTTGCCATGGATGACGAGAAGATCCTCGCCTGGAGTAACAACTCCTATGAAAACATTTACATGGCCGCGACATTTTTGGCCAACGATGTCGATGTCGATCTCGACCCCTTGCGGATCGTCGCGGT
>CAYTVF010000250.1:0-5404 GCA_964441345.1 uncultured Desulfopila sp. | reverse complement strand
TGCGATATTCTTCCAACTGTTTCTGCTTGTTCTGCACATCCTGAAGCAGTCGGCGTTTTTCCAGGCCTTTTTCTATAACCACATCCAGCTCGGCGAAATCGAGGGGTTTCTGCAGATAGTTGAATGCCCCGGCCCCCATCGCATTGATAGCCGATTTCACATCGCTGTAACCGGTTACCACAATACTTTGCAGCAAGGGGTACATCTGCCGGGCCCGGGTGATGATCTCGCAACCATCCATCTCCGGCATCTGGAAATCGGTAATGAGCACGTCGATTTCATTTGCCTTGAGGATTTCCAGAGCCCTGGCCCCGGAGTTCGCTGAATATACCTGGTAGGACAACCGCTCCAGCCTTCGCACAAACATTTCAAGGAGCGTTTTCTCGTCGTCAACCACCAGGAGTCGTGCCTTAACCATAGGATATCCTTGGCAAGCCGATCATATGAGGGGGGAAGCTGGTTGAGATCCTGCCGAATCATAGTCAATCATGCGATGAAAAGGCAGGATGTGTCAAGGCAGCCCCGGCTTTTATTGCCCCGCGGGCAATAAAAGCACTTCCTCTTCCTCGGCTTTGGGGGGATCAACCTGCTTGACCAGTTTTTCCCTGGTATACTTGCGCAGGTTTTCAACCTGAATCGTATGCACCTTGCCGTACAGCTCGCGACCCGTTTGCTGCACGACAAAGTAGTCCGCCTCCGGTTTGGTAAAACGATATTCCGACCTGGTGCCATCCTTCATGGTGACCGTATAGGCGAGGGCCGGCTCCCCGTTGAACAGCGCGGCACCATCCCGCGGATTCAATACGTCCGTAATCGTCAGACCGCTCACGCCGTTCACCAGACCCTCCGCCGCCTCCTTATCCGTCTGCCCCCCCTCCTCCAGGTTATCCAGCTGCCAGCCATCGTCCTTTTTGTCCAGGGAAAAACCAGTGAAGGCAAGAGAGGCGATGTCCTCGGCCTTGAGCTTGAAGAGATTCTTGTCGAGCCATTTGTCGGCGCCGGTTTCCAGGTCGAAATTACTGAGGGCGACGATGACGATATCGCCGGTTCCGGCCCTGCGGGCGTGGACCTGCCGAAATCCGGGGGAGGTCCCGACATAGAAATCGCCGACGACCTTATCGCCATCCTTCAGCACCACATGGCGCTCGAAACCGGCGTCGGCCACCTTGAATCGTTTGGCCGCCTCCTCCGAGGCGGCAACGACAAAGCCCCGCTGCAGGCCGGCCAGTTTGGCGAGCAAAGCGGTTACCTGTTCGGCGCCGGCCGGTGCGGCAAAGGAGTCCGGCAGAATCCAGCCGGTTTCGTTTTTCCGCAACACCACCCGCTTGCCTTCCGGCCCGGTAATCTCCAGGACATTTACCGACTCGGGAGCAAAGCCGAGCAACGGAGTGGCAGGCGATACCGCCTGCTGCCCCGTATGAGTCACATTCAAGGCCACGACAAGTGCTATCTGAATACCGAGCAAGACCGCGGCGGCAATAATCATCCTACGCATATTCATATCCTCCCCATGCTCCCCTGCAGAAGTGCTACATGACGTTTTTTGGTACTTTTCCGTATCGATTTCCTGACGACCCAGACCAGCACCAGGCCGAAAAAGGCCAGCCCGTAGTTGAGATACTCCCAGAACAGCTGCATATTCCTGGTCATCGGCAGAAGAGGACGGGAGAAATGGCTTCTGCCGCGAATGGTCAGGAGCCCGCGATCCTCGAGCGACCAGTCGACGGCGTTGGCCATCAGCTGCACCGGCCCGAGATAGGTGGTGCGCATCACGCTGGAACCGATGCCCAGGACGGTGTCGCTTACGAAGCTGTTCGAAGAAAAGAGGATGATACGACCGCTCTCGGGTGACTTATCGATCTGCCGGGTGATCACCTGCGTCTTTTTCTCTTCACCGGCATGCTGCTCTTCTTCGCCGGGTTTATTCGGGTGGGTATGATCGTCGGCACTTGCCAGCAGCGGCGATGGTTTGCCGGCGAAATAGGACGAAAACTGTCCTACGATGACTACCCCGAGCAGCCGTTTGCCCTGATCTTTGCCAACGGGAAAGCCGAGGTCGCCATGGCTGCGGAAATCCGGCTGGATTTTGGTCTCGGCCGAAACCCAGCTTTCCCCGGAACTCTCAAGCAGCCGGATCACCTTGCGCTCCTTGTTCTTCTCCGCATCGACCGTGATCGGCGAAGGCCAGTTCATGGTCAGCTGGTTGAGACCGGAGAGCAGCCCGCTCTCCCGATTCATCGCGTCCGGCCGAATGTCGACGAAATAGGGGTAATTGACCAGCCGGGTTTCCTGAACCGTAAAGCCGGACACCTGGCGCTGCACCGGCACGGGAAAGGCGCTGTTGCGGGGATCGAGGACCATTTCCTCGCCGAGGGAAATCCCCTGGAACCGCAGCCACTCTTCCAGCCCTGTCGGTTTCTTGTCGACCGCCAGTTGACGATCGAGACCGATATTGAACGGAGAGGTGGCAAGGACGACGGTCCCGCCCTGCATAAGGAACTGATCGACCGCGAACAGCTGTTTTTCGCTGAAGGCCTCGGGCGCCACCACCATGAGCAGGTCGGCCTCCTCAGGGACCCGACCGTTTGTCAGGTCGGCAGGGGTGACCGTATGCTCCTTGCTGAGAACCTCCTGCAGAACTTCGAAGCGCATGCCCTGCCCCTGCATGCCGAGCTGCGGCATCGGCGGCATCGATTTGGGCGTATTGAGGGCCACGGTTTTGGTGAAGCCGGCGGCGAATCGTTTCATCCCGGCGTCGATGGCTCTTTTCAGACTCTCTTTGGCCAGATCCTCCGGCAGCGGCACCTCGACCACCTGATCGCCGCTGGCAAGGGTCATATAGTACCAGAAAGGCCGCTCGTCGAAGAGGCTGGCGGCCATCGGCCGAAAACCGTATTCCTTGGCGATTTTTTTGGCGACGGCGCCATTGTCGCCATCCGGATCGACCAGCTGGCTTGCAAACAGGTCCCCGCCCTCCTTCTCCATTTCCGTGAGGATTTCCGCCAGGGCCTTTTTCAGGACGACCAGCTCCTCCGGCAGTTTCCCGTCGGGCGACAGGTAGCCGGTAAAGGTAACCGGCTTGCCGACACCGGCGAAGAGATCGCCGCCGCCCTGATAACTGAACAGGACTTTCTTGATTGCCCTGGTAATATCGTATTCGGGGTTGCGCAGCTCGACGTCGAGATCCTGCTCGCCTGCCACCTTCACCTCGATCAGATCGCGGAAACCGAGGGTTTCGAACTGATCGCCGTACTGAATCAGCAGGTCGAAGTAGGAGTTGGTCACCGCCGCCTGGTATTTGCTGGCGGTCTCCAGCGGCACCGGCCGGATGCCGTACTTCTGGCCGGCTTCCTGCTCCAGCTCGGGATGCTCCAGCGGATCGACAAACTCGACATGCACCTTACCGCCGCCGGCCACGGCATATTCCTGCACCAGATCGCGAATCCGCGGCACCAGAGGGGCAAGGAGGGGATGGGTCTGCGCGGAAAAATAGCCGCGAATGAGCAGCGGCTCCTTGAGCTGGCCGAGATAGTTCCTGGTCGCCTGCGAAATCGAATAGATATTCCCCTTGGTCATATCGGTGCGCAGCACGCCGACCGGCGCCAGCCAGAAGTTGGCCGCCAGAAAGTTGGCAACGATCAGGCCGCAGGCCAGCTGCCATTGACGATGGCGGGCGTTGGTCGGGTTGTCCGCCCAGCGGATTTTCTCCAGCCCGTAAATATTGAGAGAGAGAAACACCCCCATGATGCTGAGGTAATAATAGAGGTCGCGCAGATCGATCACCCCGCGGGTAATCGAATTGAACCGGGATCCCGAGCCAAGCAGTTGCAGCAGTTCGGAACCGCGGTTGCTGAAAAAGGAGATCAGCGTTTCCGAACCAAGCAGGTAGAAAAACGAACAGACCAGCGTGGTGGAAATAAGGCTGACGATCTGATTCTCCGACTTGACGCTGACATAGAGGCCGATGGCAATATACGCCGCCGCCAGGAACAGGGTGGCCAGATAGCCGCCGAAGACCGGCCCCCAGTCGAGCGGGCCGATGAGACTGACGGTGACCGGCAGGGGCAGGGTCAGGAGCAGCGACAGAGCGACCAGGCCGAGGCAGGCCAGGAATTTCCCCGCCACCAGGGACCAGGGGGCAACCGGCGAGGTGAGCAGAAATTCGAGGGTGCCGGCCCGCCGCTCTTCCGCCCACAACCGCATGGTCACCGCGGATGTGAGAAAGATCAGCAAAATCGGCATCCAGGTGAACAAGGGCCGCACTTCGCTGATGTTGCCGGCGAAAAATGTTTCCACCCAGAAGAAAATAAACAGCGTCACCGCCAGGAAGACTCCGATAAAAATAAAGGCGACGGGTGTTCCGAAAAACGCGTCGAACTCCTTTTTTGCAATACGAAAGACTGTATTCATTGCTTTCCCCTCCCTCCTAATGACCACTTATTTCAGCGAAGACGGTTTCAAGATTCCGGGACTCAAAAGACATTCCATAGAGCCGCCAGCCCTTGTCATGGACCGCATGGGCGATGTTGGCCGCGGTCAAATAGCGGGGTTCCCCCTCACCCAGGGTCAGGGCATAGGTTGTCCCCGGCGCACCGGCCTGCGGCCCGGCAACCATGGGAGTTACCGCCCGGACTCCGGGAAGTTGGTGGAGAAACTCCCGGGCTTCGCGATGCTCTCCTTCGATCGAGAGCATTAATCGTCCTTCCGTCTGCAGCGCATCGAGGCGGGAATCGAGGGCCTTTTTGCCGTCCTTCATGATGATGACTCGATCGCAGATCGCCTGGACCTCCTGCAATATATGGGTGGAGATGATGATCGTCGAGCTTTTCGCCAATTGGGTGATCAGGGTCCGCATGTGCTGGATCTGGGTCGGATCGAGACCGTTGGTCGGCTCATCGAGAATGAGAATCCCGGGATTGTGCAGGATGGCCTGCGCTACCCCGGTGCGCTGACGATAGCCCCGCGACAGGGTGGCAATAGGCTGAATCGCCTTTTCCCGCAGCTCGGTCCGGGCAAGGGCGGCGGTGATGAGCGGTGCTCTCTCTTCCGCCGACAAACCGTGCAGGGCCGCGCCATAATCGAGGTAATCGATTACCGTCATTTCCGGGTATACCGGGCAATTTTCCGGCAGGTAGCCGATCTCCCGCTGGATCCGCCGCCGGTCGGCGGCTATTTCCCGGCCATTGATGGTAATCGTGCCGCTCGTCGGTTCGAGATACCCGGTGATCATCTTCATAATGGTGGTCTTCCCGGCGCCGTTGTGCCCGAGCAGGCCGACAATCTCGCCCGGGGATATCGTAAACGAAACATCGTCAACCGCCGTGAAGTCCCCGTATTTTCGCGTAATACCGTCAACTTTGATCATCATTCGACTCCATGCTTAAAAATATGATCTATTATCATC
>CAYTVF010000249.1:0-5404 GCA_964441345.1 uncultured Desulfopila sp. | reverse complement strand
ACTATTTGCCAATGAGCCTCAATCGTATCCACTGACAAATCAGCACCACAATCCCATTCGACAAAATAGCCGCCGTTAAATATTTTCACAAATTCGTTGTAATCACGGAGGGTTTCGAATGCCTCAAATTCAAGATAAGGACTGACATCGAAATTTCCAATACGCCCATCGTCCGCAACAATGGACAACACCCATTTAGGCCGTGGAGAAATTTTAGCTATCCTCATTGATCAAGTCCTCTTATTGGAAATGGTTTCTTGCCGTTTACTGCCAAATCCCAGTCGGCAAGCAAATCTTCTTGATGAATCTCGATCCATGCAACAACCAGTTTATGCTTATTGGGTGGTAGTCCACCAGCCAAAATCGTACCTTCAAGAATTGAATATACCGCAACTTTCCCTTGGTAATCAGCATGGATATGTGGAATAAAATCAACGTTGATCTTTATCCCAGAGATTTCTCGCTGCGCTCGAAATGACAAAAATCGACTTTTGCGAAAAACAGCAACCTTCCGCCCTCAGCCTACACCTACCAACTAAACAACTCTTTTTCGTAGGAGAATGTCAGGGCGACCCGGTGTTCGTCAAAGCTGTCATCCGCCTTTTCCGAATCCTGCAGGCTGTAATCGTAGGAAAGGGAGACTTTGTACCACTGCCAGAAGGAGTAACCGAGGCTTGCTCCGGTCGAAAAACGCTTGCGGTTGAAGGTCTCGGTGGTTGTGGTGGAGTCGGTGCCGTCCGCCGTGGTATCTGGACCCGTTGTTGTGGTTGTTGCGGGGGAGACTGCGGTAATTGTTTCTTCATCCTCGTATCGATAGCTGGAAAAGAGAGTGGCGGACAGGTCCTCGGAAACCTGATAGTTCAGACTGAGCTTTGACTGCCAGAACTCGCGCAGGCCATTCTCATCGGTTCCGGTGAAATTTTGTCGTTCGAAGCCGCGACTGCCTGTAAGACCGATGTTGCCGCGCTCGAAAGTATATCTGCAGGCCAGATTACCGTTGTAGCCCCACTCCCCGTCCGAATCTTCGGCTTTGGTATAGGTGGGGCCCGCGCCCAGGCTGAACATCAGCTCTTTCGAGAGGTCCCATTGCCAGCCCAGGGTCATATCCTGGATGGTTGCATTGTTCTGTTCGGTCGCGTCATAATCGACCCCATAGAAACTGTATGAGAGCTTCTGCGACTGATGCTCAAGCAAATTCGACTCAAGCATGGTTGTCGCCCGGTATTCATGCAGATCTTTTTCAATTTCCGGATTCTCTTCATCGGTTGTCGTCGACTCAGCTTCGACTTGATCGTACAAGCCGCGGACGTAGCTGCCGGAGACGGAAAGTTTCCAGACGGAAGTGAATCGATGGGCCAATGACGACGACACCTCATGACGGTCATAGTTCTCATAGCTGCTGCTTTCGTCGTTGTCGATATTCTCAAGGATTTTGTAGCCGTACCCCAGGGAAAACAGGCTGTCTTCCCAATAGGTGTGTTCCGAACGCAGAGACACATCGTTGGTCCAGTATTTCCGGCGATTGTCGTTGTCCGACAGTTTGACCGTACTTTCCGTTCCGGCAGCGCTGCCGGTCGACTCTGCCGAGCTGTCCGAATAGGCAACATCCCTAGTCCCGAATCTATCCGTGAGCAGGTATTTGTCGCTGAGCTTGAGTTGCCAGCTGCTGGTTACATACCGGCTGAGTGTAGCCGACAGATCGTGATCGATATCATCGCCCGAGTTTTCGAGATCGTAACGATAACTCGGCGAGTAGCGAAGGGCGATTTCATCCCGGGCGGCAGGCGAGGTGAGAGTGACCAGCGGTGCGATGCGGAAGCGGCTGTACCTCTCGTCGCTGTTGCTTGCGGTGTTTGGCGCTTCGGTCTGCTCGTCCTGCTCGGCAGGAGCATCGTCGTCGTACTGCCGGTCATCGAATTCGTAACCGACGCTGACACCGCCGCCGACCTTGACTTCCCTGGCAATGGTGGCGGCTGGGGCCACAAGGGCGGCAGCAACGATACACGTGGGCACGAAATATTTCAGCCTTTTCTTACTCCTGCCTGGATAACCTTTTTTCATGTTTGTTCTCATTAATTGACAATAATGATATCGCCAGGCTCAATCAGTACGTTTTTTTCCAGCTTTTCGCCATCGAGAAAGTCACCGTAATCAAATGACAGGGTGTTGCCGTCGAAGAGTTCGACGTTCTTTTTCGGGTCCTTGCGCACCAGCTTGATCTCCGATTTTGCCCATTCGGTAAAGCCGCCGCAGCGGGCGACCACCTGGACCAGATTGATCGGATAATCAAGATAGAAAATGCCGGGTTTTGCCACCTTGCCCATAACCGTATAACGCTGACTGTTGCTTTGTACCAGCACCACGGAAACGATCGGGTCGCCGTAGACGGAGGTATATATTTTTTTGAGATAATCGGCCAGCTGGGTCAGGGTGAAACCCACGGCATCGACATCGCCGATGTGTTTGAGGGAAATGCGTCCGTCGATCCGCACCTGCACTCCCCCGCCGCCGCTCCTCAGACCGTCCTCCGTTTTCTCTTCCCTGCCGCCGGTTACATTGGCAGCGGACATATCACCCTCACCGTAGACTTGAACATTGAGGACATCCCCGTGGCCGACCACATACTCGCCCGCGGCGGGTCGGGCGGCCTGCGAATCACCAAGTACTTTTGCCCGGGCCGCGGCGATGATCTCCCCCGTCACCGGAACATCGGCACTCGACTGTGCCGCCCAGCCGTCGCCCCCGGCAAAGAGGACGATCAAAGCACAAAACATGAAAATACGACCGTATAGCATACTGCCCCCGATAGTTTGGAATATTTGGTATTATTCACTGCTTTTTCCTGACGCGCAGTTAATCATATCCTCACTTCTTTGTCACCCATTTACCCGTATACTAACAATTTTATACCTTGTAGTGGTGCCGGTTATCCTTAATTGCCGAGAAAGGCAAATTTTTTCATAGGAAAAGTTGCTGTTTTTATATAGAGTACCGAGATCAATATGAAAAGGATAGCTTCTCTCCATTCATTTCACCAAGGTCGTCTCTATGATATGCCATCGACTCCTCACCGTTCTTTTGATCGTCTCGCTTTTCTTTACCCTCTCTGCCTGCTCTACTCCCGAAGAGAAGAAGGAAAAGCACTATCTGCGAGCACTGGAGTATATAAAAATCGCCGATGAGAAAGCTGCTATCCTTGAGTTGAAGAATGCCATTCAGCTTGACGCCAAATATGCCGACGCCAGGTATCAGCTGGGAATGCTCTACTTGAAAAACAGCGATCCCAAGGCGGCCTTCGGTGAACTGCAGCGCGCCTTCAGCCTCGATCCCAAAAATGTCGATGCCGGGGTGAAGGTCGCCGAATTCTATCTCCTCTCCCAGAACAAGGCGGAGAGCCGCAAGTACGTCGAACAGGTTCTCAGCACCAATCCCGACTATCCGGACGGTCTGGCGCTCATCGCCAACCTCGAATTGATCGACGGCAACTTCCAGAAGGCGGAGGAGGCCATCGACAAGGCGATCAAGCTGGCACCGGCAAACGACAAGCTCTACAACATTCGGGGACGAATCCTGAGCGCCCAGAACAAATGGGAGGAAGGCGAAAAGGCGTTTAACAAGGCTATCGAACTGAACCCCGAGTCGTTCGCCAATTACCGAACCCTCCTGATGTACTATGAACAGCGGCAGGATGAGGCGGCCATGCAAAAACTGCTCGATATCATGACCCCGAAGTTTCCGGACGATCCCCAGCTGCATCTGCTCTATGCCGGTTTATACCAGAAAAAAGGCGAACTGGACAAGGCGGAACAGGCCTTGCTGAAGGCAATCGAGCTGAAAAAGGATGCCATTCCTTTCCGGCTGATGCTGAGCGACTTCTACAAAAACCAGCGGCAATACGACAAGGCGGAGGATTCTCTGAAAAAGGCATTGGCCGAATTTCCGAAAGACATCCAGCTGCAGGTGGTGCTTACGGACCTGTTGTTCGATCTGCAGAAATACCCTGAATCCCGGGAGATGATGGAAGCAATCCTGAAAACCAATCCCGCCAACGGGGCCGCGAACCTGATCAAGGCCCGCTTCCTGATCAAGGATGGCAAGAACGACGAAGCAATCGAGATCCTTACTCCCCTGACGAACGATTACCCCAAGTGGTCCGATCCGTTTTACTATTCGGCATTGACCCATCTGCGCATCGGTAAGGTTGAGCTGGCGCAGAAAGCCATCGAACTGGCCTTGCAGATCAGTCCGATGAACGACCGCTATCACGCCTTCGCCGCGCAGATCAACCTGTTGCGCGGCAACGGCGCCGATGCCGGCAAGGAGGCCGCCATCGCCCTCAAAATCAATCGGCGTAACTTTATCGCCGCTAAACTCCTCGCCCAGTCCCTGGTTCTGCAGAAGGAGTTTGACAAGGCGATACAGTTCATCAATTCCATCGACCAGAAGATCGTTCAGGATGACGTCGAGCTGCTTGGGACTGCCGCGATGGCCTACCTTGGCCTGAACAACAAGGATAAGGCGAAGGGGACCTTTACCAGACTGCTCGAACTGGCACCCGACAACACCAAGGCGCTTTCCGTGCTTACCGCCCTCACAGCGGGCAATGACCTCGACCAGGCCATTGCCTTCGTCAAAAAGCACATTGCCGGGCATGCCGCCGGAGGCCACTATATCTTCCTCGGCGATCTCTATTTGAAGAAACAGCAGAACGAGGAGGCGCTGCAAGCATTTGAGAAGGCCCAGGAGCTGAGCCCGGCTGACCCGCAGGGCTATATCCTTCGCGCCCGACTCCTGCACCTCATGGGGAAATCGGAAGAGTCCGTTGCGCAATACAACGAGTTGCTGACCAACCAGCCCAAGTCGATAGCCGCCCTGATGGGGTTGGCAACTGCCTATGAAAGCCAGGGAAAATCCGCCGAAGCCATGGAAAAATATAAGCGGATTCTGGAAATCCAGCCGGATTTCCCGGCGGCCGCCAACAATCTCGCCTGGCTCATAGCCTCACAGGAGAAAGGCGACCTCGGCGAAGCCCTGCGCCTGGCCATGCAGGCCAAACAAGCCATGCCGGACCAGGCGAATATCGCCGACACCCTCGGATGGGTGCATTACAAACGCGAATCATACGGTCTGGCTATTTCCCAGTTCAGGCATGCGCTTGAGAGCCGCCCCGACGATCCGACCATTCGCTACCATCTGGCGCTGGCCCAGTATGCTAATGGTGAGAAGGCTGAAGCGACGGCGTTGTTGCAGGAGCTGGCCGGCGGAGAGGTCAAGTTCGCCGATAAGGATGAGGCGAAGGCTACTTTGCAGAAGTGGCGGAATCAATAGCGGGCTCGGGACAGCAGCTTCCCCTCCCTCGACGGGAGGGATTGAACGAATTCAGCTTCCCCTCCCTTGACGGGAG
>CAYTVF010000248.1:0-5448 GCA_964441345.1 uncultured Desulfopila sp. | reverse complement strand
GCCCGCGTGACTTCTGCTCCGGGGCGGCCTTTTTCGCCGGCTCTTCGGCGGAGGTTTACTGCTGCTGCCCTGGGCGATATTTTTATCAACCATCCCTTTGGGCGGCGGAACAAGCAGGGATTCGTCAGGGACAACGCATTCAAGTTTTCCGCCGATAAACTCCTCGATGGCCGGCAGGTAAAACGATCCCTCCTCACAGGCAAAGCTCACCGCCTTGCCGCTCGCCCCCGCTCTGCCGGTTCGGCCGATACGGTGGACATAATCCTCCGGTTCATAGGGCAGCGTGTAGTTGACGACAAAGGTGATTCCCTCGATATGAATGCCGCGGCCGGCGACATCGGTCGCCACCAGGACCTTCACCTTGCCCTCCCGGAACAACTCCAGCCGGACCGTCCGCTTGCTCTGCTCCACGTCGCCGGAGAGCAGCACGCAGTCGACCCCGTTTCTCTCCAGGCGATTGGCCAGCCGCTTCGCCTCGTTTTTCATATTGGCAAAAACGATGATCCGATCGTCGGGATGAGCCAGAATGAGGTTGTAGAGAATGGTATATTTTTCATCGGTCGTCGAGAGATAGACAATCTGCTGGACAGTTTCGACCGCCATGTGCTCCGGCTCCGCCTCGACCACTTTCGGATGGACACACCATTGCGAGGAGAGCCGCTGCACATCCTCCGGGACGGTTGCCGAGAACATCATGGTCTGCCGTTCCGTCCCGGCCGGCAGCCGGCCGACGATCCGGCGGACATCGGGGATAAAGCCCATGTCAAGCATCCGGTCCGCTTCATCCATCACAAGTATCTTGCAACTCCGCAGATCGATGGCATTTTTGCCGATGAAATCAAGCAATCTGCCCGGAGTGGCAATCACGACATCGCACCTGCCGCGCTGCACGGCATCGAGCTGCTTCTGGTAATCCGCTCCGCCGTAGACGGCGGTCACCGTAATGTTGCTGTATTTGGCCAGGCCGACCCCGTCCTTGGCGATCTGCATCACCAGTTCCCGGGTCGGAGCCAGAACCAGGGCCCGGACCGCCCCCTTTTTCACCTCGTCTTTTTTCTGCTCAAGCAGGCGGGCAAGGATGGCAATCAGAAAGACCGCCGTCTTGCCGGTCCCGGTATTGGCTTTCCCTACCAGGTCGTTGCCCGCCAGGACATCAGCCAGGGATTTTTCCTGGATGGCGGTGCAATACTGGAAATTCTGGTCACCAATCGCCCGCATCACCGGCAGGGGAATGGCATAGTCGTGAAAACGGCTTTTACCTTCAACAGGTGTCACCTGGAAACTGTCGAGGGTCCACTCCGGTTTGGCCTTGGGTTTTGCCGGAGCCCGGTATTTGCCCCCCCTCTCCGCCGCGTTGCGGGCGGGCTGCTCTGCCGGCAGAGCTCTTGTTTCGCCACCGGTTGCGCCCGCGGCCGGGCTGCTCTCGGCCGCTTCGGGCGAAGGCCGCCCGATAAGGGCTCCGTACTTGCGTTTTCCGGCCTGGGCGATTCGTTTGATCTTTTTGCCGGCTGCCAGAAGAAATCTCTTCATCATATTTTACTCTGTTGCACCTCGATAAGTTCCGGCATGACCGGATTGAACGGAAAAGTGGTGGGCCGCATTGCACGGCAAAACACGGAATACCCTGCAACGGTTGCAGGAGGGGAAAGGCATCAGTTTACTCCAGGTGAGAGGGTAATGAACGATAAAACAAGAATAGTGCACGTTTTGTCAGAAATGGGAAAAAACCGCAGCCGAACAGCCGGCGCTATTTGCCGGCAAGGCGCATCTCCTCCATCAACGGCCCGAACAGCATTTCGTATTCGGGAATGACCTTTTTCAGCACGGTACCTATATAAGGCACCTCGGCGTCATTGACCACCAGATTTGCCGAGCAGGACAAGGCCTGTAAATCATAGAGGGTCTTCAACTGCTCGCCGATCAGCACATAAAAAATATAGCGCCGGCGGGACATATTCATCGACCGCATAAACTGGTGGAATTTACCGGAAGCGATCCCGCCCGGCTCAAAACGGTTGTGCAGAAATACCGCGGCGTAATTGACGAAACGCATCTTTTCGATAGCCTCTTCAGGCTTTTCAGCCAGTTCGACCCTATACCCCACCGCGCCGGCAGACGACACGACCTGATCCCGGCCGGGCATATCCGGCATGAGAACCAGGGCCCGGGGGATATCCTCGATCACTTCCTTTTCGACAAAAGTGCCGTCCTTCAACCACCCCGTATCGGGCGGATCGGGAGGCTTCACCCGCCCGCCCGCGGCAGGTTTCGAATCGTTACCGCTTCGCCCCGGTGAAGGTGCGGCCTGATCCATGCTTTTGTCCAGACCGAAGGGCACGGCACAATGCGCACATTTGATCTTGATCCGCCGGCCGGGTTCCAGTTGCCGGACACTCTCCCGGATCTTATCGCCAAGCTTCAACTGCTTTCCACAATGCGGACAATTTACGATCATAGCACCCCCGACAGTTCCACTCATCTCAGTCCCTCAGTCTTCAACCTTCAGCCTCATACCCCCGCCATTGCCGGGCCACCGGGCTCATCGGCCATAATACCCGCCCTTCGCCTCTTCTTCCTCTTCCATGGACAGATCCGTCAGACTGGTGGTCGCCTCCCCCCGCTCCGCTTTCAACCGGTCGAGACCGCGATTCATCTCCGCCCGGTGCGAACAATAGGTGATCGCCGTTTTCTCGGTTATCTGACCGCGGCTGTACAGTTCGAGAATATGCTGATCGAAGGTCCTCATCTCCAGCGCCGAACCCTCGCTGATGATATGATAAAAGGTCTTATCCTCGGTTTCCCCGTTGATAATGAGATCTTTAACCCGCAGACTGGTCCGGAGGATTTCCATCGCCGCCACCCGGCCGCCGCCGATCCGCGGGAGGAGACGCTGACTGACGATCCAGCGGATGGTATCGACCAGCCTGTTGCGAATCTGCGGCTGCTCTTCCTGGTCGAACATGCCGAGAATACGGTTGATCGTCTGCCCGGCATCGATGGTGTGCAAGGTGGAAAGCACCAGATGGCCGGTTTCCGCGGCGGTCAAACCGATTTCCATGGTATCCCGGTCGCGCATCTCACCGACCAGAATGACTTTTGGCGCCTGCCGCAGAGCGGCCCGCATGCCCACGGCAAAGGTACTGAAATCGTTGCCCATCTCCCGCTGATTGAAGGTGGCATTTTTCTGCTCATGGACATATTCTATCGGATCTTCAAGGGTGACCACGTGCACCGACCGTTCCTGGTTTATCCGGTTTAAAAGCGCGGCAAGCGAGGTCGTCTTGCCGGTTCCGGTCGCCCCGGTAAAAAGAATAAAGCCATTCAGTTCGGTGGCCATCTTGCCGAACGCATCGGGAAACTGCATCCCCTCGATACTCGGGATCTGGGTCTCCAGTTTACGCAGAACCGTCGAAAAATAGCCCTTCTGGGTAAAAATGTTGACCCTGAACCGGGCCGTGTCGGACAGTGAGTACGAGAGATCGCACGATCCGTTCTCCACCAGGTCCTTGAGCAGTCTCCGGTTGTTACCGATGAGGTTGAGGGCAAAGGTTTCAGTCTGAAAGGGGGTGAGCTCTCCTATCGGCGGAGTGATGTCGACCGGCACCAGTTGCCCGGCGGACTCGACCTGCAAGGTTTTGCCGACGGTGATGTTCAGGTCGGAAACATTGCTG
This sequence comes from uncultured Desulfopila sp., assembly GCA_964441345.1. Lineage (GTDB taxonomy): Bacteria > Desulfobacterota > Desulfobulbia > Desulfobulbales > Desulfocapsaceae > Desulforhopalus_A. The sequence continues at coordinate 1,777 of CAYTVF010000248.1, read as the reverse complement.
TGCGATTCCAGCATGGTGGCTATCCAGTAGTCTATCTCCGTTTTTTTCATCCCGTTCCCCCGATAAAAAAATGTGCAATACCACTTGCTTTCATAGTATATTGTGGTCTATCAAGAAGAGTTACAAGCTTTTTTTTCATATTTCCACACAATTCTTTCCGATAACCTATCCATTCAATCAACCCGGAGTTTTTACCATGGCAATTCCATTGCGCAGCGCAACCACCACCGAAGGGCGCAGAATGGCCGGCGCCCGCAGCCTCTGGCGGGCAAACGGGATCAAAGAAGAACAGTTCGGCAAACCCATTATCGCCATCGTCAATTCCTTCACCCAGTTCGTGCCGGGCCATGTCCATCTCCACGAGATCGGCCAGCACCTGAAAAAGATCATCGCCCGCGCCGGCTGCTTTGCCGCCGAGTTCAATACCATCGCCATCGACGACGGCATCGCCATGGGCCATGCCGGCATGCTCTATTCCCTGCCCTCCCGCGAGCTGATCGCTGACAGCGTCGAATATATGTGCAACGCCCATACCGTCGATGCGATGATCTGCATCAGCAACTGCGACAAGATCACCCCCGGCATGCTGATGGCCGCCATGCGCCTCAACATTCCGACCATCTTCGTCTCCGGCGGGCCGATGGAGGCCGGGATCGACGGCGACAAGCGCTACGATCTGGTCGACGCCATGGTCATGGCCGCCGACACGTCGATCAGCGACGAGGACATCGCCCAGGTGGAACGCTGCGCCTGCCCAACCTGCGGCTCGTGCTCGGGCATGTTCACCGCCAATTCGATGAACTGCCTGAACGAGGCCCTGGGCATGGCCCTGCCCGGCAACGGGACGGTGCTCGCCACCCACGTGGGCCGCAAATCGCTGTTTGAGAAAGCGGCCGAACGGATCGTCGAAATGGCCACCGCCTGGTACGAGCACGGAGACAGCTCGGTGCTGCCGCGGTCCATCGCCAGCCGCAGTGCGTTTCTGAATGCCATGACCCTCGATATCGCCATGGGCGGCTCGACCAACACCGTTCTGCATCTGCTGGCTATCGCCCATGAAGCCGGTGTCGATTTCACCATGACCGATATCGATAAGCTCTCGCGCAAGATTCCCAACCTGTGCAAGGTAGCGCCATCTTCCAGCTATCATATGGAGGATGTCAACCGGGCCGGCGGCATTATGGCCATCCTGGGAGAACTGGACCGGGCAGGCCTCATCGACGGCGGCGTCCACCGGGTCGACAGCCCAAGCCTTACGGCGACCCTTGACAGCTGGGATATCGCCCGGCCCTCGCATTCGGCGGAGGCCAAAGCCCTTTATCTGAGCGCGCCGGGCGCCTCCGGGCAGAACCTGGTCATGGGCTCGCAGAATACCATGTACCGGGAGCCCGATCTCGACCGTAAGGCCGGCTGCATCCGCGATATGGAAAATTGTTATAACCGGGAAGGCGGGCTCGCCGTCCTGTTCGGCAATATCGCGAAGGACGGCTGTATGGTCAAGACCGCCGGGGTCGATCCGTCGATCTTTAAATTTTCCGGAACCGCCCGGGTTTTCTCCTCCCAGGAAGCGTCGTGCGAGGCCATTCTGGGCGGCAAAATTAAAGCCGGCGATGTCATCATTATCCGCTACGAGGGGCCGAAAGGCGGTCCCGGCATGCAGGAGATGCTCTATCCGACCTCCTATCTGAAATCCATCCATCTCGGCAAAGAGTGCGCCCTGGTGACCGACGGCCGGTTTTCCGGCGGCACTTCTGGCCTCTCGATCGGCCACGTCTCG
>CAYTVF010000247.1:0-5586 GCA_964441345.1 uncultured Desulfopila sp. | reverse complement strand
CACATTGCTCGTATAACAATTTTGCCAATGCTTCTGCTGCTATGGGGCTGCTGGGAGAGTTCTCTTAACATTCAGGTGCGTTATGCCGATGTTTCAGGATTAAAACAAGACGATCCTGTTTATTTTGTAGAAAACACGGTCGGGAAAGTAGAAAAAGTCTCCTATACTGAACAAGGAGATTATCTGGTTGACATTACCATTGCTCCGGAATTTAAAAACGCCGCTACGGTTGATTCGAAATTTTTCATTGATCACGATCCAAAGGACCACCAAGGCAAGGCCGTGACCATTTTGCAAGCAAGGCCCGGCGGGGAAGTTTTGCGAAAAGGAGCCGTCGTCCAAGGTTCTGTCAGAACCGGATTTCTCGATGAGATGGTGAGTGGGATAAAACGCAATGCCACGGTAATCGAATCTGAAATGCGGAAGGCAATGCAGCAGCTGGAAAAATCGCTGAAATCGACTTCCCTGAAACTGGACAAAGGACTGGCGGACGCACTTGATGAGCTGTCCCGGCAATTTCAAACGTTCAGCGATGAAGTCAATAAGGTGCCGGACAGACAGGAGGTACGGCATCTGGAAGAGTCTATCAGGCAATTCGCCGATGAATTTTACAAGGCGCACCAGAATGTGCGTAACCACATTCGCGATGAGGTGCTGCCGCAACTCAACAGGCAACTCAACCAACTCCGCGAGCAACTTCGTGAAAAGGGCCGAGACGGGGAGATAGAAGTAATTGACAAGCAAGTCAAGGAGATGAGCAGGGTGTAGTCGGAAAAGGAAAATATAATTGAAAAGATCCCCCAAACACGCTAGGATCGCCGCAACCGTTCGCTGAACTCCCGATCTGCAACCCTTGAACTTATTCCCGGCCTTGCCATTGATTAACCTGATCCTCCCCGTTTATTCCCTTGCCTGGTCCGTGGCGCTGCCGTTCTTAAAACGGTCGCCGCGAGTTTCGCTCGGCTGGCAGCAGCGGACATTGCAGGAGTCGCCCGCCGGTCCCTTCGATATCTGGATCCAGGCGGCATCCGGCGGGGAGTCGCTGTTGACCAATATGGTCCTGGAAAAGCTGGCGGTGGATCTCCGCGGCCAGAAGCTGCGGGTGCTCGCCACCTCCGGCACCAAGCAGGGCATCGACAGCCTGATGAAAGGCCGCGCCCTGCATCCCACGGATGGCCCCCTGGACATCACCGTTGCCTACTTCCCGTTCGATGCCCCGCAGATCATGGCAAAGGCCTTCGCGCGCTTTGCGCCAAAACTGGCGATCATTGTCGAAACCGAACTGTGGCCGGGATTTCTGGTCCGCGCCAGGCGTCACAATGTGCCGGTTTTCCTGATCAATGGCCGAATGTCCGAGAAGAGTTTCCGCTCTTACCGTCATTTTGCTGGGTTCTTCAGAAAGTACGGGCCGGAGAAGGTGTGGGCCATTTCCCCGTCGGACGGGGAGCGTTTCGGCCGGGTCGTCGGTTCGGAAAAAATCGGCCTGATGAATAACATCAAGTTCGACCGGATCGAACCCAGAAATGACTGTTCGACCAATACGCCCATCGCCGATCTTCTCCCCCCGTCGGCGCCCTTCGTTCTCCTTGGCTCGGTGCGCCGGGAGGAGGAAGAGCAGATCTTGACGGCGATCGTCGCAACCTTGGCCGCCCGGCCCGATATAGTCATCGGCCTCTTCCCCAAACATATCGAGCGGGCCGACCATTGGCTTACCCTGCTGCGGGAGAAACAGATTACAGCCATCAAACGTTCCCGGGCAACCGGCCGCAACCGCCCGGACACGGTGATCGTCTGGGATGTTTTCGGCGAACTGGCCGGGGCCTACGCCCTCGCCGCGGCCGCCTTTGTCGGCGGCAGCCTGGTAAATTTGGGTGGCCAGAATTTCCTCGAACCGTTAGTATTCGGGCTGAGACCGATCATCGGCCCCTACTGGAAGAATTTTGCCTGGGTTGGCCGGGAGATCGTCGCCTCCGGACTGGTCAAGGAGGTCGCCGACGAGACCGAGCTCAGTGCAGCTCTGCTTGCGGCGATCGACGGCGGAGGTTCGCGGACCGAGGTGATGAATCAGGTCCGCACATTTTTTGCGCCGCGCAAAGGGGGCACCGAACAGGTCTGCCGGCAGATAATCGACAAACTCCATTTACCTGGTGAAAAAAGAGCATGAGTATATTCCCGCCCTATTACGGCATTATCCCGGCACGCTTCAAATCCCACCGTTTTCCCGGCAAACCGCTCGCCGATATCCTCGGCAAACCGATGTTCTACCGGGTCTACGAACGGGCGATCGGTTGCTCCTCTCTGAAAAAAGTCTGGCTGGCCACCGATGACCAGCGCATCTACGATGCGGCAAGAGAGCTTGCCGTCCCGGTGGTGATGACCGATCCCGATCATCCCAGCGGCTCCGACCGGATCATGGAGGCGGCCCGCATCCTTGGCCTTGAGGACGACGCGGTCGTCGTCAATATCCAAGGCGACGAACCGGCGCTCGACCCGGAAATGCTGAAGAAACTGGTCGAACCGTTCGTGTCGTCCGAGATTCAGGTGACAACTCTCGCCCGGATTATCGACGCCAGGCAGGCCGAGAATCCCGATCGGGTCAAGGTGGTCCGCTCGGAGAAGGGTTTCGCCCTCTATTTTTCCCGGTCGAAGATCCCCTTTATCCGCGATATCGACCAGACCGATACCGATTATCTCCTGCACATCGGCATCTATGCCTACCGGATCTCCGCCCTCAAAGCCTTCACCTCCCTGCCTCCCAGCCCGCTGGAAACCATCGAGAAACTCGAGCAGCTGCGGCTCCTTGAGGCATCCATTCCGATCTACGTGGTGCTGACCGACTACCAGGGCTTCGGCGTCGACCGGCCCGAGGATCTTCAGCTCATCGTCCGCCAGCTGCAAAGCTGATCGCAAGCCGTCTTCCGCTTCATCCTCGAGCGATTGTCTCGTGGGGCTGCACCTGTCGGCTGGCGGCCCGGACCGATATCATTTTCCCGACAAATTGGTATTATTTTTCTACCAATTGCCTTGATATTTCATCTTTTTTATGTTGGAATTCATCTACCTGATAAATCCATCCGCAACAACTCATCGGGGACGTTGATGTTTTCCGGCGAGGGAGCATAACCTCTTTCGTCCGGTGCCGATTTGGCCAGGCTTTGGTGGCCGGCCGCCGAGCCGGCTGTTCCCCCTCCCTTCGTGCAGGGACGGGGGCGAGATGAATACCCGCCACATGAGGAGAATGGGGATCGATATGACTATTACCAAAAAGATATTGCTGGTGACGCTGCCTTTTTTCATCATCTTCGGCCTGGTGCTCCTCTATCTCAGTATTTCGAGTATCGAAAAACAAGGCAAACAGAGCCTTGAGAACATCAATGCCATCATGCTGAGCGACAAGAAAGAGAAACTGAACGACCTCGTGCGCAATACCTTTGAGATCCTCTCCCACCAGTACAAGACCGCCCATGATACCCAGCTGATCGCCAAGGCCTACGAGAAAGAGCTGCAATCCGTGGTCAACCTGGCCTTCTCGTCGATCCAGGCCATCTATGACGAGGCCGGCCTCTCCGATGAAGCAAAGAAGGTAGAGGCGCTGAAGATCATCAAGAAGATGCGTTATGCCGGCGACAATTATCTCTGGATCAACGACATGGTCCCGACCATGGTCATGCATCCGATGAAGTCCTCGATGGATGGCACCAGTCTTGCCGACTACAAAGACCCCAACGGCAAAAAACTGTTCGTGGAATTTGTCAAGATATGCGAAAAGGACGGCCAGGGATTTGTCGATTACATGTGGCCCAAACCGGGGGAGGATAAGCCGGTCGCCAAACTGTCATTCGTCAGATTGTTCAAACCCTGGAACTGGGTGGTGGGGACCGGGGTTTACCTCGAAACCGCCGAAGCGCGCTTCAAGGACGAGGCTAAGAAGCAGATCGGCAACCTCCGCTTCGGACCCGACGGCAAGGACTATTTTTTTATTGTCGATACCGATATGAAAATGGTCATGCACCCGATAAAACCGTCGATGGACGGCAATGATCAAAGCGACTTGCGCGACCAGAAAGGTAAAGCCTTTATTCACGATATGGTGCAAATCTGCCGGGAGAACGGCCAGGGATTTGTCGATTACCTGTGGCCGAAATCGGAAGGAAGCGAGCCGGTGGCCAAACTCTCCTACGTCCAGCTGTTCAAGGAATGGGGGTGGATAGTCGGCACCGGAATCTACGTCGACGATATCGCCAAGGCCATGGTCCAGCAGGAAGAGGATATCAGAAATACGCTCAGCCGGCAGAAGAAACTGATAATTTCGATAGTTACCGGCATGATCCTGGTGGTTGGCCTGATCATCGTCTTTATGGCTACCCGCATCGCCAAGCCTATCCGCGAAACCGATGCCTTCTTTCGCGACATCGCCGAAGGAGAAGGCGACCTGACCGCCCGTCTCACCGTGCACAGCAAGGATGAAATCGGCGATATGGCGAAATCGTTCAACATTTTTGCCGACAAGCTCCAGGGGATGGTCGGCTATATTGCCGAGGAATCGATAGAGATCAACAGTTCATCGAGCTCACTCACCCAGATATCCGCCGACCTGTCGGGCGTCGCCCAGGATACCCTGAGTAAATCGACTTCCGCGGCCACCGCCGTCGAGGAGATGTCGGCCAATATGTCTACTGTCGCTTCATCGATGGAAGAGGCTGCGGCCAACGTCAACGCGGTGGCCTCGGCCATCGAGGAAATGACGTCAACCATCAATGAAATCGCCGAGACCTCGGAAAAGGCCAGATCCATCACCGAGAATGCCGTCCAGCAATCATCGGAAGCATCGGTCAGTGTCGACGAACTGGGCGTTGCCGCCCGGGAAATCACCAAGGTGCTGGAAACGATCACGGAAATCTCCCAGCAGGTAAACCTTCTCGCCCTGAACGCCACCATCGAAGCGGCCAGAGCCGGCGATGCCGGCAAGGGGTTTGCCGTTGTCGCCAATGAGATCAAGGATCTCGCCAGCCAGACGGCAAAAGCCACCGATCAGATCAAGGAACGCATCGACTCCATCCAGAGAACGACCAAGGCAACGGTATCGGTAATCGAAAGCATCAGCAGGGTGGTGGGCGAAAACTCCGAAGTCGTCAATACCATCGCCACGGCGGTCGAGGAGCAGTCGGTAACCGCCAAGGAGATCTCGCAAAATGTCGCCCAGATCTCCATGAACATTCAGGAGGTGAACAATAACATCGCGGAGAGTTCCCAGGTGTCGCAGATGATTGCCAGGGAAATAGCCGATATGAACCAGGCCAGCGGCAAAATGAACGAGAGCGCAACCCAGGTAAGCAGCAACGCCAATTCACTCGACTTTCTTGCCAAGTCCCTGAACAAACTGGTATCCACCTACAAATTCAGGTAACAAAAAACAAAAGCCTCCCCTCCCCCTACGGGAGGGGATTGAACGAATTCAGCTTCCCCTCCCTCGACGGGAGGGGATCGAGGGGTGGGGGAGTCAGCTACAGGGGTGGGTGAGTTTGTTACATAGGTGGGTGAGTTTGGAACGAAGTTGCTCTTTGCGGCTTCCCCCTCCCCCTAACC
>CAYTVF010000246.1:0-5657 GCA_964441345.1 uncultured Desulfopila sp. | reverse complement strand
AGGCGAAAATTTTTGCCGATCAGCGGTTCGGACAGGGCGTCGAGTACGATAACGGGGATTGCGTCGATGGTAAGATAGGGTGCGAGCTCATCCAGATCCTGGTTGCTGAGGGTTATGCACCCGTTGGTACTGTTTGGAACCAGCGTCTTGTTGGTACCATGGATGAATATCCCATCGCCGAGATGACCTGCATGGGTGTCGAAGATATTCGGATAATCCAGGTGAAAGGCCCGGCTGCCGAACACGGTGATTCGCTTATCGGCATAGATCTCGGTGATAAAGTAGATGCCTTCAGGGGTGCGGGAGTCGCCGCTGATTTTTTTTGTTCCGGGATTCTCGCCGGTGGCACAGGTAAATTGCTTTATCAGCCGAACGGAGTCCTGATGTTCAAAAAGGCTGAGTTTCTGGTCTCTTTTTTCGACAACGATAAACTGGGTAGGCGCGTTGCCGGAGTAGAATAAGAGATCCGGAGTCCTGTTGGTTGCTTCGGTCTGGGAACAAAAACCAATGGCCGGGAGAAGGAGAGAGCCTGCCGCAACAAGGAGGAAAACGTAAAATGGATTGAGTTTCATAGTATTTAAAAGCAAATATTAAGCGATAATGCCGTGAGTCTCTTATAGCAAACCAACTTAGCGTATTCCCAGCCTTTTGACAAATTCTCTTGGCAGGTTCAGCGTATTATTTCCATTTCACAAGGTTGTTGTGAAATATTATCAAATTATCTCCGGAACTTGGGCGGATTTGAAATGGCTTGCACAGGGACGTTTTATCGGCTAGTTTGAGTGGTGCCCGATTCGTTTTTTAAGGAAGAATTTGGACGAAGAAACAGAACGATAGGTTTTCATTGCGATTGGGCTGCATGATGCCGGCGGGATGCGAACGATGGCTGGTACCTTGGTAATTTTTTTATTGGTTTTCACCCCCTTGAGGAGGTGTTGAAAAGAGCAAGAAAAAAATCCGTGAAGGGACGTATCCCCCGTAAAAGGGGGTAGTGTAAAGAATCCCGCTTGTCGGGGTTAGTTATCAAAATGTCTTATGGAGACGAACAATGGTGGACGGTAAAGCAACGGAGAGAGAAGGGGCCGGATTTAAGATTATCTATCAGATTCTTATAACCATGCTGGTCATTGCAGTCATTCCTCTGGGAGGTCTCTGGTACATCGGTATTTACCAGTCCAGGCAGGAATGGACCGCGGATATTTACCAGAACCTTGTTCAAAATACCGAACATCTTGCCCGCAGTGTCGATGATTGGACCACTATGAACCTCCGGCTGCTCGAACAGAATGCCGCCACCCCTGCTATCCTCGGCATGGAGAGCAGGTCGCAGAATCCGGTGCTGAAAACCATAAGCGAGGCATATGAGTGGATATATCTTGCCTTTACCATTCTTCCGGACGGTCAGAATCTGGGGCGAAGCGACGGCAAACCGGAGACATATTATGGCGATCGGGAATATTTCAAACAGGTGCTCGGCGGCAAGCCGATAGGGCAGCAGGTGCTGCTCGGCAAGACCTCCAATAAACCGGCTTTTATCCTTGCCAAACCGATCAAAGGAGAGGGGGCGAAAAATCTGGGAGTAATCGCTATTGCGATGACGCTTGAAGATCTTTCCAAAACCATTACCAAAACTAAAATCGGGGCAACGGGATTTGCCATACTCCTCGATGAGCAAAACCGCCTCATCGCCCATGGCCATGGCGGGGTGAGTTCCGAGCTGCAGGATTTCAGCTCGCATCCCGTCCTCAGTCAGCGCAACCGGTCTGACCGCACTTCCTTCACTTTTCAGGATGAGGGGCGGCAGATTGTGGCATATTCGCAAAAGACCGGTCAAGGCTGGACGCTCATCGTCCAACAGGATTACCAGGAGGCCTATGCCGCCGCGGATGCGGCGCAGCGGAATGCGCTGCTGTTGCTCCTCGTTACCCTGGTAACCGTGATAACGATTGCCTACCTGCTGGCGCGCCGCCTCAGTACTCCGATCCGCAATTTGACCGTTATTGCCGATGAAATCAGCCGTGGCAATTTAAACGCCGTGATAAAGGAGAAGGGCCGCAGCGATGAAATCGGAGCCCTTGCCAGAGCAATTGACAGGATGGGGGTCAGCCTCCAGATGGCATTTGAAAGACTACGGAAAAGGTAAACGATTATGACACAGGATTATATCCCATTCGCAGATATCGTGGTTGAAATTGCCAGGCTGTGCAAACAAAGATCGACCGGCACCTTGTTCATTGCCACGAAGGCCAATAAGAGCGTCCAGCTGGTTCTGGATAAAGGCGAGATCGTTTTTATCTTTTTCTCCAGCAAGCGCGGCGAGGAAGCCTTGGCATTGATGTCGACGATTCGTGCCGGCCGGTACCGTTTCCAGGAGGGGGGCGTTATCCCTCGGCGGATGGTGCTCCCGCATACCGAAGCCATTCTCAGAACTCTCAGCGGTGGCGCGGAGCCGGCATCTGCTTCCGGTCGGAGCCCGGGCGCCCCGGCGGCCGCACAAGCGGACGGTCTCAGCCGGGAGCAGAAAGATGCGCTGGAATCCAGTCTGGCCGAATGCATCGGGCCGATGGCAGCCATAATCTGTGAGGACCACCTCAATTCCGGCGAAAAACTTGAGGCCATCGTCGACGCCCTGGCCGCGGAAATACCGTCACCCGGGCAGGCAAGGAAATTCAGGGAACTGGTCGCGGCAAAACTGGGGTAGCGCAGTTATTTGCCGGCATGCTTGCCGGTTTATTTGGTAAAGCTACATTTTCCGGGTTCGGCTGAGGGAGCACACAATCCCGGCCAGGCCCAGGAGACTGAAAATCACCATGGCGGTGTGCATCGTGGCGAGGAACAGATGGCCCGTCTCCGGGGAGACCGGTTCCTCGCCGAGATACCAGGAGAGAAGAAGGGTGATCAGCGTCATCGCGGTCAGCATGCCGATAGTCCGCATGGTGGCGATCATGCTGGAGGCCATGCCGTAATCGCGTCTGTCGACGCTGGCCATGATGGTCGCGGTATTGGGGGTGGAGAAGAGACCGAAACCCACTCCCATGACGATCAGCACCGCGTAGATAAAGATAAAAGAGGAAGAGGCGTCGATCCCGGCCGCGGCGGCAAGACCTATGGTGCATAAGGCCATGCCCAGGGTAGCAATGGGCGCGGGATTGTATTTGTCGGCCATTCTGCCGGCAAGAGGGGCAAAGAATGCCTGCAGCAGGGGCTGGGTGATGAGGATGAAACCAGTGAGTTTCGGTGAAACCCCTCTGATCACCTGCAGATAGATGCTGAAAAAGAACATGATGCCGAAGGAGGCGGCATAGTTGAGCCAGGTGGCAATGTTGCTGAGGGCGAAGACTCGGTTGGCGAGTATTTTCCCGAGGGGAAAGAGAGGGAACTCTATGGAGTTTTCATAGACCACAAAGGCGATCATCACGAGTATGCCGGCCCCGGCGAACCACCCGGCCATAGCCAGCTGCCCTGTCTCCAGAACGCCGATGATGATGCCGGACAAGGCGGTTATATAAAGAAGGGAGCCGATCCAGTCGAAACGCTCCCCGCGGGAATCCGCCCATTCCCCTTTCAAGCGGGTCAGGGCAAAGAGCAGGATCAGCAATTCAACCGGAACCGCACTGTAAAAAATCCAGCGCCAGCCGAGAAAGTCGATCATCAGCCCGGCCAGGGTCGGACCGGCCGAGATCCCCAGATAGACGCAGCCGACGACCACGCCCATGGCCCTGCCGCGTTCCTTGGGCGGATAGACGGATGAGAGGATGGCTAGGCTGGACGAGGTTATCATGGCCGCGCCGATTCCCTGGACAAAACGGAAGAAAATGAGGAGGTTGATGGTCGGGGCGGTGGCGAGGACGAACGTTGCCAGAGTGAGAATGACGGTGCCGGAAATAAAAATCCGCCTGCGGCCGTGGATGTCGGCGAATCGGCCGATCGGTAAGAGCAGTAAGGCAACCGCAAGAATATACACCATCTCGATCAGGCCGAGCTGCACCGCCCCGGCCGAAAATTCCCGGCCGATAGTCGGCAGTGCCACACCAATTGCGGAAAACATGAAGGGCGTTAAAAATTGGACGGCGGCGATCACCCAGAGGGTGGCGGCCGGGGCTTGCTTGGCTTGTTGCATGTTCTTCCCTGTTGCAGTTCTTCGGAATATTTACTTTAATGCATTGTGCAAAATTGCGTGAATGTTCATTGTGCCGGATATAATGGCACTGGACGGCCAGCTGTCAATAGATGAATTTAACGAGTCAAGGACCAGCGGAATATTCTTCATGATACGGGCAATCATTTCATTTCTTGCAAGTGTGTTGACGGCGGTGCAGATTTTTCTTCTCTATACCAAAGGGAAAGGGGTTTGCTTGAATGATGGCTGCGAAATAGTCGACAGCCTGACCGCGGTCTCCCCACTCTTTTTCAATATTGCCGGTTTTCTCTATTTTCAGACGCTTTTCTGGTTTCTGCTGTGGGGGCGAGGCGGTTCCGAATATTGGCATAAACTCGCCCGGCTGTTGCTGTTGGCGGGTCTGGTGGCGGAGGCGGTGCTGATCTTCTTTCAATACCGGGTTGCAATGGTCTTCTGTTCCTATTGCCTTATCGTCTTTTCCTTTATTCTCCTGTTGAATCTGCTCTGTGGACTGCGCCAGATGTTTCGGGGCGCTGTGCTTTTTGCCGCTGTTATGGTTGCCTGCTTCAGCCTGAAGTTTGGACCGGCGGCAGGGTCGGGACCGGCGCTGCCGGCGGGAAGCGTGGCGATGGTTAGCGGACGGGAAGACGGTGTCGAGCGGTATCTCTTTTTTTCCTCCACCTGCAGCCACTGTGAGAACATTCTCGATTCCATGCAAAATCGCAATCGTTGCAGCTTTCGTTTTAATCCGGTCGATCGCGTCACTACTTTTCATTTTTCCGGTGCCGAGCGTTTTGCCGCATACGACCCGGAGGTTAACTTCAATTTTCTGAAAACTCTGTCGGTAACCGGGGTTCCGGCCCTTGTCGCCATTGAGAACGATAAAACCTTGGTGCTAAAAGGCGAACAGCGGATCATGGAGTATCTGGACGAGAACTGCCGGCCTGAGACGAAAACGGCCGAATACAGTGGCACCTCCAGTAATATTTCACCAGTGGAAATGAGTCGGCAAAGTCCGGAAACCCCGGAGGACGACGATGCCTGTCCGGTTGCGGCAGATTGTGAAAAAAAGGAGGGGGGAGAAAACGTGAAAAAACAATAATCGACTTATCCGCTGCCCCCGGCCTTACCTGATCGTAGATTTTGCCCTCCGATCCCGCTCCCACCCCTGCCTTTTTTGCCTCCTGCTCAACTCCAGATGGTCCGAAAAAAAACCTGAAGAATGAGTGCTCATTCATTAAATACTCATAACTAGCTATAATCACGTAAAATAATGGGTATTGAAAAAAATTTCTAATCTGTTAAATATAGAGAGCGGAAAAGAGGTGGTTCACCTTCTGCCGGTCTGAAACTCTCATTCCGGGTGAGGGCCGACCATTTTCCGGTCCCTTTTCCGGCATCTAGCGAGTTGCCTGGTATTACCGGAGCGGCGATGGGGCTCGGTATTTCCCGCCTGCCCTATGACAGGGGAAATAACTTATTAGTTCTAAAAAGAGAATTGACATGACATTAACGATTACTGCCCAGACTCAGTCGA
>CAYTVF010000245.1:0-5709 GCA_964441345.1 uncultured Desulfopila sp. | reverse complement strand
GGATCTTCACTGTTCCGAAGCCGAGTGAATGACAAAAATTCTTCAATCGACCACTAAATTCCTCGTAGGGCATCAACCTTCCTTTGACTTTCAGGGAAAGTGTATTCGGCAGAGTATCGATTTGCGCTGGATCGGGTAGAATGTTCATTGCGGACACTTCGAGTTGAATTTAAGATCGGTCGGCCGGGTTTTATTCCTCAAAAGTAAATCCATACCATTTCAAATCCTTTGCGGAATGGACCGGGATTAAAGCAATTTCACTGTTACCGATGCGGCTGTGAAGTTCTTTCATCCATAACAGGGCCTGTTCTTTCGAAAAGAACGGCCCTACTTCCGTAAGGGAGGTAAAATCGAGCATTCGCTGCTTGTTGAATCTCGTCACGTCTTCTTTGTCCTGGAAAATTCCAATAATTATTTTCATGCTCGGTATTCCAGAAATATAACTACCATGTTGCTCTATCGGAAGCCGTTGGCGCGGCTTCATTGTCAAGGCCGCTGTGGGTAGAGGGGCCGCCGGTCGGACTTGCAGTTTTTATGCCATCAGACCGGTAAATCGCTGCTTGGGCTATCAACCGCACATCTCTAAGGAATCGATGGCGATCGGGCCGAAAAACGGGATCCGCCGGACGAGGCGATCTGGGGCATTTTGCCCCAGCCGGGAACTTTTGCCTCACTCGCCGACAACGAGGAAAGCACGGGATATTGAGATGAAGGATGACTGCTCAGGCGGGAAAAACCTGATTATTCGGTCGGCTTCTGCAGCCGGCGATAGAGGGTTTTGCGGTCGATCGCCAGAATCTCGGAGGCAAGCGTCTGGTTTCCTTTGGTCATTTTGAGGACATAGGCAATGTAGCGATCGGTCATCTCGTCGAGCGAGATAAGTTCGGCCGGTTTACCGGTTTCCCAGAACAGGGAACGGCCGGTATGCTGCTGGATCTTCTGGGGAAGGTCTTCGGGGACGATTTTCTCAAAAAGGGTCATAACGACCCCGTGTTCCATGGCATTGCGCAGTTCCCGGACGTTGCCCGGCCACTCATAGCTGAGCAACCGTTTGACCGTCGAATCGGCCAGCCCGGTTACTTTCTTGCCGAGTTTTTCGGCGAAATCGCCGACAAATTTCTTGGCCAGAAGGAGGATATCCGTGCCGCGTTTGCGCAGGGGCGGGATATCCACTTTGATGACATTGAGGCGGTAATAAAGATCCTCGCGGAACCGACCCTCGGCCACGGCCTTTTCAATATCGATATTGGTGGCCGTGAGCACCCGCGCATCAAACGCCATTTCCTTATTGCCCCCCACCGGCCGAACCCTCCGTTCTTCAAGGGCTCGCAGCAATTTCGGCTGGAGGCTCTGCGGCATATCGCCGATTTCGTCGAGAAAGAGCGTCCCGCCGCTTGCTTCCAGCAGGAGGCCGGTCCGATCCTGACAGGCATTGGTAAAGGCGCCCTTGACATGGCCGAAAAGCTCGCTCTCCAGGAGATTTTCCGGCAGAGCCGAGCAGTTGATAGCGACGAAAGGGTGCTCTTTGCGGCGGCTGTATTCATGCAGAGCCCGCGCCGTCAGCTCTTTGCCCGACCCACTCTCACCAGTGATCAGCACTGAGGTCTCGGTATCGGCGATTCGTTCCAGGCGGCCGAACAACTCCTTCATGATCGGACTTTCCCCCAGCAAGCCGGAAAAAGAATGGATCCGCTCGATCTCCTCGCTCAGCACCTTGACCTGTTTCTTCAGATTGCGGTGCGCCACCGCCCGCTCCAGGGTGAGCGAGAGGAGATCCATATCGAGCGGCTTGGTGATAAAATCATAGGCACCCGCCCTGATCGCCTCGATGGCGGTCTCGAGCGAGCCGAACGCCGTCATGATGATCACCGGGATCTCCTGCCATTTCTCCGTCACCTCCCGGCATACCTGTATCCCATTGATATCGGGGAGATTGACATCGGTCAGGATGACATCCGGCTGCTCGCCCGATATTGCCGCAATCCCGGCCCGGCCGGTGAGCAGGGAACAAATTGTAAATCCTCGCCGCGACAAGCCAAAATCAAGCATATCAGCCATGGCCTGATCGTCTTCGATTACCAGAATGTGCCCCTTCATGACAAACCTTCCTCAAGTCCCAGAAAAATAGAGAATCTTGCCCCTTTCGGCTGACGATTATCAACCTCTATCCACCCGCCGTGTTCTTCGAGAAGTTCCTGGGCGATGGATAGCCCCAGGCCGGTGCCGAGGCCAATATTCTTGGTGGTAAAAAACGGCGTGAAGATCTTATCGAGATTCGCGGCCGGAATGCCTTCACCCTCATCGCCGATATCGATCCGCACAAACTCCTTAAGTTGATCGTCGGTATGGATCATCGACCGCAGATGGATATTCATTACCTCCACCTGGACCGAACTCTTTGCCGGAGTCGCCTGAATGCCGTTCATGATGACATTCATAAAAACCTGTTGAATCTGCTGGGCATCGATATGACAACTTACCCTGGCCTCCGGCGGAACCTTGAGATGCAGACTGACTCCCTGTTTCGTGGCGATGGGGGTGAGCAGATGGAAAACCTGGTGCAGCAGGGTCACCACATTTTCGCTGGCCCGCAGAATCGTCCTTTTTTTCCGCGAAAAATCAAGGAGCTGGCGGATGATAAGGGTGATTCGTTCGGCCTGTGCCTTGATGATCCTGGCGCAGCCGATGATTTCCTCGGGTTGCAGCTGCTCGGAGATGATCATTTTGGCCCGCCCGTCGACGACATTGAGGGGAGTGCCGATCTCATGGGCAATCCCCGCCGCGATCTGACCGACCGTCGACAGTTTTTCGGTATGCCGCAATTGTTCCAGCGTCTTCAATCTGGCAAGGTTTTCGAAATGGATCTTTTCCTGGGCGATGAGCAGTCTGGTGCACATGTCGTTCATAATCCGCGCCAAGCCCACCAGTTCATCGTCCCCTTTGATCTCCAGATTCGCTTCCAGATTGCCCTTGCCGATTTCGATTGCCTTGCGCGAGAGTTTCTCCAGCGGCTTTTTGATTTTAATATTGATAAGACAATAGAGGATGATGCCGCTGATCAGGGCGAGGAGAGCGGAAATTATCAGAAAACGGATAAGGGTCCTCTGCGTGTATTCCTTGAGGGGGGCGAGGGATTGGGTGAGTTGCAGCGCTCCGCCTCGCTCTCCGGGGATAGGCACCGGGACATAGGTGAAACGTTGTTTTGTCCGGTGCTCATCGAAACCGACGAAAGAAACCGGCTGCGATAACTCAGGTTCATCGAAGGCCCTCAGCTCGGGATTTCGCTGCCCATGCTCCTGCCGTACCTCATCGAGCCAGACCCAGCGGATGGCAAACTGACCGTTCTTCCTGTTGGCATTTTCAATGAGCTGGATGGCCTGCCGGGCGCCGCTCCCGCTCCAGGTCTGAGCAATCATTTCCGCCATGATCCCGCCAAGTTCTTTGGCCTTTTCACCCATATCGAGATCGAACTGCTTGATCTGGGCCTCATAATTGAGATTCCCGTCAATGATGAGCAGACTGAAGATTCCCATCAGCAGGAAGGAGTATATCTTGGAAAACAGATTCATCGCGGCAAAAAAAACGAGAGGGGCTCTCTACCTCATTGGCATTTTGGCATATACCGCCGCCATCCGCCGATCCGCATGGTGCTGGAAACAAAAAAGGGTCGGCACCGAAAGCGCGGACCCTTTTTTATTTTTGGTGGAGCTGAGGGGGATCGAGATAGAACCGGCCTTAACTATACTAAATCATTGATATTGTGAAGTCACCCATTCTCGCCCAATCCTTGCGTGGATAAAGCTTGTGGATAAAGAATACCACTACAATAACTGACCGATTGTTTCAATAGGGAACTGCCTGTCAACCAAATTTTGACCCAAATTTGTGAAGCCCTGCTTTATATTTTCCATTAACCTACTTGCTGAATTCAATCAACTTGGTTATATTTGATCATGGAGAAACGAACCCCACATTGTGATCTGGCTGCTGTCAAGGGGTTGATGAAGGCCGGCAAAGTACGAACCACGCAATCGGCACGTACCGGGGCGGTAAAATTAGGGTTCGACTTTCGAGGCATGTTGGATGTGGTTCTATCACTCACATCCAGGGATTTTTACAAGAGCATGACTTCTCACGCCAATCATAAAATATGGCAGGATGTCTACCGGCCAAAAACTTCGGCGGGCGAGGTGTACCTCAAGCTGACGGTCATCGACGACGTGCTGATTGTTTCTTTCAAGGAGCTATGATTATGAAATGTCCTGTTTGCGGAGCGGCGGAATTGATCCATGACACCCGCGATGTACCTTATACCTACAAAGGCGAAACCACGTCTATTTCAGCAGTAACCGGCGATTTCTGCCCGGCCTGTGCTGAATCAATCCTCGATGCGGCTGAATCCGATCGCGTTATGCAGGAAATGCGCGAGTTTTCGAAGCAAGTGAATGCCGCTATCGTTGATCCGAAATTCATTGTCAGGGTGCGGAAGAAACTCAAGATTGATCAGCGCGAAGCCGCCGAAATTTTTGGTGGTGGCGTGAATGCCTTCTCGCGTTACGAAAACGGGAAGACCAAGCCGCCTTTGGCCCTGGTGAAGCTGCTCAAGGTGCTTGACCGGCACCCTGATTTGCTTGGCGAGGTTAGAGCGGCGTAGGCTCCCTCCGACATTCTGCAATCAAGTCGAGTCGGCCAGTCACGGGCGGCTGTTTTTCTCTTTTGTTTTTTGGCAATGTAACTAGATCGTGATTGCCCGTTTAGTGGGACCTTGTTTTCTTTACACCAATTGATCAGGTCATCAACATCAATAGATATTTTTTGGTAACGGACACCTGATTCCTCCAGTGTTTTTGTATTTTCATATGCATTTTTCAGCCACCCGGCATAGGTTGGAGAAAGTGCCTCTTTATCCTCTGCATGTTCGAGCAAAAGAGCCCACTGGTTTTCCTGGTACCAACCAACACCCAAAACCACACCACCCAACGCCATTTCCTGGTGCTCTTTTCGGGTGCGCCAAAATTTACGTAACTTCATTACCCTGCTGTGCGGGCGTCCACCTACAGCAATTCAGTTGACATTCAGTCTGGAATGCCATGCAGAAACTTGCTTACCGGGTCGGGGATCGCCATGCAGCTGATAAAGGAGGCAGGGCGCTCGACGACATTAACGCTGGCAGGATTGCCATAGCCATCGATAAATGCCGTTCCAGGTGGGCGTCACTCCCCGGGGCTGGATATGATCAGCATGAACAAAAAATTGAAGATCTAGTCCGGGTGTACCAGGCAGCTGGTGGCGATCTCAGGGCATAAAAAACCTTGTGGCAACTCTTTTAAAATGTTGCCCCAAGGAATCACCCGTAAATGGTGGAGCTGAGGGGGATCGAACCCCTGGCCTACGCATTGCGAACGCGTCGCTCTCCCAGCTGAGCTACAGCCCCAATTTTGTGGCGATGAGGAGTGAAAACAACTTTTCATATACCGGCAACCGGCGGCAGGAGGACTGCAGTAGAACCTTTTTGCCGGGGACAAGCATACCAGTTGCGGTAAGCTATTCGGTCGCGGAAATTATCGCAAGTTTTTTTCTTCTTCCCGATTTTTTTTCAGAGCCTATTTCAAAACGTGCAGCCTTAGCCACCCTGCAGCCCCAGACTTTTTTCGGCCCTGGGATAAATCTCCGCGAGAAGATCTTCCCGCTGGAGATAGGGACAGGGCG
>CAYTVF010000244.1:0-5726 GCA_964441345.1 uncultured Desulfopila sp. | reverse complement strand
GCAGTTCCTTGCTGTGAATTTTGCCGGCAAAATGGACCGGGCTTTTCCCGTATATCGGGTCCCAGCCGGCCGGATTGGCAGAACAGTAAAACTGGGTATCGAGCCCGATCTTGCGCACCGCATCCTCGACCGGATGACCGATGAGCCGCCTCGCCGCCTCCCACGTCGCCCCGCAGGGTGCACCGCGAACCACCTTGACGTCAACGATTTTCCCCTCTTCGACCTCAACCTCGAATTCCGGAGCACCAAAAAACTCGCCATAGCTGCCAAGACCGACCTGTCTTGGAAGGCCACATCAGGTCGGGGGGGCAAACAGTCCTTTTCCTGTTATTTTTTTCCCGGAGGCAATCAGCGGGATATCGTTTTTTTCACAGAGCGCCGCCAAATCGGTGGTCAGATCGCCGTGCCGCAGAAAATCCAGGACAAGGTCGCAGGAAATCTCCCGGGGGAGGTACTCGCCGGTATTGTCGAGGACCGGCGGCAGCTCCTCATCGATATTGACAACCTCGAGCTCGAAAAGCTCGCTGCCGTATTTTCTCAGGCCATCGATTTTCGGCTGGCCGCTGCCATTCTGCTGAAAAACGATGATATGCTGTCTTTTTGTCGAACCGTCGATTTTCACTGGTTATTTCCTTTCCTTTGGATCAGATATCCAGGCGAACCCACCTGGTGCAATAGCGATAGGCCGCCTCAAGCAGTTTTTTCCGGTTTTGTCCGGCCCGGACCAGAACATAGATCGCCCCGCTCCCGTCCCGGCAAACCACCATCCCATCCCCGAGTACAACGCTTTCGCCGGAGGCATGAACGGTCAGGGGCGAATCGATCTCGCGAATGTCCAATTCATCATCCTGCAGCTGGAAATAGGCCATCTGGGCCAGAGCATGGTATTCGTGTTTGGCGTGACCGCTGTCCTTCACCGAAAACATTTGAATATAGCCGGCCTCACCGACGGCCTTCTCCGGGACGACAATCACAGTCTCGCAATTTTCAATGTTCATCGTGGTGGAATGAATTGATATCATAGTACCCTTACAATTACCATATTTCCAGTTTTACCGCACAGACCTTTGCCTCCATGATCTTGCTGACCGGGTCCATGGCATCGTTGGTTAAGAGATTGGCCGCAGCTTCACGGTAGTGGAACGGGATAAAGACCACCTGGGGCGGAACGATATCGCTGACCCTCGCCTTGAGGCTGATCGATCCGCGTCTGGAACTGACGGTTAGTTTCTGACCATCGACAATCCCCATAAACAGGGCATCGGCCGGATTGACCTCGACGTAGGCTTCCGGAGCGACGGCATTCAGCCCCGGCGATCTTCTGGTCATCGTGCCGGTGTGATAGTGGAACAGCTCCCGGCCGGTGGTCAAAACAAAGGGATATTCCTTGTCCGGCAGTTCGTTGGAAGCCACAAACGGCACCGGGGTAAAGAGCGCCTTGCCGCCCGGCCGGCTGAAGCTTTCCTTGAAAAGATACTCGGTGCCGGGATGGTCCTCGGTCGGACAGGGCCACTGCAGACTCTCTTTTTCGAGGCGAGCATAGCTCACCCCGGCCAGTCCCGGCCAGAGAGCGGCGACCTCGGCAAAGATCTCCGCCGGCACCGGCTTCCGGTCGAGATCGCCCCGCCCTTCAAGCCGCTTGGATATCTGGTCGATTATGTCGAGATCGAGCTGAGCGCCACCGGGAGAATGAACAGCCTTCCTCACCCGTTGCACCCTTCGTTCGGAGTTGGTAAAGGTTCCATCCTTTTCGGCAAACGATACCCCGGGCAGGACCACATCGGCCAACTGCGCGGTCTCCGTCATGAAGATGTCCTGCACCACGAGAAACTCGAGATTGGCAAAGGCCTTGACCGAGTGGGTGGTATTGGGGTCGGAAAGGGCCGGGTTTTCCCCGAAGACATACAGCCCTTTCAACTCGCCGGACAGCATGGCGCCGGTCATCATGGTTGCCGCCAGACCGATCCTGCCGGACAGCGGTTTGCCCCAGGCCTTTTCAAACTTTGCCTGCACTGCCGGGTCGTCCACCTTCTGATAACCGGGGTAGACATTGGGCAGGCCACCCATATCGCAGGCCCCCTGAACGTTGTTCTGGCCTCTCAGCGGATTGACGCCGGCACCACGCTTGCCGACATTGCCGGTGAGCATCGCCAGGTTACCCACGGCGTGGACATTATTGGTGCCCATGACATGCTGGGTAATCCCCATGGCATAGTAGATCCCGCCATTTTTCGCCGAGCCGTAGATCCGGGCCGCCCTGCGGATATCCTCCGCCGGCACCCCGGTAATCTCTTCCCCGAACTCGGGAGTAAAGGAGGCAAGCGATTTGACGAACTCGTCGTACCCTTCCGTTCTGGCGGCAATGAACTCTTTATCCTCAAGTCCTTCCGCGAGGATCGCATTCATGATCGCATTGAGCAGCACCGCATCGGTTCCCGGCCGATGCCGCAGCCAGAGGGTGGCGAATTTGACGAGTGGAATCTTCCGCGGATCGGCAACGATCAGCTTGGCGCCTTTCGCCACCGCCTCCTTCATTCTGAGGCCGATAATCGGATGGTTTTCCGTGGTGTTGGAACCGATAACAAACATTGCCTCGTTTTCGGCGATTTCGGTAACCGAGTTGGTCATTGCGCCGGAACCGAATTTTGTGGCCAGACCGGCCACGGTTGCGCTGTGTCAGTAGCGGGCGCAGTGATCGACATTGTTGGTGCCGACACCTGCGCGGAACAGCTTCTGGAACAGATAATTTTCTTCATTGGTGCACCGGGCCGAACAGAGTCCGCCCAGGGCATCGGCGCCGTGCTTAGCCTTGATTTCGGTCATCCTCTCGACCACGAACCGGTAGGCCTCTTCCCAGGTGGCCTTTTCGAAATCGCCGCCTTTCTGCCGGCGAATGAGCGGAGTGGTCAGGCGGTCGCCGCTGTTGATGAATTCAAAGCCGAACCGGCCCTTCACGCAGAGCCAGCCGCGGTTATGGTTATCGGCTTTGGAGTCGATGCGTATGACTTGATCGCCGTGACTGCGCAGGGTGATATTGCAGCCGCAGCCGCAATAGGCGCAGGTGGTGTCGGTAAATTTAACCCCTTCCAGCCGGGGTTTGCCGGACCAGACCCGGCCGGACAAGGCCCCGGTCGGGCACACCGACACGCATTGCCCGCAGAACTCGCAGTTGAGATCCTGGCCGAAAGGCGGAATGACTTTCGCCTCGAAGCCTCTGTCCGCATAGCCGATAGCGCTGACGCCCTGCACCTCTTCACAGACCCTGACGCAGAGCCCGCACATCACACACTTGTTCTGCTCCCTGGTCACAAAGGGATTGGCATCGACCCGATGATGGTCGCGTACCGCGCCGCTGAACCTGTTTTGCCTGATGCCATAGGTATACGCCAGTTCCTGCAGCTTGCAGTCGCCGGTGCCGATGCAGGTCATGCAGTCGTTGGGATGATCGGAAAGGAGCAGTTCCACCGTAGTCTTGCGCAGCCGGTAAAGCTTCTGGGTATTGGTTTTGACCACCATGCCCCTGGTTACCGGCGTAGTGCAGGAAGAAACCGGCTTGGCCATCCCGGCAATCTCCACGATGCACAGCCGACACGCCCCGAACGGCTTCAACCGGGGATCGTGACAGAGGGTTGGAACAGCGATATTCAGTTTTTGGGCGGCCTCCAGGACGGTAGTACCTTCAGCTACTTCTATCTGTTTGTCGTCAATAGTCAAATTGATTGTCAGATTGATCATGGTTACTACTCCTTTAATACGGCGCTGAACTTACAGGCATCGAAACAGGACCCGCATTGAATACACTTCGAATTGTCGATCTTATGGGGTTGTTTCTTCTCTCCGATTATGGCGCCCACCGAGCAGGCTCTGGCGCACATGGTGCAACCGACACACATATCCTCCCGAATAAAAAAGGTCAGCAGCTTGTTGCAGACCTTGGCAGGGCACTTCTTGTGTTTGATATGCGCCTCATATTCATGCCGGAAATATTTGATGGTACTGATGACCGGGTTCGGCGCCGACATCCCCAGCCCGCACAGGCTTGCGTCCCTTACATCCTCGGCCAGATCCTGGAGCAGTTCGATATCGCCTTCCCTGCCGTTGCCTTCGGTAATCCGGGTGAGAATCTCGAGCAGCCGCTTGGTCCCGATCCGGCAGGGCACGCACTTGCCGCACGATTCCGACTGGGTGAATTCAAGGAAGAATTTAGAAATATTGACCATGCAGTCGGTTTCATCGAGGACCACCATCCCGCCGGAACCCATCATCGAACCCACCGAGGCGAGTCCCTCGTAATCGACGGGCAGATCGATGAACTGCTGCGGAATACAGCCGCCGGACGGGCCGCCGGTCTGCACCGCCTTGAACAGCCGGTTGCCCTCGATCCCGCCGCCGACCTTGTAGATGATATCCTTCAGCGGCATGCCCATGGGGATTTCGATGAGCCCGGTGTTCCTGATCTTGCCGGTGAGGGCGATTACCTTGGTGCCCTTGCTCTTCTCGGAACCGACGGAGGCATACCAGGCGGCGCCTTTATTGATGATCTGGGGGAGGTTGGCAAAGGTCTCGACGTTGTTGATGATGGTCGGTTTGCCCCACAGCCCCTTGTTGGCCGGGAACGGTGGTTTGGCCCGGGGCATGCCCCGCTCGCCCTCGATCGAGGCGATCAGCGCGGTCTCCTCGCCGCAGACAAAGGCGCCGGCCCCTAGTTTAACCTTGATTTTCAGAGTAAAATCGCTGCCGAACAGATGCTTACCGAGGTAGCCGCGCTCCTCCGCCTGCTTTAAGGCCAGGCGCAACCGATCGACGGCCAGGGGATATTCGGCACGGATATAGACATAGCCGATCGAGGCGCCGATGGCGTACGCCCCGATGATCATCCCTTCGATCACCGCATGGGGATTGCCCTCGATCACCGAGCGATCCATGAACGCCCCGGGATCGCCTTCGTCGGCGTTACAGATGATATAGCGCTGGTCGGCACTATTCGCGGCGCAGAAACTCCATTTCAGCCCGGTGGGGAAACCGCCGCCGCCGCGGCCGCGCAACCCGGAATCCTTGACGGTCTGAATGACCTCTGCCGGCTGCATGGCGGTCAGCGTCTTTTCCGCCGCCTTATAGCCGCCCACGCCGAGATATTCATCGATTGATTCCGGATCTATTCTGCCGAGATCGGCAAGAACCCTTTTCGTCTGATTATTGTGGAAAGTATAGTAATCCTCACCAACCAGCCATTCCTTGACGGGCCGTGCCCCAATAACATGCTCCCGCACCAGTCTTCGCACCATGTCCGGTTGGATATATTGATAGTTGGAAACAACGCCATCGACCGAAATATCCACCAGAACGTCGCGGGCGCAGAAGCCGCGACAGCCTACTTTATGTAATCGGCAATTCTCCCTCACCGTGGTGTTTTCAATTCCGGCTTCCGCAAATTCCTTAATAAATGCACCCATCACCAGGTCGCCGCCGGCGGCGATGCCGCCGGTACCCATGCACACATTCACAATTATTTTGCTGGCCATTGCTTATCCTTTTCGGTATTGTCGTTGACGAAAATATCAATAAGATTTCCTATTCACAAATCTTACCTAAAGTACCACAATGTGTCAATTCGTTTAGATGGTGGTCAAACACGGAATATTGAATTGTCGCCCCCCTTTTCCCATGAAAATTCAGTAATGTCCGGTTAAGTACTTGCATACAGGTTATTGGTTGAATTGTTGTCT
>CAYTVF010000243.1:0-5769 GCA_964441345.1 uncultured Desulfopila sp. | reverse complement strand
AAGAAACTGCTGCGCTTTATCGAGTTGAAAAATAGAGCGGTGGAGTTGTTTTGCGGCAATCTCCTGCAGGGAATTATGCCGGATTTTCCCCTGGCTCGGATCAAGCTCTTAGAGGCTCAGGATGCTTTTGTCGAAATGACCGGCAAAAGGGACCAGCCGACGGAACGAATCCTCGAGTATATCGGCAACCATCCCCGTCCGGAAGAGGATTTCAAGGCGGTCGGCATGAAGATCGGCGAGCCGACTACCGAATCGGGGGGGATACATCTGCTCAATCTTTCCAGTGAATTTTTTAAGGCCATCGATGCGGAGTTTTACCAGGCGCTGGTCGTCGATACCGACTGGGAGAGGAAGTTTAAGTTGATCTGGCGAAAAAAAGGCGACTGCATCATCCGCTACCAGGATACGCCGGACGGCATTTATTTTATCGATAACGGCAAAGTGAGCGTACTCGACGGGGAAGGCCGGCTTCTCAGTACCCTCATGGCCGGAGATGTTTTTGGCGAAATGGCCTATTTTACCAAGAAAGGCCGGCGCAGCGCCACTGTCATGGCCGACAGCGACCTCGTACTGCGCCGCATTAGCGGCGAGGACCTCAAGGCTATGCCGGTGATCAGGAAGATCTTCAAAAAGATTGCCCACAAGAGAAAAAAAACAATCGAATAGCTGTTCTCACCTCCTGCCGCCACGCTCAGATGGGCGGCGGTTTGTCCATAACCTACGGAAACAATAATGAATCTGCCGGAAGCCCTGGGGCTGTTGAAAGTGATCTATGAAGAGCGGATGCCCTTCGACCGTCTGCTCGGTATCCGGATAGACCGGCTGACAATGACTGAGATCCGGGTACGGATCGACATGCGGGAGGAATTGATCGGCAACTTCATCCGGGAGATCCTGCATGGCGGCGTCATCTCCTCGGTACTCGATCTGACCGGCGGCCTGGTCGCGTCGGTCGAACTCCTGAAACACCTGGAAGGGATGGATGTCGACGAGCTCGGCAAGCGACTGGCACGGATCGGCACCATCGATCTGCGGGTGGATTATCTGCGGGCCGGGAAAGGAACATTTTTTACCGCAACCGGGTCGGTGCTGCGTAAAGGCAACAAGGTGGCGGTGGTCCGCACCGAATTATGCAATGACCAGAATGTCCTGATTGCCGCCGGCACCGGAACCTATCTGGTGGGCTGAGTATCGCCGGTCAGTCGATCAGTTCGAGCAGGTCCGGACCCAGGTAGGTCCGCTCGTTTTCGCCGAGGATCCCCAAAGAGAGACAGATCAGAGTCCAGAAATGGACGACGCCGTAGCTGCCGCCGTAGAAATGGCCGATATCCTCCATCTGGGAATGGCAGTTATGGCAGGGGGTAAGGACGTAGGCGGCGCCGGTAGCGGCAATCTGGTCGAACTTGCGCTTGCCGTAGGTTCGCCGATGGTCGGTCATGCCCGCCTGCAAAAATCCGCCGCCGCCGCCGCAGCAGTAGTTGGCACTGCGGTTCGGCTGCATGTCGATGAAATTCTCCTCGCCGACGAGACTCTTCACGACAAAGCGCATATCCTCGGCGATCGTTTCGCCGTAGGCCTTGCGCACTATCATGCAGGGATCCTGGACGGTGAACTTGATGTTTTTGCTATTCCACCGGGAATTGACCGGCAGCTTGCCTTCCCTGATCCACCTGGCATAGTAGGTGATTAGGCTTTCAAGGGAAAAATCGGCCTCAAGGCCAAAGCGCTTCAGGCCGTGCCACATGGTATAGTAGCTGTGGCCGCACTCGGTGTTCAGCCAGACCCTGCAGCCCAGTTCGTTCACCGCCTCGACCCGCTTTTTTATCACCTCGTACCAGGCCTCCTCGTCGCCCGAGAACATGCAAAAATTCTCCGCCGCCCATCCTTTCGAGGAATAGGTCCAGTCGGCGCCGACGATATCGAGGATCTTCCAGAGCGGCACCATTTCGTCCGGCTCGCTCATCGGTTCGCGGGAGTTCTGGTTGACAAAGAACAAAGCCCCGTGCCTGTCCATCGGCGCCTGCAGGTGGGCAAAGGCCGGCTGGGTCGCCCGCACTTCCTGCAGGACATCGTCCACGACGAAGACAAAATCGGCCGGCGGCAAGCCCATGGCGCTGGTCGAATCGGTTGACCGGATCATCTGGCAGGAGCGGACGATCCCCGATGGTTTTTTGTCCTGCGGCCAGTTGCTCCGGGCGAGGAAGACCAGCTGCGAGATGTCGATATTCATCGGACAGACATGCTGGCACCGCTTGCACTGGGTGCAGCACCAGACCCACGGCGTGGTGGACAGTTCGGCATCCATGCCGAGCATGGCCATGCGGATGAACTTGCGCGGGTCCATGTTCTCTATCCCTGCGGCGGGACAGCCCGATGAGCAGAGGCCGCAGGTCAGACAGGCCTCGAAACTGGCGCTCTCCGGCAGCAGTTCCATGGCCTTTTCCTTGAAATTGATGGTGGGTATTGTGCTGTCCGCCATGGCTATACCTTTTTCCCTGATTTAACTGAGTGAAGACGAGGACGAAAACGAAGACGAAAATAAAAAATATTCGGCCGCTTCCACCGCTTTATAGGCGGTGGCGATGGCGATGCCGGCCCCGCTGCGGCCGCGGATCCAATCCTGATGGGCGAGGATGACCCCGGCGGCAAAGAGCCGCTCGCTGTATGGTGTGCCGTCATGCATGAGCGGCCTGAAGGATGCGTCGATCTCGAGACCCGCCCGGTGGATGGCATGGCCAAGGCTGTCGGTGTAGCGGTCGCGATACCAGTCGGTTCGGCTCTGCGGCTGAGTCACCGGCAGATCCAGCAAGGGTTCCTTGATCCCGGTAAGCCCGGCCGTAAGGCCGCCGCTCAAAAATCGGCCGGTGGCAAGGATCACCGTCTGGGCGCGAAGCTCGATCGGGCCGAAACTGTCGCAGAGGTAGAGCGTGGCCCCGGCCGGATCGAAGGTCAGGCCGGCGACTTTTTGCTGGGGGATGAGGGTCACCCCTTTTTTCGGCAGTACCTGTTCGAACATCTCGCGCAGGCGAATGCCCGGCACCGAAGGCGGCATGGTCGGGATCTCAAAGATGGTCAGGCCGGTGAGCCTTTCCAGTTCCGCTCTGACGTGGTCCGGCCGGTGCATGCCGAGGATCGCCGGAAGTCCGATGATTTTTGCCGGGCCGGCAGCTGTTTTCAGCAGGCCGGCAAGCTTTTCCCGGGTGGCCGGGACTTCGAGGGCCCGAGCCATGACTTCGGGATAGAGTTCCCCGTGGATTCTATCCGGAAAGTCGATTCTTGCGGTGGTGAGGCCCGGCCACCGGTCCTGCAGATTGGCCACTACCTGACGGCCGCTGAAGCCTTTCAGGCCATGGAAATCGATGATGACACAGGGCGATTTTTCCGCATAGGCGCGTGTGCCGGCGGCCATGGTCGCCGGTACGCAGAGGGTCTGTTTCAGGGTGCCGGCCGGGGTCAGTGCGGTAAGGTTGCGGTCCTGCGGCCGGCTGTAGGCGATCCCGCATTCCCCGAGAAAACCGGTAAACAGGTTAAAGCTTCGGTAAATATCGGCTGCCGAAATTTTCGCCAGCGGATGATTTGGCTGGGTCGCACCGAGTGTGTCCAGGGCCTGCCAGGGATCGAGCACTGGAGCGGAGGAGCCGTCTTCTTTGCCGAGCAGATCGAGGTAGCCGGTGGTATAGGCGACGGCGCCGGTATTGCCGATCTGGGCGGTGGCGATCTTTCGATTCACGGCGAAAATCGATGCGGCAAAGCCGGCGATACCGGAGCCGATCACCGCCAGTTGTGTGGTAAGATTTCGGGCAGTAAGATTTCGTCCTTCCACGTTCATAATTCCTCCAGGGTATCGAGGCCGAGCAGGCCGCAGTGCAGGGCCTCGGCGAGTTCCATCTGGGCCGCCTGCTGGCCCCAGATCACGGTTTTCTGGCCCTTGAACCGTTCGTTGAAAAAGTCGCGCATATGACGAAGGCCGGATTGGTCGCGGTAATATCCCCGATCGTAGAGATAGGAGCAGATGCGGATGCCGCAGAAGGATCCCTGGCAGGGACCCTTGCCGGCCCGGGATCTGAGGGCAATAGCCTCCAGGGTCATTTCTTTTTCGGCTCCCGGCGCGCCTTCGACGATCTCGTCGATGGCCGATTGCGGCACCATCTCGCATTCGCAGAGGATCATGTCGTCGGCGTTATTGGCCTGATACCAGTATTTCGGCGAAGCACCGGGTTCGGTCCAGCGGCAGCCCGTGCCGTCCGGCAGAACCACCGATGAGGTTTTGCAGGGTTCGTGGTTGGACAGGCGGGCGGCCACCAGATCGGCTGTTTTTTCGGCCATCAACCGGAAGGTGGTGAGCTTGCCGCCGGTAATGGTGCAGAAATTTGTCAGCCCCTGAGGGGCGTGATCAAGCAGGGCAAAGCCCCTCGTCGCCCCGCGGTCGTCGTCGCCCGAACTGCTCTGCAGAAGGGGCCGCACCCGGGAAAAGGCCCTGATATACCTGGCGGTTGCCAGGGCCGGGATCATCGCCGCTCCTTCTCTGACATTGAGGTCGATTTCCGCAACGGTAGGCAGGACATTCTCCAGGCTGGCGGTGCGGGCCGAGGTGGTGCCGAGCACCGAAACCGTGCCGCCCGGTACGAGGATATCACCGTCGCCGGGCAGGCGCAGGCGGTTGATGACATGGCGGGTCATGCGGTCGTGACTGATGAGGAGCGTGCCCTTGGAATAGAGCAGATTGACATCGGTGCAGCCGGCCAGCCCGGCAATGTCCATGGCCCAGGCCCCGCCGGCGTTGACATACTGTCTGGCCACAACCTTCAGCAGGCTGCCCGTGCGGTTGTCGCGGCAGATGGCGGCGCGGATCTCGCCATGGGCGATCTCGAAGCGGATGATTTCCGTATGGGGGCGATAAAGGCTGCTGGCTGCCAAACGGGCGTGGGCGACATTTTCCAGCGCCAGGCGGAAGGGGTCGATGGTCGCGTCGGGCACCCGGTAGGCCTTGAAAAGCCGGTCGGAAAGATGCGGCTCCAGCCTTCTCGCGTCGAGAATCGCAATTTCTTCACAGGAAATGGCCGCCTGCCGGCAAAGCGCTGGGAACTCCTCGGCAAATGCAGGGTCGTCTCCTTCAACCGCAACAAACAGCCCGCCCGTCTCCTCAATGCACTGCGGGGCGAGGCGCTTCAGCAGTTCGTTCTCCTGCCGGCATTCGCAGGCGGAATGGCGATCGTTGGAAACATAACGGGCGCCGGAGTGGAGCAGGCCGTGGTTGCCGCCGGAGGCGCCGGCGCAGAGATCGCGTTTGTCGACCAGCAGACTGTGCAGGCCGCGCAGGGCGAGATCGCGCATGACCCCGGCCCCGGTCACCCCGCCGCCGATGATCAGCACTTCCGTTTCTATGGTCTGGGTGCCGGCGGGCACGGATGTACGGGTGATATTTGGCGTCATGGTCCTGACTCCTCGTTGGCAATGATTCGCTGATTCCTGCATTCCTCGGTGGACATTCGTGGATAAGGATTGAATGCCGGGGATATGCACTTGCTTATTGTGTAATATTGTTTGCGGGAAAGTTCAAGTGAAATTAAATAAAGGTTCATACGAAAACAAAAAATTGATGAAATGAAATGTGCTTGGATGCGTCGGCGAGATGGCCGACTTTGAGGTCCGTTGACAAGAATGACTTTTCCGTGGTAGCTCTTTGTGCGGGGACGGTGAGTGTAAAAACAAAGGTATCCATTCAGCTCTCTGGACAAAGTCCCCCCTCCCCTTGCGGGAGGGGGTTAG
>CAYTVF010000242.1:0-5855 GCA_964441345.1 uncultured Desulfopila sp. | reverse complement strand
AAGTTTTATCAAGTCCGACAAGTGTTAAAAGCAATCGAAAAGTTAAAAAAATAGGAGGGGACCATGCTAGACCATGATCATTATACCTACAGGGTTACTTGGTCGGAAGAAAATGGCGAATATATCGGTTTGTGTGCCGAATTCCCAAGCCTGAGCTGGCTTGATCAAAGCCCGGAAGATGCACTGAAAGGAATCCGGCAGGTTGTTGCCGATGTGGTGAAAGATCTTGCCGACAATGGGGAAAATGTCCCCGAACCGCTCGCAAGTAAAAAATTCAGCGGGAAGTTTCAGGTCAGAGTAACCGCCGACACCCACCGCGCACTGGCTATTAAAGCAGCTGAGAGGCACGTCAGTTTAAACAGATTAGTGAGCGAGAGCCTGGCTTCTTCCTGTTAACCCCGGCTATCGGCTGTACTGCATAAGGAGAGGACCGATAGTAATCGTGCTCTTATCTGGCGGCGACAAAAGCAGCCAGGGTGCCGATATTGAAAAGGCAATCGCACTAGCAAAGCAATGGAGGAATTGAAACATGGCTGAGAAATTCACCCGATGGGACGCAGCAGACCATCTCAAAACAGAAGAGGATAGCAAGGCATAGTTCGAGGCATGTCTTGATGGCCCTGAAGGTGGCAGTCTTATCCGTGCCGCCTTGGGAGATATCGCCAAGGCTCGTAATATGTCACGACTGGCCAAAGATATCGGATTGTCCCGAGAAGGATTATATCGGGCCTTGAGTGCCGATGGAAACCTAAAAATAAAAATACACGAGCATCATGAAAGTGATCAAGGAGCTTGGGTTACGCCTGCATGCCGGGACGCTGTAACAATCTCAATTTGAGGGTGAACAATCACTATGGTAATATGCAACGCAATACCAATAGCCCGCGCCTGAAATGACCGGATTGGCTCCTGTCGACCAGATTGCAAGTCAA
This sequence comes from uncultured Desulfopila sp., assembly GCA_964441345.1. Classification (GTDB taxonomy): domain Bacteria; phylum Desulfobacterota; class Desulfobulbia; order Desulfobulbales; family Desulfocapsaceae; genus Desulforhopalus_A. The sequence goes on along the minus strand of CAYTVF010000242.1, from coordinate 4,923 downwards.
TGTCATTGACTTAAGTTTTGGACAATCGGTGACAGGCAGTTGATGGTGCATGAAACGCACCCCCCGATTTTCCGGGCGGCCGATTGGTCTCACGCGAAGACGCGAAGTGCTGGAAAAGCGGAGTTTAAACCCTTCGCGAACTTCGCGGCTTCGCGTGCTTTTACTTAATACTCTTAAAACAGAAAAGCACTTACCGAATCAACGATAAGTGCTTGAATTTGCATGGCTGGGGGACGAGGGCTCGAACCTCGATAAGCGGAGTCAGAGTCCGCCGCCTTACCATTAGACCATCCCCCATCCCTATGGAAGCGTGGCGAGTTTATAAAAGATTTCGCAAAAACTGTCAAGAGAATTTCAGCTGATGATAATGCCGGTCAGCTGATGACAATCCCGGCATACCCGACAACCTGGTCCGTATCTCCGGATACGTAACCAGAATCGGTATGTCCGACCAGATGATACTTCGAGGCCCCGCAGGCTAATGCCGCCAGCATGGCGATTACCACGGGGATCACGCCGCACATGGAGATCCGCTGGCTGTGGACCGTATGGTAGAGGTCGTAAGGGTTAAGCTGTTCGATACACTGCAAGGCCAGTCTGTCTTTTTTTTCGGTCTTTGGCCTGGATTCGTAATGGTTCATATCGCTTGAAGCGACAATGAGGATATCTCGGCCGCTGATCCGGATCGCTTTGGCCAGGGTAGCGGCCACATCCTCGCAGAGCGGATAGGTGATATGGGATATCACCAGTGGCACAATGCTCAGGTGTTCTTGCAGCCTCTGCAGAAACGGTACCTGTACCTCAAGGGAATGTTCGTATTTATGGGCCAGTTCATCCACTTTGATATGTTGAGAATGTGCGAGGATAAGATCGGTGAGTTCCCGGTCGATCGGAACACTCCCCATCGGCATGTCCCACGATGTCGTGGAGAGTGCGACGGGCGCCCCTTGGCCATGGTGATTGGGGCCGAGAATGATGACCGTTTCCGGGATGACCACGGCAGAGAATGTTTCCGCGGCAAGGGCGCCGGAATAAACATAGCCGGCGTGGGGAGAGACGACGGCTAAGCCTTTAATTTTTCCGGAATCCGGGACGGCCGGCAGCAATTCAGTTACGGCAAGTCCTAGAGCTTTGGCGGATCCTGGGTAGAAGCGGTCGGCAACAGCTGGTTGTCTCATTGTCATCCACCTCGTTTCGGAAAATTTTTAGTTGTTTTTTACGGACCAGGTTGTCCCAGCCGGTCCATCCTTGAGTTCGATATTCTGGGCCAGGAGAAGGTCTCTGATTTCGTCGCCTCTCGCCCAGTTTTTGGCTAACCGACACTCGTAGCGTTCGGCAATAAGTGTTTCAATGGCGGCAACATTGAGGCCGCCCTCGGAGATTTTTTTATTTTTTCCGGCCGCCAGAAAAGTGTTCGCGTCTTCCCGCAGAATTCCCATTATATCGGCCAGTTTTCTCAGGGTTTCCGCGCCATTTTTTAAGAACTGAATATCACCAGCCGATGGTGTGGCGGGGAGCTTCCGGCAAATACGATTGATCGATTTTACCGTATCGAAGAAAACGCCCTGAGCCTGTGCCGTATTGAAATCATTGTCCATCGCCTGCTGAAAGCGTGTCTCCATTCCTTTAAGCTGCCTGAGGTCATTTTCGGTGAGAACGCTCGGGAGCGCCGAATCTCTTTTCCCGGAATCGAGCCGATCGACCGCCGCCAGACATTCATAGAGCCGTTCAAGCCCCGCGGTTGCATCCTGCATTGCCGACTCGGAAAAATCGAGGGGGTTGCGATAATGGGTGGAGAAGATGAAGAAACGGAGAATTTCCGGATGGTAGTGGCTAAGGATATCCCTGATTGTCAGGAAATTGCCGAGGGATTTCGACATCTTTTCGTCGCGGATGGTCACAAAGCCGTGATGGATCCAGGTCGTGGCAAATGGTTTGCCGTTTGCGCCCTCACTTTGGGCGATCTCATTTTCATGGTGGGGGAAGATGAGATCCTGTCCTCCGCCATGAATATCGAAGGTCTCGCCGAGATATTTTCTGCTCATTGCCGAACATTCAATGTGCCAGCCGGGACGGCCGGGCCCCCAGGGGCTTGCCCAGGTAGGTTCTCCCGGCTTCGATCCTTTCCACAGCACAAAATCCATGGGATTCCGTTTTTGTTCGTTGACGGAGATTCTCGCCCCCGCCTGCATATCGGCTGGATTTCTCTTGGAAAGCTTGCCGTAGCCGGGGAAACTGTCGACGACATAGTACACGTCATTGCCGGACGGGTAAGCTTTGCCTTTCCCGACGAGTTCGCCGATAAGATCGATCATTTCGGTGATATGTTCGGTGGCTTTGGGTTCGATGTCGGGCCGGTTGATCCCGAGCCGATCCATATCGACGTAAAATTCGTTAATAAAGCGGGCGGCAAGTTCTTCCGACGAGGTCTGCTGTTCTTTGGCCCGGGCAATTATTTTATCGTCGATATCGGTGAAATTGCGAACATAGGTAACTTTGTAGCCGCGATATTTCAGGTAGTTGACGATCATGTCAAAGGCGAGAGCGGATCTGGCATGGCCGATATGGCAATAGTCGTAGGAGGTGATACCGCAGACATAGAGCTTCACATGACCGGGTTCAATGGTTTGCAGGATTTCTTTCTGGCCGGATAGGGTATTGTGAATTCGTATAGTCATCTCAATGGAACTGCATATAGACAGTTCGAATATCTTGTATTAAGTACATCGCAGGTGATCCGGGGGATCGGGCTCAATTCGGGTTTTGTTTTGTCTCAGGTCAAATATCATAATCTAAATATCATAATCTTATTAAGAGGAAAAGACAACAATGAGCCGTGGCGCAACAGAAATACGCACCTGGAGCGAGACCTTCAGGGCATGGCTGCATCCCGGTGCCGTTGCGATGCTTTTTCTCGGGTTCGCGGCCGGTATTCCTATCCTCCTCATATTTTCGACGCTTTCCGTGTGGCTGCGCGAGGCAGGGGTGGAGCGGTCGGCGGTGACGTTTTTCAGCTGGGCGGCGTTAGGCTATTCGTTCAAATTTCTCTGGGCGCCGATTGTCGATCTCCTGCCCTTACCGGTGTTGACGAGAATATTAGGGCGCCGGCGGGCCTGGCTGATTATTGCCCAGCTGCTTATAATTACTGCTATTCTTACAATGGCATCGCTGGATCCGGCCGAAAGTCAACTGAACCTGACGTTTATGGCGTTGGCGGCAGTGCTGCTGGGTTTTTCTTCGGCAACTCAGGATATTGTCATCGATGCATATCGGATTGAAACGGGTGAGGAAGCCATTCAGGCGCTGTTTGCTTCGATGTATATCGCCGGTTACCGCATGGGGATGCTGGTGGCCGGAGCGGGTTCGCTATTTCTCGCCGACTATCTGGGGGAGGGGATCATCGGTTACAGCTACTCTGTCTGGCGGGAGACATACATCGTCATGGCGGCCGTGATGGGCTGCGGTGTGGTGACGACCCTCTGCATCAGGGAACCGATATCTTCCGGAATTGCCAACCGCCACAGCTACACCGTACTTGAGTATCTGCGCTTCCTCTCGGTTTTCGCTCTGACAATGGCAGCCTTTGCCCTGACATTTTTTTATTCCGGTTCCAGTTTTCCGGAAATGATGCATACGTATCTGTCGTTATCGGCGGGAGAGGGGGAGATTGCTTCGTTTTTAATTGAAATATTGCGATTTATCATGGCCTTAGCTGCTTCATCGGCAGTCGCCTGGGTGACTGTAGCGACCAGTTTGGCCGACAGGAAGATGGTCTCCCGCGCCTATATTGCGCCGATGAAGGATTTTTTTCTCCGATATGGCGGAAAAACCGCTGCACTGATTTTGGTGCTTATCGGTTTTTATCGGTTGTCGGATATCGTGTTGGGCGTTGTTTCCAATGTGTTTTATCTGGACATGGGGTTCAGCAAGGCGGTGATTGCCGGAATCACCAAGTCCTTCGGCTTGGCGATGACCTTGGTTGGCGGCTTTCTCGGAGGGGTGCTGACGGTTCGTTTTGGTGTGCATAAGATACTGTTTTTAGGAGCTTTTCTCTCGGCTGCCACCAATCTGCTCTTTATGCTTCTGGCCGATGCCGGGGCCAATATATCCATGTTGACCGTGGTGATCGGCGCGGACAATCTGAGTGCCGGGATCGCAACTACCGCCTTTATCGCGTTTCTTTCAAGTCTCACCAGTATCTCGTTTACCGCGGTGCAATATGCCATCTTCAGTTCCATGATGACCCTGCTCCCTAAGGTAATTGGTGGATATTCCGGAACAATGGTGTCGGCGTTCGGGTATGGGAATTTTTTTATGTTAACTGCGCTGATGGGGCTTCCCGTCCTCTTTCTTATCGTATGGGTGCGAAAGGTGACTGCCGGCGCGTGAAAAGCTCAGGGGGGGGGGGCAAAAGGAAAATTGAACGGAGGCACCGGCAAGACAGGCAGTTGTCCGGAAATCAAGGATGGTGATAATGTCCGAGGTATAACCCCATGGCGTTGATGAGACGGTCGTCTCGAAAAGATATTCCGGCCTGGTACCCCGGTTCGTCTATCTGTTTATTGCACCAGGCGATCTGGCCCGTACCTTCCTGGAGGTTTTTCGGGAAGAATTCTTCGAATGAGAAGCGCACGATTGTGTCGTTGATCAGCGGCTTTTCCGTTGCCAGCCGCATTCCGCCCATGCTCAAATCGAGGGTCCTGCCTATCGTCGAGAGATGTGAGGCAACCTGCCCTGATCCAACAAGTTTCACCAGAGTAACCTTCTGACAGATTTCGACTCGCTCATATTTCCTGAGGTTGCGATTTGCCTGTCTATATTTCGCCATCAGTTGGACATGGTTTGCCGAGTACAAAGTATATTGCATACATTGTGGATAGTTGAGCGTTTTGCAATACACTTCGATGTGGTCATCGAGGGGTA
>CAYTVF010000241.1:879-5890 GCA_964441345.1 uncultured Desulfopila sp. | reverse complement strand
TCCCGCAAGGGGAGGGGGGACTTTGACAAGGAGTAGATGGAAAACTTTTTTTTACTGCTTTTTCTGTTTTTCCATTTCTTTTTTGAATTTCGCCTCGATATCGGCGAACAAATCCTGCCTTTTCCTGGCCATCTCGGCTTGAATGGCGGCAACCTTCTGCTCGGTGTTTTTTTTCTCCGACTGGAATTTTTCGAGCTCCCTGGCAAGGCTGTTTTCTTCCGTCACCTTTTTCGGCAGATTTTCAATCTCCAGGTGATTTGCGACAGCCAGCTTAATCGCAAAAGGATCCGTAAATATCTCGACAATACCGGACTTTTCCAGCCGCCGGCACAGGGTGTGACCGAGTTCGACGGAAAAACCGACCATTGAACAGACATCTTCAATTTTGGGCGGGCATCCCCCCTGATGTTGCAGAACGCGTATTGCCGCGACAAACAGATGGGCTTCAGTGTATGCATCCATGATTTCACAGATTCGTAAGGTTTGGGTTGTCGGAGTCGGGATGAAGAACATTCCCCTTCGGCTGGACGGGTTATTCACTCCTCCGGGGGTACTAAAGTACTATCCTGTTCCTGCGCCGATGGCAAGATTTTCCTGCTGCCCCCGGCCGCAATCATCAGCCGGACCACAGGGGCATGATTAAAATTGACATCCCCTGCGGCTTGCGATTTAATTTGATAGGCATTTCTTGAATTTCTTGAAATCAGAGGAGGGGAAGAATGAGAAAAAAATTCGTTGGATGGTTGGTTTTTCCTTTGCTCGCGTTCTTTTTTGCCGGCCTCCGGACCGAACTGAACGCGGCCGATTCCCCACCGGCCGGGCAATGGAAAATACTGCATGTCATGAGCTACCATCTGCCGTGGGAATGGACCGAAACCCAGTTCAACGGTTTTAAGGAGGCTCTTCACGACCTGAAGGTGGAATACCGGGTCTTCCAGATGAACACCAAGAAGAACAGCTCCGAACAAGGGAAGGAGAAAATGGGAAAAGAGGCCAGGGACCTCATCGATTCCTGGCAACCGGACCTGGTCTATGCCAACGACGACGATGCCCAGCAATACGTGGCCCGGCACTACGTGAACCGCAAGCTCCCCTTCGTCTTCAGCGGGGTAAACGGTGCGCCGGAAAAATACGGTTTTGTAGGCAGCAGCAATATCACCGGAGTACTGGAACAGGAGCATTTCGTCGAATCGGTACTGCTTCTCCGGGAAATCGTTCCCTCAGTGAAAAAAATCGCGGTCATCGTCGATCGGGATGTCATGTGGCAACCGGTGGTGGCCCGGATGAAGGCCAAGCAGGCCCAGCTCCCCCAGATTGACTTTATCAGCTGGGACGTGATCGAGACGTTTGCCGAGTACAAAGAGAAAATCGAAGCCCTCCAGCGGCAGGCGGATGGTGTCGCGTTGATCGGGATCTTCGGTTTCAAGGATCAAGCAGGAAACAATGTATCCTACAGTGAGGTGCTGAAGTGGACCGCGGAGCACAGCAAACTGCCGGATTTCAGTTTTTGGGCAGACCGGGTTTCCTATGGCACCCTGTGCGCCGTCACCGTCTCCGGATATGAACAGGGCTTGGCCGCCGGCAGGATCGCCCGCGAAATTCTCAAGGAGGGGAGGAGCCCGGATTCCTTTCTCATCGAACCTTCGGTCAAAGGCGAGCCGATGATCAGCCTGGCCAGAGCGGACCGCCTCGGTATCAAGATAAGGACAACGACGCTGCTGAGTACGCAGGTGATCGAGAAATTCGAGTGGGAGCAACAGTAACCCGTGACCTTGTCGATTCGGATAAAGATTTCGCTGATTACCACGGTGGTTCTTTGCGCCACGTTGGGAGTGGTCATCTGGACAAGCAGTGTTATCTTTATGAAGGAATATTCCTCAGCCCTTCAGTACCATTCCCTGGTCGCCGGCCGCTCTCTCAGGCTGCAGCTGGACCGCTTGATCCGCCTGCGGATCCCCATGGCCGATCTGGTAGGATTCGACGAACAGTGCCGCGAGGTCGTGGCCCAGAATCCCGGGATCATCTCCTTTGCCCGGGTGATCGATCCGGCGGGAGTGGTGCTCTTTCACAACGACCCCGGCCGGCAAGGTCGACGCATCGACAGTCCGCAGTTACTGCAGGCTATCGGAGCAGGGGAGGAAGTGGTAAGCCTCTATGAAGACGGCGAGAATGGCAGTTTTTTCAGTGCGGTAATTCCGGTTTTCGGAGATTCGGACGAGTTGGTCGCCACGGTGAACATCGGCTTTCCCGCCAAAGTCGTTACCGGAAAAATCCGCAAAATAGTTGGTTACGGAACGGTCGCGGCCGTTTTCTTTTTTGGCATAGGCTCCATGCTGGTTCTGGCATTCCTGTCCATTTGGGTATCGCATCCGCTGAAAAAACTGATGGACGTGATCCACGATATTCTGCGGGACGGAGTCGATTCGGCCCGGGTCCTGGAGACGGGAACCCGGGATGAAATCGGCCAGTTGGCGGAAGCTTTCAATCAAATGATCCTGGATCTGCAACGCTCGCACCGGCTGAACCGGGACTACGCCGAGACCCTCGAGGTCAAGGTCCGATCGCGTACCGAGGATCTGGACCAGGCAAACGAGAAACTGAAGCTCGACCTGAAAGAACGGTTGCGGCTGGAGGCGGCCATCGAACATGCGAACGAGGCTGTGGTCATCGCCGACCGGATGGGGACGATCTTCTACATTAATCCGGCCTTTGAAAGAATTACCGGCTTTGACCGGAGAGATCCCTCCGGCCGGTCGTTGCAGGTGATATTCGAATCCCCCCATCTTTTCAATGAAGTGGTGGAAAACCTGAACCGGGGAAAGAGCTGGGACGGCAGAACGCATCCCCTGACCCGGGATGGAAGCAGGATCGCCATCGATATCTCAGTTACCCCGATGCTGGATTCGTTCGGCAAAATCGGCGACGTTGTGGCAGTAGTAAAGGATGTCACCCGGGAAGAGCAAATCGAGCAGCACCTCCGACAAGCACAAAAGATGGAGTCAATCGGCAAACTTGCCGGTGGCATTGCCCACGATTTCAATAACATGCTCACTATCATCCTCTGTAATACGGAGCTGACCCTGGCGGAACTGGCAAAGGATCACCGGGCCCGGGAACCCCTGGAACAGATCTCCGCCGCCGCCGTGCGGGCCGCTGGGCTGACCCGGCAGATTCTCGCTTTCAGCCGAAAGCAGGTGATATCGCCGGAGGTGGTGAGCCTGAACAGTCTTCTCGAAGACACCCGTAAGATGCTGGGCCGGTTGATCGGAGAAAACATCGAGCTGGCGACCCTTCTTGCACCCGAATTGAAGCCGGTGAAAGTGGATCCGGGCCAGATGGAGCAGGTGATCTTCAACCTGGTGGTCAATTCCCGGGACGCCATGCCCAACGGCGGGCGGCTGACCATTGCCACCGCCAATGCGGAGTTGACCGAAACCTTCCGAGCCGAGCACTACGAGATAGTTCCCGGACAGTATATCCTGATGTCAGTCAGCGATACGGGCATCGGCATGGATGAAGAGATCCGGGCCAAGGTGTTCGAACCATTTTTCACTACCAAGGGAGTGGGCAAGGGCACGGGAATGGGGTTGGCCACGGTATACGGCATTGTCAAGCAAAACCGGGGATATATCTATGTCACCAGCAGTCCGGGGAAAGGGACGGTTTTTACGGTCTATCTGCCCGTCCATGAGGGAGAACCGGAACGGGTCCGGATGAAGGCCGCTCTTTCTCCTAAATCCGCGGCCGGTGGTGAAACCGTTCTGGTAGTGGAGGATGACCCCGCGCTTCTCGACCTGATCTGCCGGGCACTTGCAGACCACGGGTATCGCATTCTCAAGGCCGGGAATGGAGAGAGGGCACTGGAGGTAAGCAATAATCACCAGGGGTTCATCGATCTGATCCTGACCGATGTCATCATGCCCGGCGTCGATGTGCGGGACATGGTCTGCCTGATTCACGCGGCGAGAAAGGATACGAAAATTCTCTATATCTCCGGATACACGGACAGTACCATCGCCCCATATGGTGTGCTGGAAGAGGGCCTTTCGTTTCTCGGCAAACCGTTCACTCCGTACGAGCTTCTCCAGAAAATCCGGCAGGTTCTTGTCCATGGTACGCCCATATCCGGGGAAGAGTGCGTGTATTCGGATTGAAGATATTTCGTGAAAACATTTCGTGAACTCACTCCCGGCGTTGTCTGAACTGTCATGAACCGCATGGCTGCAGATTTGGTCCGGGCATGGCACGCCCCCGCCGCCCTTTACCGCCGGTGCAAATCCGGATACAGCTTTTTTGCGCAATCGGGGCAGATGCCGTGGCTGAACTCCGCTTCCGAGCGGTCGCGGATATACGCCTCGATCTGCTGCCAATAGCCGCTGTCGTCGCGGATCTTCTTGCAGCTGGCGCAGATGGGAATAAAGCCGCTGAGCAGCTTCACCTTGGAAAGCGCCTCCCGCAGTTCCTGCTCCAGCTCTTTCGCCTCGGTGATATCCCGGTTGCTGGCGCGCCTGCCGATAAACCGGCCGTTCTCATCGAAGACCGGCTGGCAGATATGGCCGATGAAATTGGAAAACCCGTAAACGCTGATATAGAGCGTGAAACTCAATTCGGAGAGGATGGTGAGAAGGATCGAGGCGGCCAGAATCGCGACGAGAACCGCCGCATAGCCGGCGACGGCGAGGGGAATGCCGAATCGGGCGGAGGAAAAAGTCGTTGTTCAGGTGGCCGCGGGAGTTCCAGACGACCATAAAAGAACCAAGGGCCACGGCGACGCTGAAAAGCTCCACCAGACTGTGAAACAGGAGATAGTTGTACAGGCTTGCCGAGTAGAGCCCCGCGAGCACCAGACCGCTGCCGGCGATATGGCCGTACGGGATATTCAATTCTTTCGCCACGCCTTTCTCCTGTTTCGATTCACCCCCGGCTTACAACTATTCATTTTATTTCAATAGCATGCACTTTGTTCGATTGGTTTTAGCCTCCCCTCCCTTGACGGGAGGGGATTGAGGGG
>CAYTVF010000241.1:0-839 GCA_964441345.1 uncultured Desulfopila sp. | reverse complement strand
CCCCCCCCCCCTCCCCCCCCCCGGGGGGGGGAGGGGGATGTGTTCATAGAGCTGAATGGATACCCCGGCTTCTTATCTAGGCCACATCCCCCTCGATGATCCGGTAGCATTCCAGCAACCGCTTGCCGAGCATCTCCGCCAGCTTTTTAAAGAAGAGGAAGCCGCTCTCGGGGTGCCTGCCCAGCAGGTCGACCAGCGCATCGCGATCGAACCGGAGCATTTCGGAGGGCTTGGTGCAGATTGCCGTCGCGCTGTAGGTGCTTCCGCCCACCAGGCTGGACCAGCCGAAAATATCCCCGGCCTGGCGTACCGTATACACGTGCTGCTCGCCCGCGCCGATGGTCAGGCGAAGTTCGCCCTGGATCAAGGTGAAAAAATGGTGGGTTTCGTCGCCTTTTCGAAAAAGCACCTGACCATCGTCGCAGGATATTCGTTTGGCCGTTTCCATGAATTCCCGCATGAAAATCATTCCCATTCCCTTCGACAGATCACCCAGATCGATAAACATGTTTTAGCCCTCCCCTTGTTTTTTCACGCGATTCAAGATTCAAAAAGGCTGCATTCAAGCGGCAAATGGCCTCACTCGTCGATTGTCAAATCGGTATTCTCCTTTTCAGGCACCCGTACCCGGATGGGATCTCTGATGCCGATATGTTCGAGGTAATTGGTCAGCCCCTGGATGACGGGCCAGGTTATCTCCTGCCCGCGCGGAATGATGAGCGCCCCGTTTTTCGCCAGGATATCTTCATCGGCTATCATGCCGGGAATAATATCTTCGAAATTTAAAATTTCAATCCTGACCCTTTCGGTTACAATTTCATCCTCGGCAAGTATCTTCA
>CAYTVF010000240.1:0-5908 GCA_964441345.1 uncultured Desulfopila sp. | reverse complement strand
CCCGTCAAGGGAGGGGAGGCTAAAACCACCCCCGCGGACGGCATACGAGCCCAGCCTATACTCTTTTTTCCGCCGGCACAATACTTTTCGCGTCCTCTCTCCGGACATGGCCGCCGCCTATTTCCCGCCGCTCCCGACAATTCGCCTTGACCCGGAAATCGCCTTTGCACTAGCATTAAAGGAGAGTTTAAGAGAAATTCCCCGACCACTTGCCCGCCAAGAAAGGAGTCCGCCATGTCCGCAACAAATGATGTGCACATCACCCCGGGAATGCAAGAGTATATCGACAGGAACAATATCTATCTCGCGGAACGGGCGAAATACATCGAGGAGACGGTCAAGAAATGGAAATTCGACACCATTGCCGTGCACGGCCTCTACTCGGTAACCGACGCCATCAAGGATTACCAGGGGGCGATCATCGAACCGATCTTCATGAGTACTTCCCAGGCCTATGCCGATTCGGACGAGATGGCCGCGGCGCTCGCCTATAAAATCCCCACCTGGTGCTATTCCCGCATCGCCAATCCCTCGACCTACTATTACGAATGGACCCTCGCCCTCCTGGAAGGCTACGGCTTCGACGGCGCCACTTCGTGCTGCTCGACCTCGTCCGGGATGTCCGCCATCATGACAGCGGTCCAGCCCTTTCTCCGGGTGATCAAGAGCGCCGGCGAACCACGCAATTTCGTGGCCACGGCGCAATGCTACGGCGGCACCTTTCAGCAGTTCACCGTCCGCCTCATGCAGGAGCGGAACATCGAATGCAGATGGGTGAAAGACGCCACCAATATCGAGGAATGGGCGGCGAAGATCGACAAAAACAGTCGCTTCCTCTACGGCGAACTGCCGAGCAACCCGCAACTCGGCTTCTTCGATATCAAGGCGGTGGCCGATCTCGCCCACAGCCATAACCTGCCCCTCATCTGCGACTCGACTGTCGCCACCCCCGCCCTGCTCCGCCCCATTTGCCACGGGGCCGATATCGTCGTCCAGTCGGTGACCAAAAGTTTGACCAGCAGCGGTTTCGGCATCTGCGGCGCGGTCATCGCCCGGAAAAACCTGGTCACGAATATCGACGACGACCAGCTCAAGGAGGATTTTTCGCTGTCGGTCAAATACCTGCAAAACCGCGATTTCGGCCCCAACCTCCATCCGCTGCAGGCTGTCATGACCCTAAACGACATGCGCACCATCCGCTCGAAAATGGATCTGATGAGCCGCAGCAGCGAGAAAGTTGCCGCCTTCCTGGAGGGCCACCCGGGCGTTGCAAGCGTCCAGTATCTGGGTCTTCCCAACCATCCGCTCCACGACCTGGCCAAGAAATATATGTGGCTGGTCGATGCCGAATACGACGACCAGTACAACCGGCCGATCAACCGCTACGGCCACCTCCTGTCGTTCTGCGTCAAGGGCGGCGGGGAAAAGACGCGAAAGGTGTTCGACAACCTGCAGCGCATCTGGCGGGCCACCGACCTCGGCCGGATCAAGAGCGTCGCCACCATTCCGGCCATCTCCACCCACCAGCAGCAGGGCGAGGAAGGCCGGGCCCTGGCCGGCATCCCCGGCAACATGATCCGGCTCTGCGTCGGCGCCGAACATCCGACGGACATCATCGCCGATCTCGACCAGGCCTTTCATGCGGCCAGGTAAGGGTATGGAAGGCAGAAAAGTATGTGGCTCAACGGATAATTATGGTAAACTTCCTCATTTCTTCGCACGATATTTAACAACAACCGGAAAAACAATGACAGCAGGACGTCCCCCAAAATTTGATGAACCAAGCAGCCCGGTTACAGTCACGCTGCCTCTCCGCATCCTCCGTCAGCTGGAAGAATTGGATAGCGACCGGGGCAAGGCCATCGTCAAGTGCGTAGAAGCAATTGCCGAGGCCATTTTGGGTGCAAAAAGAGTTGAGGTTGTGAAGATTTCGGAAGGTGCCGGCTTAATAGTGATTGGTCCCAGCCAAAGCTTGGCGAAGATCCCTTGGTTACGCCTCATCGAGATTGCACCCACCCGTTTCTTGATATCAATCCCTTCCGGTACCGAGGTTGCTTCGCTTGAAGTGGTGATTATCGATTTGCTTGAAAATCTGCCGGCGGACGAAAATTATGAAAAGGGTTTGCTGGAAGAACTGCGTCGCCTCCTCTCCCATCATCGACGCCAGCAGGAAGTGACCAAGGGAGAGATCCTGTTTGTCGATATCTAGTTGTTATCGAACCTACAGGCCGGACCCTTCACGCCGCCCAAGCAGACGCGGCAACAGACGATAGCCCCCCAGGGTTTCCTTGACGAAGGTGCGCAAGTTGGGAGTGGGGATGCCAAGCACGGTGGGACGGCGGATCTGGTCGCAACCGGCGCAGGGATCGAGCCCTTCCACCTGGCCGGAAGCCATGCGCCGGCGCAACTCTCGCAGGGGCTGGCCGTTCCAGATTTCATCCAGGGTCTGGTGGTTGAGATCGCCGATTTTGAGTTTGCCGTAAAAGTCCTGCGGGCAAGGGGTGACGGTGCCGTCGGCAAAGACGACCAGGGCGAACCAGGGAAAGGTGCAGGGGGTGAAACGTTGGCTTGAGCACCCTCCGTCCGCCAGGGTGCCGCCCCAGTTGTGCGGAGTCTTGACGATGAACTTGTCGAGCCCCAGTGCCAGCAGACGCGCCTTCATCGTCTCACGGGCCGCGCTCTCCTCCGGTTTGACCACCGCATCAAAGCCGATGGTCTCGAAGATGGTCAGGGGGAACGCGCTGCCCTTCTCTCGTTTCAGGCGCAGAAACCCCTCGATGTTGGCCAGGGTGCTATGAAAATCCGCTCCCCGGCGAATCGAGGCGTAGGTCTCGGGGGTGAAACCGTCAAAGGAAAAGGAGATGAGGTCCAGGCCGGCCTCCAGCAGGGCCTGCCCCTTGTCCTCGTCGAGGAGGGTGGCGTTGGTGTGCAGTCGGGTGGCAATGCCGGCCTGACGCGCCTCGCGGATCATAACGGGCAGGTCCGGGTGCAGCAACGGTTCCCCCCGGTGGTGCAGGTTGGCGTCGTAGACCGTGCCATGCACCCGGGCCAGCAGCGAACGGTAGAGGTCCAGATCCAGGTAAGCAGCGGCCGGACGTTCAGGCAGGCTGTTGGGGCACATGACGCAGCGGAGGTTGCAGCCGTTGGTCGGCTCGATCCACAGCCGGAAAGGCGGCGCCGCCAGTTCGGTGCGGCCGAGCCGGTAGTTGATAAAAATCCCTGCCAGGCGCCGATAGCGCTCCCAGATATTCATCGCATTCATCGCGTTCATCTCGTTCATCGGCGTCTCCAATCCACCAGCGAGCGCAGGTAGGCCCGGCCGGTGACCGAGAGCATGCGCAGTTCGTGCAGGGAACGGACGGAACGAAGCGCCTTGGGGATTTTTTTCCATAGCGGAATTTTCTCCCGCGCCGCCCATTCCACCGAGAGCCGGCTCATGTCTTCCCAGGAGAGGGTATCGAGAAAAAGGGGAGAGGTCCCGTGGGCCGCACCGACCGAGGTGCTGCCCTTCATGGTCGGATCGGCCCAGGAGAATTCCGGTTCCAGGATGCCCTTTTCCCGGGCGATTTGCTCAATGGCGGTGCCGGGATAGATCCGCAGGAAGGAAAGCGAGGACTTGCCGCCCACCTCCTGCATGAAGTCCAGGGTCTGACGCGCCTGCGCCAGGGTCTCGCCGGGGAAGCCGACGATGTAGCCAGGATTCTTGCGGATGCCCAGTTCATCGCACCAGCGGGCCACGTCGCGCACCTGCTGGAGCGAGATACGTTTGCCGCAGACCCGGTCGATGGTCTCCTGGTTGCCCGATTCGACCCCGAAGAAGACCATGAAGCAGCCGGCCCGCTGCATCAGGGCGAGGAGTTCGCGGTCCACCGTATCCACCCGGATGGAACAGGTGAAGTGGATGTTGAGCCCCAGGTCGATGATACCCTGGCAGATATCCTCCACCCGTTTTTTGTTCATGGTGAAGGTGTCATCGTAGAACCAGAGGGTGTCGGCTCCCTCCGCCACCACTTGCTTGACCTCGGCCAGGACGTTGGCGGCGCTGCGGGCCCGCCAGCGCATGCCCATCATGGTGGAGGTGGCGCAGAACGAGCAGCCGAAGGGGCAGCCGCGGCTGGTGATGGTGTGAGCCGCGGGACGCGGCCCCAAACCGGGAACATCCAGGAGAAAACGGTATTTTGCCATGGGCAGCAGGTGCCGGGCCGGGAAAGGCAGGCTGTCCAGGTCGCGTACCAGCGGGGCGTCGGGGGTGGAAACCACCCGGTCGCCCTCGCGCCAGGTGAGCCCCGGCACCGCGTGCAGATCCCCGCCCGTGGAAAGCGCCCGGATAAGCTGCAGAATAATTTCCTCGGCCTCGCCCCGCACCACGAAGTCGGCAGCCGGGACATGGGCGGCGGTGTCTTCCGCCGCCAGGGTGACGTGGGGCCCTCCCAGCATCACCAGCGCCTCCGGCGCCGCCTCGCGGGCAATTCGAGCGGTATCGAAGGAGGAAAAACGGAACTCGGTCAACACGGTGATGCCGATCAGATCAGGGCGATAATCGCTGATGCGTTTGGCCAGCGCCGCGGGCGATAGATGTTCCACCGCCGCATCGATGATGGCCACCGGGATATTGTCCCGTTCCAGCACCGCGGCCAGAAAAGCCAGGCCCAGCGGCGGCAGCGGTTCCTTGGTGGAAAAGCCCCCGGCGGGAAAAATCAACAATACCCGGGGCTGGGGCGGCAGGGAGCGGAAGATCCGGGGTTCCCCGGACCGGGATGCATCGCGGGAGACAAGCTCCGCCGCTTGTGCCGAGGAGGAACCGATGCCCAGTGATCCTTCATGGCGCGGTTCCTCGGAGCCTCGCCGCTTCCGATCCGAATCTTCGCTTGCGCTTGGCAAAATCATTCCATCGTTACTCAGCAGGACCATAACGAAACTAAAAAACAGAAAGAGAATCTTCCACATGGTTTTTTCCGAAAGAGGGTGACTTCAGAAGCAGACTTCTGTATGACCGGATGTGCCCCATTCGGCGTGCTCCCGCCAGGGGACGTACAAGGATTTTCACTGAGAACATGCCATTAATATCTACGTTAAAATACAGGGGTGTTGATCAATATCTACTTTAAAATATATACGTATTCATTACAAGCAAAAATGGCTGACTCCACCATTGCCCGCGAGGCGGGAGGCACTGAGCCTTTCAATCGAGCCAGCCCTGCTGCTGGTACCAGGCGGCGGTGCGTCGCATGCCCTCCGCCAGGCTGACGCACGCTGCAAACCCCAGCAGACGTTCGGCGCGGGCGCAGGAAAAGGTCTGGCTGCGGGTAAAAAAGAGCAAGCGGCGGCGCGACAGCGGTGGACTGCCGGGCAGCACCCGCCAGCACAGTTCCATCAACAGGGCCGCCGGCATGGCCAGGGCCAAGGGGATACGCCGATGCGGTGCCGGTTTGTCCAGTGCCCGGGCGGCGGCGGAGCACAGTTCCAGCAGGGTCACCGGCGCGGGCGGGCCCATTATGATGGTCTGGCCCACTGCCTCGGGCCGGGTGACGGTGAGGGCAATGCCTGCGGCCAGATCCTCGCTGAAGATGGGAGAAAGCTGGGTCCGGCCGGAACCGATCAGGGGAAAGCGTCCCCGGTTGATAAGCCGGAACAGTTTGAAATTCTTCCGATCCCCCGGGCCGTAGACCCAGGTCGGCCGGACAATGACCGCCGGCAGGCCCCGGCCGGCGGCGGCCAGAACCTCCAGTTCGGCGGCCTGTTTGGTGACCTCGTAGTCGTTGACCGGCCGGCAGGGGGTGTCTTCGTCGGCCGGCTGTCGGGCAAGTTCGCCATACACTCCCACCGAGGAGACCAGCACCAGCCGAGCCGGCGGCGTTTGGCCCAGCGCCCGGGCCGCGAGCCTGGCCGTGGACTCCACATTGACCCG